>NZ_JBWLUY010000004.1:0-458962 GCF_057784295.1 Mesorhizobium sp. CNPSo 4688
GATTGCAGGACTGCAGGATGCGCTGGTCGAGACCTGGGATGCGCTCGGCATTCCCTACGGCTCCGCCGGACGGCCCGCTGTCGCCAAGAGCGACCGGATTGTTCCGCTGTTGGTGCCGAAGTCGGGCGGCTGAAGCCGCCGCCTGCTCAAACGGTCTTCATCCACCCCGCCAGCCGGTGTGCCGCTTCCTCGAGCTGATCGAGGCGGCGGTGGAAACACAGCCGCAAAAACGCTTCGCCGCCCGGGCCGAAGGCCGTTCCCGGGGCCAGGCCGACATTGGCCTTGTCGACGATGTCGAAGGCGGCCCGGCGCGGGTCCGTAAGGCCGTCGACCGTGAAGAACAGATAAAACGCGCCCTGCGGTACGGTGAACCGTGCCTTGCCGGTGGCGCCGATTATGTCGCAGACGAGATCGCGCGCCGCGTGCGCGCGCTCCACCTGCTCGACGATGAAGGCATCGCCGTGGTCGAGGGCGGCGACCGCGCCGCGCTGCATGAACTGAGCGACACCCGAGGTCGAATACTGGATCAGGTTCTCGAACACCTGCTGCAGGTCGGGATGGGTCTTGATCCAGCCGATGCGCCAGCCGGTCATCGCCCAATTCTTGGAAAAGGAGTTGACGAACAGGATGCGGTCTTCCGCGGCCGAAATGTCGAGGAAGGACGGCGCGCGGCCGTGGCCGTAGTGGAACAGCGAATAGATCTCGTCGGCGATGATCCACAGGCCCTTTTCGCGGGCGAGGTCGAGGATCGCCTGCAGCGTTTCCCTGTCGGCGGTCCAACCAGTCGGGTTGGACGGCGTGTTGACGAACAGGGCTTTGGTGCGCGGTGTCACCGCGGCAGCTATCTTGTCGACATCGCAGGACCAGCCATTGCCGGACTGGTCGAGCGTGACAGCTACGGGAGTAGCGCCGGAGACACCGGCGGCAGCGGCGAAATTCGGCCAGGCCGGCGACAGATAGACAACCTCGTCGCCACTGCCGGCGACGGCGGCAAGCGCCAGCTGGATGGCATGCATGCCGGAGCCGGTGGCGATGAATTCCTCCTCGGCGAAATTCTTGCCGAAATGCCTGGCATAGTAGCGCGAAAGCGCTTGCCTGAGCTCCGGAATGCCCTTCTGCCAGGTGTAGAAGGTCTCGCCATTGGCGAGCCCCTTGGCAGCAGCCTCCGAGATGAAGGCAGGCGTCGGCAAATCGCCTTCGCCGGCCCAGAGCGGGATCATGCCCTCGCGCGTACGGCCGTAATTGACGACGGCGACAATGCCGCTTTCGGGTGCGGCCACGGCTTCGGCGCGCAAGCTATCGATCAGGGTCATGGACAGGTCCGTTTTGATATCGAGCGAGTGCTCATAGAGCGGTTCATCGTCTGAAGGAACGCCGAACCGCTCCATGTCTTTGTTTTTACGCAACTCCGGACGGAAAACCGTTTCACACTTTTCCTGGAATTGCTCTTAGCAGAAGCGAAAACAGAAAACCCCGGCCGCGGACGACCGGGGTTTTGGTCCAGGAGCCTGCCTCGCAGCTATTTCCTGGCGAGGAGATCGCGAATTTCGGTGAGCAAAGCGACATCGGCCGGCGGTGGAGCAGCCGGGGCGGCGGGCTTCTCGCGCTCAAGCCGCTTGCGCAGGTTGTTCACCGCCTTGACCATCAGGAAGATGATGAAGGCAAGGATGAGGAAGTTCAGCGTCGCGGTGATGAAGCTGCCATAGGCAAGGACCGCGCCCTGCCCCTTGGCCGCATCCAGAGTCGGGGCGTTGACGGCCGAGGAAAGTCCCAGGAAGTAGTTGTTGAAATCCAGTCCGCCGAAGATCGCGCCGACGATCGGCATGATGACGTCGTCGACCAGCGAAGTGACAATCTTGCCGAAGGCAGCGCCGATGATGACGCCGACGGCCAGGTCCATCACATTGCCCTTGGAAATGAATTCCTGGAATTCTTTCAGCATTCGACCCTCCTTGTCATGGCAGGCCGCGTCCTCCGGCGCCGGCCCGCGCATACCATAACAAAAACCTGCGGTTGCAACAGAAGCAAAAGCCGGAAAACACCGCTTTCTCCTTACCTTAGGTCACGAGCTCCACCGGGCGGCTCGTCTTAGCCATGCGCCGAAAGCCGCGATGGACTCGACCCCAAAGCTGTGATTGCGTCAGGCCAAGTTGCATGAATACTGGCTGGAGGAGGACTTTCGAGCCGTGCAGGGCTGGTTCATCGTCATCATTGCCGTCGCCTATGTGACGCTGCTGTTCGTCATCGCCAGTCTCGGCGACCGGCGTTCGGCGGCTTCCGGGCCCGGTCGTGCCCGGCCCTTCATCTACGCGCTCAGCCTTGCCATCTACTGCACGTCATGGACCTTCTTCGGCTCGGTCGGCCTGTCCTCCGAGCGCGGCCTCGAATTCCTCGGCATCTATACCGGCCCGGTGCTGGTGTTCGTGTTCGGCTTTCCGCTGCTCAACCGCATCGTGCGGCTGGCCAAGAGCGAGAAGATCACCTCGATCGCCGACTTCCTCGGCGCCCGCTATGGCAAGAGTTTTGCCGTCTCGGCGATCGCCACGCTGATCGCCACCATCGGCGCTGTGCCCTATATCGCGCTGCAGTTGAAGGCGATTTCCGGTTCGGTCGGCCTGATGGTCGAGCACTATACGGGATCGCCGCCGTCCTTCGATCCGTTCGTCAGCGACATCTCGCTGGTCGTGGCCATGCTTCTGGCACTGTTTGCGGTGCTGTTCGGCACCCGCCACGCCGATGCTACCGAACACCAGGATGGACTGGTGCTGGCCGTGGCGGTCGAGACCGTGGTCAAGCTCGCCGCCTTCCTGGCGATCGGTCTGATGGTCACCTTCCTGATCTTCGGCGGACCGGGCGACATGATCGACAAACTGGCCGAAAACAACCAGGTGCGGCAGGCGATGGGCTACAACACTTCGCTCGCCACCTGGCTGGTGCTGACCTGTTTGAGCGGCTTTGCCATCATCATGCTGCCGCGCCAGTTCTACGTCACCATCGTCGAGAACCGCGGCGAGGCCGAATTGCGCACTGCGACCTGGGTGTTTCCGCTCTATCTCGTGGCGATCAACCTGTTCGTGCTGCCGATTGCCTTCGCCGGCCTGGCGCTGGTCGGCACCAGGACCAGCAGCGATCTCTATGTGCTGTCGCTGCCGCTGTTCAGCGGCCATGACGTGCTGGCCATGGCGGCCTTTATCGGCGGCCTGTCGGCGGCGACTGCCATGGTCATCGTCGAAAGCGTGGCACTGTCGATCATGATCTCCAACGATCTCGTCATCCCGCTGTTCGTGCGCCGGCTGCTCAAGACCACGACGTCTGAGAACGAGGACTGGTCGACGCTGATCCTCAATGTGCGGCGCGGCGCGATCTTCATCCTTCTGTTCATCGCCTTCCTCTACTACCGCGAGAGCACCAACGCGGCGCGGCTGTCGTCGATCGGCCTGATGTCGTTCGCGGCCATCGCCCAATTCGCGCCGGCGCTGATCGGCGGGCTGATCTGGCGCGGCGCCAACGGCCGTGGCGCTGCACTCGGCATGGTCGCCGGCATCCTCGTCTGGGGCTACACGCTGCTTTTGCCTTCGCTGTCGGCGCCCGATGCCGACATCGTCGTGCAAGGGCTGTTCGGCTTCGAGGCGCTGCGGCCGCAGGCCTTGTTCGGCACCGTCGCCGAGCCGTTGAACCACGGCGTGCTCTGGAGCCTGTCCGTCAACACGCTGTTTTTTGTCCTCGGCTCACTGTCGCGCGCGTCGGTGCCGCTGGAGCGCATCCAGGCGTCAATCTTCGTGCCGCGCGAGTCCGGCCCGATGCCCAGCCTGCGCCGCTTCCGCACCGCCATTACCGTCAACCTCCTCAAGGACACCATATCGCGCTATCTCGGCGTCGAGCGCACCGAGCGCTCCTTCCAGTCCTTCGAGAAAAGCACCGGCGTCTCGCTGCACGGCAATGAGCAGGCCAGCATGGATGTCATCCGCTTTTCCGAGCAGCTGCTGGCGAGCGCGGTCGGCTCGTCGTCGGCGCGGCTGATCCTGTCACTTTTGTTTCGCCGCAACGACCGCGAATCCAAGGATGCCTTCCGCCTGCTCGACGACGCCACCGAGGCGTTGCAGCACAATCGCGACTTGCTTCAGATCGCGCTCGACCAGATGGAACAGGGCATCACCGTCTTCGACCGGGATTTCCGCCTGATCTGCTGGAACAGACAATATCGCGCGCTGTTCGACCTGCCCGACGAGATGGGCCAGGTCGGCGTCTCGCTCGACCTTATCCTGCGCCACCTTGCCGAGCGCGGCGATATCCCGGCCGACCAGCGCGTGGCGATGCTCAACCGGCTGACCAGCTTCGTCAGCCCGTGGCAGATGGAATTGAAGACCAGCGGCCGCATCATCGAATTGCGCTCCAACCCGATGCCGGATGGCGGCATCGTCGCCACCTATGCCGACATTTCGGGACGCGTCGAACAGGATCTGGCGCTGAAGCGGGCCAATGAATCGCTGGAGCAGCGGGTCAAGACGCGCACCATCGAACTGACGCGCGTCAATGAGGAGCTGGCGCAGGCGCAGATGCTGGCCGAGGAGGCCAATCTCGGCAAGACGCGCTTCCTCGCCGCCGCCGGCCACGACATCCTGCAGCCGCTCAACGCCGCCAGGCTCTACTGCTCGTCGCTGATCGAAAAGGCCGGCAAGGGCCCGGCCGGCAAGGCCGCCGTCAACATCGAATCCTCGCTGGAATCGGTCGAGACGATCCTGGGCGCCGTGCTCGACATTTCGCGCCTCGACGCCGGCGCCATGAAGCCGGATAACAGCGCCTTCCGCCTGGACGGGCTGCTGCGCCAGATCGGCAACGACTTCCAGCCTCTTGCCGCAGAAAAGAAACTCGACCTGACGATCATGGCCTCGTCGCTCAGCGTGATGACGGACCGCAACCTGTTGCGCCGGCTGATCCAGAACCTGGTCTCCAACGCCATCAAATACACGCGCCATGGCCGCATCCTCGTCGGTGTGCGGCGGCGCGGCGAGCTCGCCGAAATCCAGGTGATCGACACCGGCATCGGCATTGCCGGCGACAAGCTGAACACGGTCTTCAACGAGTTCACCCGGCTCGACGAAGGCGTGCGCGAGGCTGAGGGCCTCGGCCTCGGCCTCTCCATCGTCGACCGTATCGCGCGGGTGCTCAGGCTCGAGATCCGGATCTTTTCCAACCCGGGCAAAGGCACGCGCTTTTCCGTCATCCTGCCGGTTGCGGCGGTTGAGGCGCCGCGGCGCGAAGTTGAGCCCAAGGCGCCTTCTCGCGTCGCGAACTCGCTGGCGGGGCTGCGCGTCATGTGCATCGACAACGACGCCCGCATCCTCGACGGCATGCGGCTTTTGCTCGAAGGTTGGGGCTGCAGCGTCGGCACGTTTTCCGGCTCGGAGGATTTCGCCAGGGCCGACATCCATCGTCCCGACATCGTGCTTGCCGACTATCATCTCGACGGCAGGAGTGGTCTCGACGTGATCGCCAGGCTGCGTGACATCCACGGCCGGGACCTGCCGGCCGTGCTGGTCACCGCCGACCGCTCCACCGAGGTCCGCGCCGCCGCCGCGGCGCTTGACGTGCCGGTGATCAACAAGCCGCTGAAGCCGGCCGTGCTGCGCTCGATGATGGCCAGGGTCAGGCCGCTGGCTTCGGCGGCCGAGTAATCGCGGCGACCAGTCTCAGCTATGTCCAAGGCTCGCAATATAGGCGCAGAACATGTCGGCCATCGCATCGGCATAGGCTTCGATCTCCGCGTCGGTGCGGGGGCTGCTTGAAAAATCCTTTCCCACCGAACTCAGCGTCGCGCCGATCAGGCCGCCGGCCAGTGCACGGACGGTTTCCGGGGCCTCGGGCAAGGCTTCACGCAGGAAGTTCTGAATGGTGCGCTCGCCGGCGTCCCTTGCCTCATGCGCCTCGGGCGCGTCACGGTAGAGCGGAGCGGCGTCATTGAGCGCCCCGCGCACGGCAGCCTCCTCGCACTCCGAGCGGATGAAGGCGTGGACCAGTCTGCGCAGCCGTTCGAGCGGCGGCCGCTGGTTGTCCTCGAGTATGGTGCGCAGCAGGCCGCCCGTCTGCTGCCACTCGTCGCTCTGCAGCCGGAACAGCAGAGCGGCCTTGTTGGGGAAATACTGGTAGAGCGAACCGACGCTCACGCCGGCCCTTTCGGCCACGCGCGTGGTGGTGAAACGCTGCGCGCCTTCGCTCGCCAAAACCTGAACAGCAGCTTCCAAAATCGCCGAGATAAGCTCGACCGCACGTGCCTGCTTGGGCTGTTTTCGCGAGGAAATAGAAAGGCTTGGACATTCGGCCATGGTGCTGTCCGGCAATGCGAATTGGAAACCTGAAGGACTATTCGTATTTTTGGCACGACACAAGAACGCAATGATTTTTGATTGGAAACTTCGATGACCACCCTCACCAGCGCCCCACTCGCACCTCTGCTTGCCCGCCTGTTCAAGGAAGCCGAGGCAGCGACCAGCCCGGCAGCAGCCGGCCTCTCGCCTGACGAACGAGCACGCCTTCTCGGCAGCAAGACCGAGTATGTCGACTTCTACGGACGGCTGAAGGACCTCTGGCTCGCGGTTTCGCCGGAGACCGGCACGCTGCTCTACATGCTGGCGCGCAGTTCAGGGGCCCGCGTCATCATCGAGTTCGGCACCTCGTTCGGCATCTCGACGCTCTATCTGGCGGCAGCGCTGAGGGACAATGGCGGCGGCCGCCTGATCACCACCGAGTTCGAGCCATCCAAGGTGATGCGGGCCAAGGCCAATCTGACCGAGGGCGGCCTCATCGACCTGGTGGAAGTCCGCGAGGGCGATGCACTGCAGACGCTGGGCGACGATCTTCCTGAAACGATCGATCTCTTGCTGCTCGACGGCGCCAAAGCAATCTACCCGGAGATATTGAGCCTGGTCGAAAGCCGGCTCAGGCCCGGCGCGCTGGTGATCGCCGACAACGCCGATTTCAGCCCCGAATATCTGGAGCGCGTGCGCTCCCCGGCATCGGGCTACATGTCGACGCCTTTCGGCGACGACGTCGAACTGTCGGTGCGGCTGAGCTGAAGCCGCCGGCGGACTGGTTGCCCGCAACCGAACAAAGCTGAGCGCTCCGGCGCTCAACTCACCGGCTGCAGCGGGTCGTTGCCGATCTTGGACAGCTGGATCACCGCCTGGGTGCGGCTGTCTACGCCGAGTTTTTGCAGGATGGCCGAGACATGCGCCTTGACCGTCGCTTCGGAGACGCTGAGCTCATAGGCGATCTGCTTGTTGAGCAGGCCTTCGGCCAGCATGCCGAGCACGCGCGTCTGCTGCGGCGTCAGCGCCTGCAGCCGCTTGATCAGGTCCGATATCTCGGGGTCGCGCTCGACGCCGAGATCGATGCCGACGGGCGCGGCGATATCGCCGGCCAGCACCGTCTGCACAGCGCTGCGGATCTCCTCCATGCTGGCCGATTTGGAGATGAAGCCGGAGGCGCCGAGATCGAGCGCGCGTCGGATGGTCACCGGGTCATCATGCGCCGACACCACCATCAGCGGCACAGCCGGATGAATGCCACGCAGCGAGATCAGGCCGGACAGGCCGCTGGCGCCCGGCATCGACAGGTCGAGCAGCACCAGGTCGACATCCTCATTGGCCACGACCAGCGCCTTGGCGCTCTCGAAATCGCCGGCCTCATGGATGGCGGCAACATCGCCGACGCCGGCAAGCGCCTCTTTCAGCGCGCCGCGGAAAAGCGGATGATCGTCGGCGATGACGAAGGTGTAGCCCGACGGCAAATATTCCTCCCCAAATCCCGCTGTTGATTATCGGCTTCTACGGGACCGGACGATTATGCGGCGAAGCGTTCTGTTTTCAAGCGGCAATGGCCGGATGCGGCTCAGGTCTTTTGCGAATTGAGCTTGGCGCCGTCGCCATTATCCTTATCCATCTCCTTGACGATGCCCATGAAGCCACGCAGCATGCGCTCCATGTAATTCATCGTCTTGTCGAAATCCTCCTCGCTCGGCAATTTCGATTCGAGGCGGGCGGACAGCGAGTTCTCCAGCTTGGTGACGCGCTCATCCATGGCCTTCATCGAGGCCTGCAAACGATCGACTTCGTCCTGGAAGGCGGCGCGCTCGTCGGCCGCCATCTTGCAGACGAGCTGGCCGGAGCGTTCCTCGCAGATCGACATGGCGCCGGTCTGGGTGTCCATGCGGACATAGCCGTTGGCCGATTTTTCCAGCCGGTAGCGATCGGTCTCCTCGGACCAGGCCGATGCCGCGACCAGCGAGACCAGTGCGGCGGGGATCAGTATGTGCTGCAGACGCATGTTCCATCCTCCACGAGCCAGTGTACGTGAATCTATCACAGCTTTGCGCCATAAATGCGGAAGAGTTGCCCTTCCCCGCATGAGCCATCCGGATTATAGCGCAGCCATGTCTCAGATTATCTACAAGATCGCGCCCGAAGCGCTTTGGCGCGAGGCCGAGAAAAACGGGCGCTTCACCGGCGCTCCGATCGACATCGCCGACGGCTTCATCCATTTCTCGACGGCCGACCAGGCCAGGGAAACGGCGGCGAAGCATTTCGCCGGTCAGACCGGGCTGCTGCTGGTCGCTATCGACGGAGACCGGCTGGGCGAAGCGCTGAAATACGAGGTCTCGCGCGGCGGCGCGCTGTTCCCGCATCTCTATGGCGCGCTCGACATGAACACCGTGCTGTGGGTGCAGCCATTGCCGCTCGGACCCGACGGCGCGCATCAATTCCCGGCGCTGGAGGCCGAATGAGCGTGCTCGACCGCATCGCCCAGAAACTGCTGTTCAGCTTCGATCCGGAAACGGCGCATGGCATGTCGATTGCGGCATTGCGCTGCGGCCTGCCGGTCGGCGCGCGGGCAGTACGCGACGACAGGCTGAAGGTCAGCCTATGTGGCCTCGCCTTTCCCAATCCGCTCGGCATGGCCGCCGGCTATGACAAGAATGCCGAAGTGCCCGACGCGCTGCTTGGCCTCGGCTTCGGCTTTGCCGAGGTGGGCACCGTGACGCCGCTGCCGCAGGCCGGCAATCCGAAGCCACGCATCTTCCGGTTGACCGAGAATGACGCGGTGATCAACCGGCTGGGCTTCAACAATGAGGGCCACGACGCGGCGGAAAAGCGCCTTGCCGCGCGCAAGGGACGCGGCGGCATTGTCGGCGTCAACATCGGCGCCAACAAGGACAGCGCCGATCGTGTCGGCGACTATGAATTGGGCGTCTCGCGCTTTGCGAAATATGCCAGCTATCTCACGGTCAATATCTCGTCACCCAACACGCCAGGCCTGCGCACCATGCAGGCGCGCGAACAGCTCGGCGAGCTTTTGGCGCGCGTCGTTGCCGCGCGTGCGGCAGCTTCGGCAAAGCCGCCGGTCTTCCTCAAGATCGCGCCTGACCTGGTCGAGGCCGAGCTGGAAGACATCGCCGCCGAAGTCAGCGAAAAACAGATCGACGGCGTCATTGTTTCCAACACGACGCTGGCGCGGACGGGATTGCGCAGCACGACCGGCGCAGGCGAGACCGGTGGTCTCTCGGGAAAACCGCTGTTCGAGCGCTCGACCATCGTGCTGGCGAAGATGCGCAAGTTGCTTGGTCCGGAGCGCGCCATCATTGGCGTCGGCGGCGTCGATTCTGCCGAGACGGCGCTGGAGAAAATCCGCGCCGGCGCCGATCTGGTGCAGCTTTACACCGGCATGATCTATGCTGGCCCGGCGCTACCCGGCCGCATCCTTGCCGGCATGGTGCGGTTTACGGACAAGGAGCGGCTGAAGGCGCTGCGCGAACTACGCGATGCCGGCCTCGACCGGTGGGCTGTCAAGCCGCTCTAAAACGCCTCCCGTACCCTCACCCGCAAAATCGTCAGCAGGCTGAGGCCGCGCACCAGCAGGAAGACGTGCAGCGCCGCCCACAGGCCGTGATTGCCCAGGGACGGCGCCAAGGTGAACAATGCGGCGCTGAAGGCCAGGAAAGACAAGAGCATCATGTTGCGCATGTCGCGCGACCAGGTCGCACCGATGAAGACGCCGTCCATCTGGAAGGCCAGCACGCCGCTCAACGGCGTCAGCGCCGCCCATGGCAGATAGACATCCGCGACGTCGCGAACGTCCTGCGACGTGGTGATCAGGGCGACCAGGCCGGAGCCGCCAAGCCAGAAGATCAGCGTCGCGGTTCCCGCCAGGCCGAAACCCCAGAACAGGGTCAGCCGCACCGCCCGGCGAAACGAGGTTTCGGCGCGCGCGCCAATGGCGCGTCCCGCCAACTGTTCGGCCGCAGTGGCAAAACCGTCGAGGAAATAGCCGGCGACAAGGAAGAAGTTCATCAGAACGGCATTGGCTGCCAGCATCAGCGTGCCGAACTGCGCGCCCTGGCGTGTAAACAGCGCGAAGGCGGCAAGCAGCGAGAACGAGCGGATCATGATATCGCGGTTGAGCGACAGCATGCGCAGGAAGGCGCCCATGTCGAGCAGGCGATGTCGCGGCAGGCGCGGTGCGGCCCGGAACCGCCAGATGATGATAGCGAGGCCCAGCAGCATGGCCAGCAATTCGCCGGTGACCGTCGCCCAGGCGACGCCGGCGACGCCCCAGCCGAGCTTCAGGCCGAGCAGGATGCAGAGCACGATGTTGATGCCGTTGAGCACCGCCTGCAGCATCAGCCCGAGCCCGCCCTCGCCGCGCCCCAGCACATAACCGAGAATGGCGTAGTTGATCAGCGCAAAGGGGGCGGCGAGCATCCTGATGCGGATATAGACGCCCATCGCCTCGCTGACGCGCGGTTCGCCGCCGATGAATTTCTGGCCGGCGATGGCTATCAGCGGCGCAAGGGCGACAAGCGCGATGCCGGCGGCGACCGCGATCAGCACGGCGCGCCAGAACACCGCCTGTTCTTCCAGTTCGTCGCCGGCTCCGAAAGCCTGGGCGACGAGGCCGGTGGTGCCGGAGCGCAGGAAATTGAAGGTGTTGAAGACGACGTCGAAGACCAGCGCGCCGGCCGCCAGGCCGCCGAGCAGGGCGGCGTCGCCAAACTGCCCGACCACTGCCGTGTCGACGATGCCGAGCAAGGGCGTCGTCAGATAGGCGAGCGTCATCGGCACGGCGATGGCAAGCACCGAACGGTTGGTGACGGCGAAGGGCTTCGCGTCGGCTGGTGTTGCACCCGTGTCCAGGGATTTCTGCCTTGCTGATTGCGGCTTGATCGAACAGCCGATGTGCCCCATTTTCCGGCCACCGCGCAATGACCTTTGCCCCGACGGCCAACCGAAATCCCGGTCTGGCGAGCTCGCCGGATCCAGCCCATGCCCCTGCAGATCGTCCACCATTCCGACTATGACGCCGGCTTTGCCGTCAATCATCGCTTTCCGATGAGCAAATATCCGCTGCTGATGCAGGCCCTGCACATCAGGGGTCTGATCCAGGCCGAGGCGCTGTCGATGCCCGAGCCGGCGCCGGCCTCCTGGCTGAAGCTTGCCCATGCGGCTGATTATGTCGACCAGGTCATCACTTGTTCGGTGCCCGAAAAGATCGAGCGCGAGATTGGCTTTCCCGTGGGTCCGCGCGTGTCGCTCAGGGCGCAGCTCGCCGCCGGCGGTACGGTGCTGGCGGCGCGGCTGGCGCTAGTCAACGGCATTGCCTGCAACAGCGCCGGCGGCAGCCACCATGCGCGGGGCGCACAAGGCGCGGGCTTCTGCACGTTCAACGATGTTGCCGTCGCTACGCTGGCGCTGCTCGCCGAAGGTGCCGCCCAAAACATCCTGATCGTCGATCTCGACGTGCACCAGGGTGACGGCACCGCGGACATTCTGAAAGACGAACCACGCGCCTTCACCTTCTCCATGCATGGCGAGCGCAATTATCCCGTGCGCAAGATCGCCTCCGATCTCGACGTCGCGCTGCTGGACGGCACCGGCGATGCTGCCTATCTCGAACGGCTGGGCGCCATCCTGCCGGAGCTCTCGGCCAAGGCGCGCTGGGACATCGTCTTCTACAATGCCGGTGTCGACGTCCATGCCGAGGACCGGCTTGGCCGGCTCTCGCTCAGCGATGATGGCTTGCGCGCCCGCGACCTGATGGTGATCGGCCATTTCCGCGCGCTGGGCATTCCGGTCTGCGGCGTCATCGGCGGCGGCTATTCAACCGACGTGGCAGCACTGGCGGCGCGCCACGCCATCCTGTTCGAGGTGGCGGCGACCTTCGCCTGAGGAACGAAAGTTACTTCCGGTAGTTGGCAATCCTCAAGAAGATAAAGACCGGCACGACGATCGCGGCCCCAAGCAAGATATAGCCGAGGAAGCGGTCAATGGCGTGGAAACCCAGGTTCCACAGGTCGATGAAGAATTTCTGGACGCCATAAAAGACGTCCATCGGCGTCCAGCCGAACGCGTTCATCACCAGGCCGACGAGGAACGATACGACCAGCAGCTTGACGATCACCCTGACGGGCGAGTCGCCGAGAAAGCGCGTCACTGCGGACAAGGGCCTGCCTCCAGATTCGTGTGCCCGGATTCGGGGTACAGGTCCACGAATACGCACTTGCTGCGCCCGTATCAAGGCAGGCGGGACGGTTCGTGGCGCGGCGCACGCGTGCGCATGGAACTGCCCGTGCGGCATTGATACCGCCGCCAATCGGTTTCCAACAGCCGTTTCCGAAGAGCTGTCCAAGAGCGATTGCCCGAAGCGGGCCCATCATGATATCGAGGGGCCGACGCGGGTATGATGTAATGGTAGCTTGTCAGCTTCCCAAGCTGAACGCGCGGGTTCGATTCCCGCTACCCGCTCCAGCAAAAATCAATGATCTAGACGGAGTTCGCCGGCGCCTGCCGCAGGCCTGCGCATTGCGACCCTATTCATGCCTGCACCTCGGCGCAGATGGGAACGTGCATTGCCACCTCATCGGCGTCCATCCGCATCAGGGTGTGCGACAGGCCGCCATGCTCGTCGATCCACTGCCGCACCCAAGCGGGGTATTGAGAGAGCAGGTAGTTGGCAGCGACGGCGTTCTCATGAGCGCCGACGCCGTACGGCAGATGGAAGCCGAAGGATGCACGCGGGGTAACGCAAAGCTGCTCGACGGGCAGGGACAGATAGAGCGTGCAGGCGCTGTCGCGAACGAGATCCCCTCCACCCGCTCCAACCTGGGGCGCAGGGCTGGGCGCTTGACCCGTTGTCCAATTTTCTTGGGGGCCGCAAAGGATCACATTGGCGGGCCACGCCAATGCCGCCCCATCAGTGTGGCCGCACCAGGTCCGGCTATAGTCCCGTTCCGCGCAAGCATGGAGTTCCCGGCCGCTATCCCACTTCGCGCAGGATGAAGTCGTGCAGCATTTTGGCGGCAGGCGACAGCGCGCGGTTCTTCACCGTGATCAGGCTGTAGGGGCGGACCTCGATGTCGAACTCGGTCTGGACGACGTCGATGGCGCCAGCGAGACCGTCGGGGTTCTGGATGAATTTTGCCACCTGGATCGACACCGGGGCGATGGCATCGGACTGGGCGACCATGACCAGGGTCAGCAGCAAAGAGCTGGTGTTGAGGATGCGGTCCGGCAGCGCGATATTGCGGTTCAGGAAATTGCTTTCCATCGCCTGGCGCAGCGGCGAACCGCCGGACTGGAAGACCCAATCATAGGCGGCCGTATCCTCGAGCCGCACCGCCTTGCCATTGCTCAGCGGATGGCCGCGGCGCACGATCAGGCAAGCCTTCTCGACGCCGATGACGCGCGATTCGAACAGCCGCGGATTGAGGTCGTCGGGGACGCGGGCAATGATGAAATCATGGCGCGTGGCGATCAGTTCGCGTGCCAAAACGTTCGACGTTTCGACCTGCATGGTGATCTCGATGCGCGGATAGAGGCGGCGGATTTCGCGGATCGCCGGCACCGCCAGTTCGATCGCCGGCGCGGTCACCGCGCCGAGGAACACTGAGCCGCCCTTGCCCGCCTTGAGCTCTGAAATCTCGCGGTCGGCCTCGCGCATCTCGAGCAGGATAGAGCGCGCGCGCCTCGCCAACGCCTTGCCGTAAGGGGTGAGCGTGATCCCGCGCGGCAGCCTTTCGCAGAGCTTGACCTCGAGCACCGCTTCCATCTCGGAAATCATGCGCGAGGCCGCCGGCTGCGAGATATTCATCACCTGCGCCGCCGCACTCACCCGACCGTGATCGTCGAGGGCCGCGATCATGCGCATGTGGCGCAGGCTGAGCCCACTGCGCAGAAGTGTTTCGCCACCGCCCGGCAATTCATCGTAACTAACTGAAATTTCTTGAGGATTTTGCAATGCCGCCATGCTTGCACCCGCTCCCGCCAATGTCCCGGCCTGCTCTAGTCATATACCGGTTTCGGTATAGCAACCACCGAAGATCGCATTTGACAGTTATGGCAAAGCGACACACCCTTCGCGCGTCCTCAAGACTTGACGGTCGATGACGAGCAGAATCGTATCGATTGAAATCAGGCGACTGAGGGCCGATTGGGAGGATACCGGAGATCGATATGACGGCGGCGGCGCTTTGGCGCTTCCGCCCGACTGCGCGGCCCGCGAAGCCCCGAGGTGTCGCGTCCATCAACCAGGGAGAGTTTTACGTGAAAATCATCAAGACACTGGCCGCCGTCGCGGCCCTTGGCATCGCTGCCATGACCTACTCGGCGCACGCAGCCGACAAAGGCCTTGTCGGCGTGCTGATGCCGACCAAGACCTCGCAGCGCTGGATCAATGACGGCGACGCCGTCAAGTCCCAGCTCGAAGCTCTCGGCTACACGGTCGACCTGCAGTACGCGCAGGACGATATCCCCAACCAGCTCAGCCAGCTGGAAAACGAAATCACCAAGGGCCCGAAGGCGCTGATCATCGCCTCGATCGACGGCACCACGCTGTCGGACGCGCTGCAGAAGGCCGCTGACGCCGGCGTCGTCGTCGTCGCCTATGACCGCCTGATCAAGAAGACCGCCAATGTCGACTACTACACCACCTTCGACAATTTCGGCGTCGGCGTGATCCAGGCGAACTCGCTGGTGAAGGGCCTCAAGGAGCGCTTCCCGAACACCAAGCCGTGGAACGTCGAGCTGTTCGGCGGTTCGCCGGACGACAACAACGCCTTCTTCTTCTACAACGGCGCCATCTCCGTCCTGCAGCCGCTGATCGATGACGGTTCGATCAAGATCAAGTCCGGCCAGACCGGCATGGACAAGGTCGGCACGCTGCGCTGGCTCGCCGCCACGGCCCAGGCCCGCATGGACAACCTTCTGTCGGCCAACTACTCGGACGGCAGCCGCGTCGATGGCGTTCTGTCGCCCTATGACGGCCTGTCGCGCGGCATCACCGCCTCGCTGCGCGCTGTCGGCTACGGCACCGACGCCCAGCCCTGGCCGATCGTGACCGGCCAGGACGCCGAGACCGCCTCGGTCAAGCTGATCATCACCGGCGAACAGTACTCGACCGTGTTCAAGGACACCCGCGAACTGGCTAAGGCCACCGTCGAACTCGTCGACAAGGTGCTCTCGGGCGGCAAGCCGGAAGGTCTCGATGAAAAGACCTACAACAACGACGTCAAGGTCGTTCCCTCGATCCTGCTGACGCCGCATGACGTCGACAAGTCGAACTACCAGGCGCTGGTCGTCGACTCCGGCTACATCAAGGCCGACGAGCTGAAGTAAATTCGGTTGTAAAATCAGGGGTCCTGCGCAACGCAGGGCCCCTTTTCGTTCACCAGCGAGCCCGGTATTGTTGCCGACCTCGCCGGCAGTGTTTGCCGACCTCTCAAGGAGCGGTAGTTCCCATGGCCTCGACAATTTTGGAGATGCGCGACATCACCAAGACGTTCCCCGGCGTGAAGGCGCTGTCGAACGTCAACCTCCGTGTCGAGGAAGGCGAGATCCATGCCGTGGTCGGCGAGAACGGCGCCGGCAAATCAACGCTGATGAAGGTGCTGTCGGGCGTCTATCCTGCAGGCACCTATGACGGCCAGATCATCTTCCAGGGCCAGGAATGCCAGTTCAAGGGCATCCATGACAGCGAACACAAGCGCATCGTCATCATCCACCAGGAGCTTGCGCTGGTGCCGATGCTGTCGATCACGGAAAACATCTTCCTCGGCAACGAAAACGCCCGGTATGGCGTCATCGACTGGGATGCCAACGAGGCGCGCACCGCCGCCCTGTTGAAGAAGGTGGGCCTCAAGGAGGACCCCAAGACACTGATCACCAATATCGGCGTCGGCAAGCAGCAGCTGGTCGAGATCGCCAAGGCGCTGAGCAAGGACGTCAAGCTTCTGATTCTCGACGAGCCGACCGCGTCGCTGAGCGAGAAGGACAGCCAGGCGCTGCTCGACCTGTTGCTAGAATTCAAGCGGCAGGGCATGACCTCGATCCTCATCTCGCACAAGCTGAACGAGATCAACCGGGTCGCCGACAAGGTCACCGTCATCCGCGACGGACGCACCATCGAGACGCTGGCCAAGAAGGACATCTCCGAAGACCGCATCATCACCTCGATGGTCGGCCGCTCGCTCGACGACCGCTATCCGCCGCGCGAGCCCAATATCGGCGAGGTCGTGTTCGAGGTGAAGAACTGGTCGGTCTATCACCCACTCCATGCCGAACGGCAGGTGATCAAGGGCATCGACATCAATGTCCGCAAGGGCGAGGTGGTCGGCATTGCCGGGCTGATGGGCGCCGGCCGCACGGAATTCGCCATGAGCCTGTTTGGCCGCTCCTATGGCCGCCGCATCACCGGCGAGGTGCTGCTCAAGGGCAAGCCGGTCGATGTCACATCGGTGAGCAAGGCGGTCCAGCACGGCATCGCCTACGTCACCGAGGACCGCAAGACCTATGGTCTCAACCTCATCGACCATATCAAGCACAACATCACGCTCGCCAATCTCGGCGGCGTGTCGCGTCACAGCGTGATCGACGATATGCGCGAGCTTGCCGTCGCCAACGACTATCGCAAAAAAACCAACATCCGCGCCTCCAGTGTGTACCAGATGACCGGCAATCTTTCCGGCGGCAACCAACAGAAGGTGGTGCTGTCGAAATGGCTGTTCGCCGACCCCGAAGTGCTGATCCTCGACGAGCCGACACGCGGCATCGATGTCGGCGCCAAATACGAAATCTACACGATCATCGCGCGTCTTGCCTCGGAGGGTAAGGCGATCGTGGTCATCTCGTCGGAAATGCCGGAATTGCTTGGCATTACCGACCGCATCTACGTGATGAATGAAGGGCGCATCGTCGGCGAAATGCCGGCGGCGGAAGCAAGCCAGGAAAAAATAATGCGCGCCATCGTTCGGGGAGAAGGAAAAGCAGCATGAGCACCGAAATTGCCCCCGCCCCGCAGGGCAACGTCGCCGAAGAACAGCGTCCACGCATCGCCGTCTCTGCGCTGACGACGAACCTGCGCGAATACGGCCTGATCATCGCGCTGATCGTCATCATGCTGTTCTTCCAGTTCACCACCTCTGGAACGCTGTTCAAGCCGGTCAACCTCAGCAATCTGGTGCAACAGAACTCCTTCATCATCGTGATGGCGCTGGGCATGCTGCTGGTGATTGTCTCCGGCTATATCGACCTCAGCGTCGGATCGGTCGCCGGTTTCATCGGCGCGCTGGCGGCAAACATGATGGTCATCTGGCAGCTCGGGCCGCTCAGCAATCCGCTGGTGGTTTCGATCGTCTGCCTGATCATCGGTGGTGCGATCGGCGCCGCGCAAGGCTACTGGATCGCCTACCATCGGATACCGAGCTTCATCGTGACGCTTGCCGGCATGCTGATCTTCCGCGGCATCTGCCAGGCGTTGCTGGGCGGCGGCTCCTCTGTCGGCCCGCTTCCCGACGACTTCAAGATGCTGAGCTCCGGCTTCATCCCTGACATCATCGGCCCGCTGACGCTCGTCCCGCCGGTAGTGAACGCGGCCGGCAAGACCATCCTGGGCAGCGGCGTGACCCTGCACATGACGACGGTCGTGCTGGGGCTGATCGCCGTGCTGGCCTATGCCTATTTCGGGGTGAGGACGCGGCGCAAGCGCGAACGCCACGGCTATGAGGCCGAGCCCTTCCCTCTGTTCATCGTCAAGACGCTGGTCGCCAGCGCGCTGGCGCTGTTCCTGGTCTATGAGTTCGCCAGCTACAGGGGCCTGCCGGTGGTGCTGCTGGTCATGGGCGTGCTGATCACGCTGTTTGTCTTCGTCACCAAGCGCATGACCATCGGCCGGCGCATCTACGCCATGGGCGGCAACCCCAAGGCGGCGCAGCTGTCGGGCATCAACACCGAGCGGCTGACGCTGATGGTGTTCATCAATATGGGCGTGCTGTCGGCGCTGGGCGGCCTGATCATCGCGGCCCGCCTTGGCCAGGCAGTGCCGGCGGCAGGTCTCGGGTCAGAGCTCGACGTCATCGCGGCCGTCTTCATCGGCGGCGCTTCGGCGATGGGCGGCGTCGGCCAGGTCATCGGCGCGGTGGTCGGCGGGTTCATCATGGGCGTGATGAACAACGGCATGTCGATCATGGGCGTCAATGTCGACTGGCAACAGGTGGTCAAAGGCCTGGTGCTGCTCGGCGCTGTGATCTTCGACGTCTACAACAAGAACAAGGCCTGACAGGCCGGCGAGGCAACGAGGAAGGCATACGATCGCGGCGCTGCCGGCATAAGAAGTTCCCTCAGGGGAACGGGCCCGCGAGCGCAATCCGGACGAAGAGTTCAACCCGTGGCACGGCGAGGTCCGAGCCGCGCAGGTCAAGGTTTGCCAAGACGCAACCGGGCCAAGGCACATGAGAGAGGGTTTCATCATGCTGATTTCCCAGATCCTCGACGACGCCGAGACGATCCGCGTCGTTGCCCGCAATGGCGGCGGCAAGACCAGGGTCATCAACGGCGCCCGCAGCGTCTATTCGCTGGCGATGGAAGCCGCGCGCACCGGCACCGGGCTGGCCGCACTGATCGAGCGCAAGGGATACGGTGAGGCCGTCGACCTCGACGCCGCCTACAAAAAGGGCCGGCTGGTGTCGCCGATCAACCATCCCGATCCCGCGCATCTGCATCTGACCGGCACCGGGCTGACCCATCTCGGCTCGGCGGCGACGCGCGATTCCATGCACAAGAAGCTCAGCGACGGCGGCGAGGAACAACTCACCGATTCCATGAAGATGTTCCGTATGGGGCTCGAAGGCGGCAAGCCGGCCAAGGGCCAGACCGGCGTGCAGCCGGAATGGTTCTACAAGGGCAACGGCACCATGGCGGTGGCGCCGGGCGCGGCGCTGATGTCGCCGGCTTTCGCGCAGGACGCCGGCGAGGAGCCGGAAATCGCCGGCATCTATGTCATCGGCGATGACGGTGCGCCCTTCCGCGTCGGCTTCACGCTGTCGAACGAGTTTTCCGACCACGTCACCGAGCGGGTGAACTATCTGTTCCTGGCGCATTCCAAGCTGCGCAACGCCTCGTTCGGACCGGAGATCCTGATCGGCGATCTGCCGGCCGACATCAGAGGCGCTTCGCGCATCCTGCGCGACGGCAATCTTTTGTGGGAAAAGCCGTTTCTGTCGGGCGAAGCGAACATGTCGCACACCATCGCCAATCTCGAGCACCACCACTTCAAATATTCGGCCTTCCGCCAGCCCGGCGACGTGCATGTGCACATGTTCGGTACGGCGACGCTGTCCTTCGCCGACGGCATCAGGACGCAGGCCGGCGATGTCTTCGAGATCGAAGCCGGAGACTTCGGCCTGCCGCTGCGCAACCCGCTGGAGATCGAGCAGCCGGTGAAGGTGGCAGTGAAGGCGTTGTGAGCGTGATCTCCCCCTTGTGGGGAGATGTCGCCGAAGGCGACAGAGGGGGTCGTCGCGCGTGGAGCGCCGACGTCTTCCGCGGGCACCAGACGGCGTTGGCGTTCTACGCGCAGCGACCCCCTCTGGCCTGCCGGCCATCTCCCCCTCAAGGGGGGAGATTAGCAGCCTCAATAAATATCAAAATCGAAATACTTCGCCTGGATCTTCTTGTAGGTGCCGTCGGCAACAATCGCGTCTATCGCCGCGTTGAGCTTGTCGCGTAGCGCCGTGTCTTCCAGGCGGACGGCAATGCCGGCTTGCGTCTCGGTGCCCTTGACGTCGCCGACCAGCTTGCAGCAGCCGTCGCTCGCCTTCTTCAGCCAGTCCATCAGCACGAACTTGTCTGAAATCACCGCATCGAGACGGCCATTCTGCAGGTCGGTGATCGCCTCCTCCTGGGTCGGATAAAGTTTTGCCTCCGCACCGGCCTTGCCGTAGGCATTCTGGGCGTAGTCGGCCTGGGTGGTCGACGCCTGCGCGCCCACCGTCTTGCCGGCAAGGGCGGCCGGTTCGGTGGACGTGAGGTCGCTGTCCTTCGGCGCCACCAGCGCCAGCGGCGTGGTGTAGTATTTGTTGGTGAAGGCGACCTGCTTCTTGCGCTCCTCGGTGATGCTCATCGAAGCGATGATGGCGTCGAATTTCTTCGCCTGCAGCGCCGGGATGATGCCGTCCCAGTCCTGGGTGACGATCTCGCACTCGACCTTCATTTGCGCGCACAGCGCATTGGCAATGTCGATGTCGAAGCCTTCGACCTTGCCGTCAGATGTAATGGTATTGAAGGGCGGATAGGCGCCTTCGGTGCCGATCTTCAATTTCTCCTGCGCCTGCGCCAACGAGCCGGCCGCCATCACCAGCATGGCAGCGCTGGCTGCCGATATGATCCATTTTGACATCTGCATCTTCTGGTTCCCCTTACGCGCCGGTCTGTTGCCGGCCACCAACAGGCAGCCAAGCATGGCAGGCCAATACAGGCAAGTATTTTGCCTGACCGTGATCGCGGTTCAGCCGGCGGTGCGGAAATGCTTGGAGAGTTTCAGGCCTTGCGCCTGGTAGTTGGAGCCGAGATCGCTGCCGTACAGCGCCTGCGGCCGCTTCAGCATATGCTCGTAGACCAGCCGGCCGACGATCTGGCCATGGTCGAGAATGAACGGCACTTCGTGGCTGCGCACTTCGAGCACTGCCCGGCTGCCCGTACCGCCGGCGGCTGAATGGCCGAAACCCGGATCGAAGAAGCCGGCATAGTGGACGCGGAACTCTCCGACCAGCGGATCGAAGGGCGTCATTTCGGCGGCGTAGAGCGGCGGCACATGCACCGCCTCGCGGCTGACCAGGATGTAGAACTCGTCCGGGTCGAGCACCAGTTCGCCGGCGCCGCTCTTGTGGAGTGGCTCCCAGAAATCGACGGCATCCTGGGCGGCGCGCTTGTCGACATCGACGAGGCCGGTGTGATGCTTGCCGCGATAGCCGACCAGCCCGTTGTGATCGCCGTCGAGGTCGATGGATAGCGCAATGCCGCCGCCGGAAATGTTGGGGGGCTCGGTGGCGACCAGCATCTCGGCCCGATGCAATTCATTCAGCTCTGCCTCCGACAACAGCGCATTGCCGGTGCGGAAGCGGATCTGCGACAGGCGCGAGCCGGCGCGCACGACGATCGGGAAGGTGCGCGGGCTGACCTCGAGGTAGAGCGGTCCGTGATAGCCGGCGGCGATCTTGTCGAACTCGTGGCCGCGATCGGTCATGACGCGGGTGAAGATGTCGAGCCGCCCGGTCGAGCTCTTCGGATTGGCGGAGGCGGAAATATTGGCCGGCAGGGCGAGGCTCTCGAGCAGCGGTACGATGTAGACGCAGCCGGTCTCCAGCACCGCGCCTTCGGTCAGGCTGATCTCGTGCAGCTTCAGCCGCTCGAGCTTCTCCGACACCTTATGGTTGGGGCCGGGCAGGAAGGAGGCGCGGACGCGAAAAGCCTTGTCGCCGAGCCTAAGATCGAGGCTGGCCGGCTGTACCTGGTCGGAATCGAGCGCGCGCGGCGACTTCAGCGCGCCGGACTGAAACAGCGCGGAAATATCCTGATCGGGAAGAATGCCTGTCTGCCGCAAAGGCTGGCTCCGTTCCAAGGCCGCTCTTTGAGGCAGGTTCTTGCCCGCAAAACCGCTGGACACTTTTGCGGAACCTGCCTTGGTACAAACCTCTTAATGAAGCCGGCAATTGACGCAAGCATGGCTGAGGTCTAAAGGGTCGTTATCCCGTGGTGATTTGGCCGGTCGGCTTGCAGCCACGTTAAACAAGTCGCTAAAGGACCGTCGGGCCGCAAGGCCGTATGGACCGGTTGCGACTTTCGCGGCCGGTTTTTTTGTGTCTGGAACAAAAGCGATGAGCACCAAGAAGCGTAACTGGAAGCCTCAGACCGCACTCGTGCACGGGGGAACGCTGCGTTCCCAGTTCGGCGAAACGTCGGAAGCGATGTACCTCACCCAGGGCTATGTCTATGAGACGGCGCAGGCCGCCGAAGCCCGTTTCAAGGGCGAGGAACCGGGCTTCATCTATTCGCGCTACGCCAACCCGACCGTCGACATGTTCGAAAAGCGCATGTGCGCGCTGGAAGGCGCGGAAGACGCGCGCGCCACCGCGTCCGGTATGGCTGCGGTGACGGCGGCCCTGCTGTGCAGCGCCAGGGCCGGCGACCACATCGTTGCGGCGCGCGCGCTATTCGGTTCCTGCCGCTGGGTGGTCGAGACGCTGGCGCCGAAATACGGCATCGAGGCGACGCTGGTCGACGGCACCGACATCGCCAACTGGGAAAAGGCGGTCAGGCCGAACACAAAGCTGTTCTTCCTGGAGAGCCCGACCAACCCGACGCTGGAAGTGGTCGACATCGCCGCCGTCGCATCACTGGCCACTTCGATCGGCGCCAGGCTGATCGTCGACAATGTCTTTGCCACGCCCTTGCAGCAGAAGCCCTTGCAGCTCGGCGCCCACATCGTCGTCTACTCCGCGACCAAGCACATTGACGGCCAGGGACGCTGTCTCGGCGGCATCATCCTGTCGGACAAGAAGTGGATCGACGAGAATCTGCACGACTATTTCCGCCACACCGGCCCGAGCCTGTCGCCGTTCAACGCCTGGACGCTGCTGAAGGGCCTGGAAACGCTGCCGGTGCGGGTGCGCCAGCAGACGGAAAGTGCCGGCAAGATCGCGGATTTCCTGGCCGGACAGCCGCAGATCGCCCGCGTCATCTATCCCGGCCGTGCCGATCATCCGCAGGCCGATATCGTCAAGAAGCAGATGACGGGGGGCTCTACGCTGATCTGCCTCGACGTCAAGGGCGGCAAGCAGGCGGCTTTCGCCTTGCAGAACGCGCTCGACATCGTGCTGATCTCCAACAATCTCGGTGACGCCAAGAGCCTGATCACCCATCCGGCAACGACAACACACAAGAACCTCAGCGACGAGGCACGTGCCGAGCTCGGCATCGGGCCGGGAACGCTGAGGCTGTCGGTCGGTCTTGAGGATACGGACGATCTGCTCGAGGACGTTGCACAGGCGCTGAAGGCGGCGAAGTAGCGGCCTGCGAAAGCAAGGCAAAGGCCCGGGCGTCGATCAGGCGCCCGATGAGGCCTCTTCCAGTTCCGTCATCGCCTTGGTGCGGATGGTCATGGCATTGCCGCGCCATTCGACCGCGCCGCCGAGCCAACCGCGCGACCAGATGGCGGGAAGCATCACATCGCGCACGATCATGGCGGTGACGATGCGCGGTGACAAATACCAGCCCTTGACCCAGGCGAGCAGGCATTCCGGCACATAGGCAAAGGCCAGGACGCACAAAGCCGTGGTGGGCATGCTGACGCCGGCGCTTGCCGCCGCGACCAGCGCCAGCAGCAGCGGCACCGCCACACCCGTCAGGATCTCGGGCGTGTAGAACAGCGGGAAGGTGACGCGGCGCAGCCGCGACCAGCGCGTCTGGCGCGACCAGATCTCGGCAAAGGTGCGCTGGCCGAGCGGCTGTTCGAAGGGCGAGGCGACGAGATTGACGCGCAGGCCGAGCCCATTGACCAGCTTGGTCGCGGCGGCATCCTCGGCGATCTCGGCGGCAAGCGCCTCGATGCCGCCATTGGCGTCGAGCATCGGCTTGTTCCACAGCATGCTCTTGCCCTGGGCAAAGCCGAGACCAAGGGCTTCGCCGGCATATTGCCAGCGCGCCTGCAGCGTGTTGAGGAAGGCGCATTCGACCTCGGCCCAAAAACCGTCCGGCCGCGAGCCGATCGGGGTCGAGCAGACAAGCGCGGTGTCCGGCCGCCAGGCCGCCATCAGATGCTGGACATAGTCGACAGGCATCAGCACGTTGGAATCGGCCAGGATGACCCAGTTGTGCTGCGCCGCCACCCAACCCTTGACGCAATTGTTGAGCTTGGGGTTGGCGCTGACCCGGTCATCGCCGATCAGCAGTTGCGCCGGCACCTTTGGAAACCGGGCAATCGCCCGGTTTATCAGTTTGACCACCGGATCGTCGGCATGGGCGACGCAGAAGATCAGCTCGTAGCGCGGCCAGTCGAGCGAGAAGGCACGGGCAAGCGTCTCCTCGGTAAACGGTTCGACGCCGCGCGACGGCACCACGATCGACACCGGCGGCGCCTTTCTGGCCGGCGGAGCAATCTGGCGCGGCCGCCTCAGGCTGAGCGAAGCGAGCACAGTGCTGGCGAGATTGGAAAGAAGCAGGAGTGTCGAAAGCAGCGCTGCTATGACTGTCAGTTCCATCGAGATCTGGTCACTCCGGGAAAAAGCGGCCAGGAATGGCCGTTTTCAACAGTTCGACAGAGCGCTGAGTCGCCCGACACGGTTTGTGCACACCACCATTGTCATGTGTCACTTAAATGACATTGTTGTTCGGCACCTGCGCATGAGACCCTAATCGGGAGTAGAGCAAGAGCGCCGACAGGTCCGTTGGTGTCGTTTGGAGCAGCCTATGTACCGCGCCGTCACGCGCAATATCGAAGTGCAGGTCAGACCGTTCTATCTGGAGGATCGCTCCGATCCGTCGGAGAACCGCTATGTCTGGGGCTACCAGGTGA
This sequence comes from Mesorhizobium sp. CNPSo 4688, assembly GCF_057784295.1. Classification (NCBI taxonomy): domain Bacteria; kingdom Pseudomonadati; phylum Pseudomonadota; class Alphaproteobacteria; order Hyphomicrobiales; family Phyllobacteriaceae; genus Mesorhizobium; species Mesorhizobium sp. CNPSo 4688. The sequence continues at coordinate 24,892 of NZ_JBWLUY010000004.1, forward strand.
CGATCGACAACCAGTCGGACGAGTTCGTGCAGCTTATGTCGCGCTACTGGCACATCACCGACGGCAGCGGCCGGGTCGAAGAGGTGCGCGGCGCCGGCGTTGTCGGCGACCAGCCCGAGCTCAATCCCGGCGACAGCTATCAATACACGTCCGGCTGCCCGCTCTCGACACCGTCGGGCTTCATGGTCGGGCATTACACCATGCGCAACAAAAGGGGCGAGACGTTCGACATCGCCATTCCCGCGTTTTCGCTGGATCTGCCGGGAACGAGGCGGACGGTGAACTAGCGTCTTTCTCCCCCGTTTACGGGGAGTTGAGGAACGGTCCGCAAAGCGGGCGAAAAGCTAATTGCTTGGCTTTTCGAGTGACGAACGCCCGGCAGCGCAATGAGGAGCGGCGCTGGCTCGTGAGGTTATCTTCTACGCATATGACGGAGACTAGGCGCGCGACCATTCACCAATAGTCGCGCTGCCCCTCATCCGCCCTTCGGGCACCTTCTCCCCATGAAACGGGGAGAAGGAAGAGGCCTTACTGAGCCGCGAACTCCGCTGGGTCGAAGTCGTACTGCGTCGAGCAGAACTCGCAGGCGACGTGGATACCGCCATCCTGGGTGCTCTCCTTGATCTCTTCGGCGGAAAAGCCTTCGAGGATGCCGCGGATCTTGTCGCGCGAGCATGAGCACTGATCAGTGACCGGCACACCGCCGAAGACGCGCACGCCATGTTCGTGGAACAGCCGGTAAAGCAGCCGCTCGGCGCCGATGGTCGGATCGATCAGTTCGGTCGGCTCGATGGTGCCGAGCAGCGCCACCAACTCCTGCCAGGAATTGTCGGCCGGTTCATGCGTCACGTCGCGCGGATCGCCGTCGCCGCCCGAAATGTCGGGCACGCGCATGCGCTCGGGCGACTGCGGCAGGAACTGCGCCAGGATGCCGCCGGCGCGCCACTGTTCGCGCGCACCGCCAAGGCCCGGCGTCAGAAGCTTGGCCACCGAAAGCCTGAGATCGGTCGGAATCTGCTCCGACTGGCGAAAGTAAGTGCGCGCGGCGTCTTCCAGCGTCTCGCCGTCGAGCTGGACGATGCCCTGGTAACGCTGGGTGTGCGCGCCCTGGTCGATGGTCAGCGCCAGCACGCCGCTGCCCAGCAGCGTCTGCTGCGAGGTCTCGCCGGCGGCCACAAGGGCTTCCAGTCGATCGGCGTCGAAGCGGGCATAGGCGCGCAATGCCGAGGGCGTGGAGAAGTCCGCCACCAGCATGTCGACCGGCCCGTCGGTGCGGGTCTGCAGGATGAACTTGCCCTCGAACTTCAGCGAGGTGCCGAGCAGCACCGTCAGCACACAGGCTTCGGCCAGCAGGCGGGCAACCGGCTCGGGATAGTCGTGACGGCCGAGGATGGCGTCGAGCATCGGCCCGAGCTGCACGGTGCGGCCGCGAACGTCGAGCGGGCCGACCTCGAACGGTACGACGTGATCGTCGCCGGCATAGCCGAACTCGCCGAGTTTGGGGTGATGTTCAGTCACTTGATGCGTTTCCAACATGACAAAGCTCCAGGGCGCGGCCATGCCGCCCTCTGGGGTGCATGCGTCCAAACGCGCTTGATTTGCGTGATGCGGCGCAGATAGGCATCTCGCCGCCCCAGATCAAGCGCGCAAGCACGTCAGGCACCAAGGCACTTCAAGCTCCAAGACACCAGGCGAGCACGGCCTTCTGCGCGTGGAGCCGGTTCTCGGCCTCGTCGAACACCACAGAATGCGGCCCGTCGATGACCTCGTCGGTCACCTCCTCGCCACGATGCGCCGGCAGGCAGTGCATGAACAGGGCGTTGGGCTTGGCCCTTGCCATCAGCGCCGCATTGACCTGATAGGGCGAGAAGACATTGTGGCCGCGGGCGCGATGTTCCTGGCCCATCGACACCCAGCAGTCGGTGACGATGCAATCGGCTTGATCGACGGCTTCCTCGGGCGAGCGGGTGAAATGCAGCTTGCCGCCATTGGTCTTCGACCAGTCGATATGCTTCTGCGCCGGCTCGCTGCCTTCCGGCACGGCGACATTGAGGTTGAAGCGGAACCGCGCCGAGGCTTCGAGCAGCGAATGCAGCACATTGTTCCCGTCGCCGGTCCAGGCGATGGTCTTGCCGGCAACCGGACCGCGATGCTCCTCGAAGGTCATGATGTCGGCCATCAGCTGGCAGGGATGGGTGTCGTCGGTCAGGCCGTTGATGACGGGAATGGTGGCGTTCTCGGTCAGCTCCAGCAGCCGGTCATGCGACGTGGTGCGGATCATGATGGCGTCGACATAGCGCGACAGCACCTTGGCGGTGTCGGCGATGGTCTCGGAGCGGCCAAGCTGCATCTCGGTACCGGTCAGCATGATGGTCTCGCCGCCGAGCTGGCGCATGCCGACGTCGAAGGAGACGCGCGTGCGCGTCGACGGCTTGTCGAAGATCATCGCCAGCACCTTGCCTTCGAGCGGCCTGGTGCGCTCGCCGGCCTTGAGGCGCGCCTTGCGCACCACCGCGTCGTCCAGCATGAACCGCAGATCGCCTTCGGAAACGGCGGAAAGATCGGTGAAATGGCGAAGTGACATCAGGAATGGTTCCGGGGTTACTTCGCGGCGGCCGCGGTGATGGCGTCGGCCAGGCCCTTGGCGCCGGCGCGGATGCGGTCGAGCGCCTCGCCGATTTCGGCATCGGTGACGGTCAGCGGCGGCAGCAGGCGGATGACGTTGTCGCCGGCCGGTACCGCCAGGAGATGCTGGTCGCGCAGCGCCATATTGACCTTGGTGTTGGGCATGGCGCATTTCAGGCCGAGCATCAGGCCGGTGCCCCTGATGCCTTCGATGACATCGGGAAATTCGTCGGCGACGGCCGCCAGGCCCTGTTTCATCAGCAATGCCTTGCGCTGGACGTCTTCCAGGAAGCCGTCTTCCAGCACCACATCGAGCACGGCGTTGCCGACCGCCATCGCCAGCGGATTGCCGCCGAAGGTGGTGCCATGCACGCCTGCCGTCATGCCGACGGCAGCTTCGTCGGTGGCCAGGCACGCGCCCATCGGGAAGCCGCCGCCAATGCCCTTGGCGATTGCCATGATGTCGGGCGTCACGCCGGTCCATTCATGCGCGAACAGCTTGCCGGTGCGACCGATGCCGCACTGGACCTCGTCGAAGATCAACAGCAGGCCGTGCTGGTCGCAGAGCTGCCGCAGCCGCTTAAGAGATTGCGTCGGCACCGGGCGGATGCCGCCCTCGCCCTGCACCGGTTCGATCAGGATCGCGGCGGTCTCTGATGTGATGGCCTTCTCGGCGGCGTCGATGTCGTCGAAGCCGACCTGGTCGAAACCCTCGACTTTGGGGCCGAAGCCTTCGAGATATTTGTACTGGCCGCCCGCGGCGATGGTCGCCAGCGTACGGCCATGGAAGGCGCCCTCGAAGGTGATGACGCGGAAGCGCTCGGGGTGGCCCTTGACGAACTGGTAGCGCCGCGCCGTCTTGATCGCGCATTCCAAGGCCTCGGCGCCGGAATTGGTGAAGAACACCTTGTCGGCGAAGGTGGCCTCGACCAGCCGCTCGCCCAACCGGGTCTGAGCCGGAATCTCATAGAGATTGGAGACGTGCCAGAGCTTGGCCGCCTGTTCGGTCAGCGCCGAGACCAGATGCGGATGGCTGTGGCCCAACGAATTGACCGCGATGCCGCCAGCAAAATCGAGATATCGCTCGCCCTTGTCGGTAACCAGCCATGTGCCTTCACCGTGGTCGAAGGCCAGGGGTGCGCGAGCAAAGGTCTCGTAAAGCGCCGAACCGCTCATTATATGCGTCTCCGGTACCGGAAAATCAAAAAAGCCGCCCAAGCGGCGGCCTTGTGCGGCTTATCGTGTTTTTCGGCCATGAAGTCAACGAAAACGTCGTGCAAAGGCGCGCGGCAAGCTCCCGACGAGACGCCGGCTCATAAGCGACCGGGCAAGTTGGGGAAAACCGAAAAAACCGATTCGTGTTGCACCTGGGACTCTTGTCACCGAGTCAACACATGAGGTAATTGTAGTCGGGAAATAACTAGATTTCGTGCGGCGGACCTAATCACCTAATATATGTGGTGTCTGCCCCGGCAAAGGTTGCCGGGCCAGGAATGGATTCCGGCTGCCGCACGCTTAGCAGGAGCGCGGTCTCATGAACTGGACTGACGAGCGGGTCGAACTTCTCAGAAAACTGTGGTCGGAGGGCTTGAGCGCAAGCCAGATCGCTGCCCAACTCGGCGGGGTCAGCCGCAACGCCGTCATCGGCAAGGTGCATAGGCTGAAGCTGTCGGGCCGTGGACGCTCGACCGCAACGCCGGCGCGCCAGAAGAAGACGGCGCAGGGATCGTCCATCCAGAAGTCGGTGTCGCGCGCCGCAACCACGCAGCGCCACGTCACCACCTCGATCGGCGCCACAGCGTTGCAGACGCAGTTCGACGCCGAGCCAGTGGCTCGCCACTACATCCGCCCGGTCGAAAACGTCGTCGTACCGATCTCGCGTCATTTGCAGCTCACCGACCTCACCGAGCGCACCTGCAAATGGCCGAATGGCGACCCGCTGTCGGAAGACTTCAACTTCTGCGGCAATGAGGCCGCCGAAACCGGCCCCTATTGCAAGTATCACGCAAGGGTTGCGTTCCAGCCGGCTTCGGAGCGGCGGCGAAGCAGGTAAGGTATTAGGGGAATAGGGCAGTAGGGCAGTATGTTTTTGAACTGCGCTCGTGAGGCGTCGTCTTAACCTACTGCCCTACTGCCCTACTGCCCTACTGCCCTACTGCCCTACCCTCACAGCCAGCCATTCTTGCGAAAACGCCAATACAAAAACGAGCAGATGCAGGCGATCGCGACCAATACGACGGGATAGCCGTATTCCATCTTCAGTTCCGGCATGTCATCGAAATTCATGCCGTAAATGCCGGCGAAGGCCGTCGGCACCGCCAGGATGGCGGCCCATGAGGCCAGCTTCTTGGAGATTGCCGTTTCCTGGCTCTGGCCGACCAGCAGGCTGGCTTCGAAAGCGAAGGCCAGCACCTCGCGCAGGCTGTCGATCTTTTCCTGGACGGTGCGAATGTGGTCAGTCACATCGCGAAATAGCGGGTGCATGGCGGTATGGATCTGCGGCAGGTCGGCGCTGGTCAACCGGCGGCACACCTCGACCAGCGGCAGCGCCGCATTGCGCAGGCGCAACAGGTCGCGGCGCAGCATATAGAGGCGCTCGATGTCGGGGCCGGTCATCGGCTTCAGCAGAACCCTATCCTCGATCGCCTCGACCTCGTCCTCGATCTGCTCGAGCACCGGCATGTAATTGTCGACGATGAAGTCGAGAATGGCGTAGAGGACGAAGTCCTCGCCCTTGGCCAGCGAATGCGGGCAGCTTTCCCAGTGCTGACGGACGGCAGCATAGGAGGTCGAGGGACCATGCCTGACGCTGACGATATAGCCTGAACCGACAAACAGATGGGTTTCGCCGAAGGTGACGCGGCCGTCGATCAACTGGGCGGTGCGGGCGACGATGAACAGGGCATCGCCATACTGCTCGATTTTCGGCCGCTGGTGCGGATGCTCGGCGTCCTCGATCGCCAGTTCATGCAGATGGAACTGTGCCTTGACGCGCAGCAACAGCTCGCGGTCGGGCTCGAGCAGGCCGATCCAGACGACATGTCCCGATTTCCTAGCCCATTCGCCGGCCTCTTCGATCGGGATGTCGGCGATGCGCTTGCCGGCGGTGTAGACGCTCGACGCGATGATGCCGGACGATGCCGGCGCCGGCTTGAACTCTCGGACATATTCCATCGCAGCCTCCGGAGCAGAACCTGAGAAGCTTAATGCTGCGATAGTTTAGCGCAATATGATTAAGCGTTCGAGGGGCGCGCGATCACTTCACCGGCAGCGACGGAAGCGCCACCTTGTCGGTCTTGTCGCCTTTGGGACGCTCGGCCGGCATCTGGTCGCCGGTGACGATGTAGTAGATGGTCTCGGCGATGTTAGTGGCGTGGTCGCCGATGCGCTCGATGTTCTTGGCGCAGAACAGCAGATGGGTACACGGCGTGATGTTGCGCGGATCTTCCATCATGTAGGTCAGGAGCTCGCGAAACAGCGAGGTGTACATGGCGTCGATCTGGTCATCGCGATCGCGCACGAAGCCTATCCTGTCGACCGAGCGCGAGGCATAGACGTCGAGCACTTCCTTGAGCTGGGTCAGCGCCAGATCGGCGAGAGCCTCGAGGCCGCGAAACAGGCTGGTCGGCTGGCGTCCGTCGATGACGCTCACCACTCGCTTGGCGACATTCTTGCCGAGGTCGCCGATTCGTTCGAGGTCGGCGGAAATACGGATCGCGCCGACAATCTCGCGCAGATCCGTCGCCATCGGCTGGCGTTTGGCGATGATCACTATGGCCTTGTCGTCGATTTCGCGTTGGCCCTCATCAAGGACAATGTCGTCGCGGATGACCTTCTGGGCGAGGCCGGGATCGGCATTGACCAGTGCCTGGATCGCCTGCTCGACCATGCGCTCGGCGTGCCCGCCCATCGCAGCGATGCGTTTCGACAGGTATTTCAGCTCTTCGTCATAGGCGCTGACGATGTGTACGGACTGCATGGATGAAATGCCTTCCTAGAATCCTTGGCCTTTTGAGTCGTTTCCTCGAATCCTGTGCTGATACGCTAACCGGATGACAGAAAGAAGAAACAGGCAGTTAGCAAATAGTACTGCCTCAGCGCGCTGGCAAATGGACCGTGAACGCCGCGCCCTTGCCGACTTCCGACTTGATCGAAAGCCTGGCGTTGTGACGCGTCAGTATGTGCTTGACGATGGACAGGCCGAGGCCGGTGCCTTTCTGGGTACGGCTGCTCTCGACGTCGATGCGGTAGAAGCGCTCGGTGATGCGCGGAATGTGCTCTTCGGGAATGCCTGGACCGTAGTCCCTGATGGTGACGTCGATGCCCGGTTCGGGACCGGCCTCGCCGCGCGCAATCGACACCGTGACACGTCCGCCCGGCTGGCCGTATTTGCAGGCGTTTTCCACCAGGTTCTCGAAAACCTGGAACAGCTCATCGCGGTCTCCGGGCACGTCGAGCGGCCCTTCGGCATAGTCGCGCTCGATGACGACGCTGTTCTCCCTGGCAAGCGGCCCTAGCGAGTCGATGACGCTGTCGATGGTCTGGCGCAAATCGACCTCGGTTCCCGGCTTCAGATAGGGCTTCATTTCCAGCCGCGACAACGACAGCAGATCGTCGATAAGGCGCGCCATGCGGCCGGTCTGGTTCTGCATGATCTGCAGGAACTGCTCGCGCGCCGCCGGGTCGTTGCGGGCCGGGCCGCGCAACGTCTCGATGAAGCCCGAGATCGAGGCCAGCGGGGTGCGCAACTCATGGCTGGCATTGGCGATGAAGTCGGCGCGCATGCGGTCGATGCGGCGCGTCTCGCTCTGGTCCTTGAACACCAGCACAAAGAGATCGGTGGCGTGGCCGACCGAGGACGCACTGACCCGGTAGGCCCGTTCGACCGGCAGTTTCTCGGTGTAGTCGACGGCATCGGAGGCGACCGTTCCCGACAGCACGCTGTCCAGAAGTGCTTGCATCTCAGGGGCGCGGAATTTCAACGACAGCGACAGGCCAGGTGCGATCCCGCCAAAGGCGGCGAAGGCGGCGGCGTTGGCATGGACGATGGTGGCGGTGCGGTCGAAGATGATCAGCGGATCGGCAACGGCGGCCGCAAGATATTCGCCGGAAAGCCGCTGCAGCCCGCTCGCCTCGATCGCGGCATCGCTTTGGATGGACTGGCTTGCGCCGCCGGTCGGCAGCATCGCGGCAGCAAGCAGCACCGCACAGGCGAGCAGAACGACATAGACGGACATGCCAGCGAAAGCATAGACGGCCGCCACCGCAACGACACCGGCCGCAAGCAGCCAGCGGCCGTTCCACACCCTGGCCCTTAGCGCCTGCGCCGTGGTTATCCGCTCTGGGCCGGTGTCAGCCATTCGCGCGTCCCGCACCTTGCGCCGGCCGAACGAAACTTCCGCTGGACCGGCTTCAGGGCCCCCCATAGCATGAGTCCGCAAGCTGAAAAGGTTCGTCTCGATGAAAAAAACCAAGGAAAGCCCCGCCGCAGAGCCGGCAAAGGGTCCGCTGAAGATCAGGATCGACGGCAAGGAGCGGGAGTTCGATATCGAGAATCCCGAGCTTCCGGCCTGGATCGAGGACAACAAGCTGACCGCCGGCGGCTATCCCTACGACAAGAAAATGAAGGGCGAGGAGTATGACGAGACGCTGGAGCGGCTGCAGATCGAGCTGGTCAAGGCGCAGGCATGGCTGCAGGCGACCGGCAAGCGGGTGATGTCGCTGTTCGAAGGGCGCGATGCCGCCGGCAAGGGCGGCACCATCTTCGTGCTGCGCCAGTATCTCAATCCTCGGACCGCGCGCAATGTGGCGCTGACCAAGCCGACGCCGACCGAAGTCGGGCAGTGGTACTTCCAGCGCTATGTCGACCATTTCCCGACGTCGGGCGAGTTCGTCACCTTCGACCGCTCTTGGTACAATCGCGGCGGCGTCGAGCCGGTGATGGGCTTCTGCACGCCGGAACAGCAAGAGAAGTTCCTCGACGAGACGCCGCATTTCGAGCGGATGATCTCCAACGAGGGCATCTATTTCTTCAAATTCTGGCTGAACATCGGCCGCGAAACCCAGCTCGAACGGTTTCACGACCGTCGCTGGTCTCCGCTGAAGAACTGGAAGTTCTCGCCGATCGACATTGCCGGCATCACCAAATGGGACGACTACACCAAGGCCCGCGACCAGATGGTCGAACGCACGCACAAGGAATTTGCGCCCTGGATCATCGTGCGGGCGAACGACAAGCGGCGCGCGCGGCTGGCCGTCATGCGGCGCATCCTGCTGTCGTTGCCTTATGATGGGCGTGATCTCGACGCCATCGGCAAGGAAGACAAGAAGATCATCGGCGAAGGGCCGTCATTCCTCGAGAAGTAGACGCCGAGGCACAGAGCCCACCCCTGATATCGGGATGGGCTCTGTTTTCTTCATCGTCCGCGACTATACGGCTGCCGTCATGCCGCCAGGCGGGCGATCCGCTGCAGGCGCTTCAGCGTGGTGTCGTCCTGCAGCGCCTGCTGGAACAGCGTGATCTCGCGATCGATGCGGTCGCAGAGCACACCCGTATCGCCCTTGAGCAGGCCTCGCGTCTGCAGAAGGGCTGCAACCGGCTTCTTGGCCAGTTGCCTTGCCCTGCCGATCGCTGCCTCCTCGGCACTGCCGTCGGCCACGATCTCGGCGACGAGGCCAAGCGCCTTGGCGTCTTCGGCGCCGAGCGTATCGCCCAGGCAAAAGAAGCGGAAGGCTCCGGCATAGCCGAGTTTCTGCGGCGCCAGGATCGAGGTTGCCGCATCCGGCACCAGGCCGAAATCGACAAACGGCACCCGGAAGGTGCTGTTGCTCGAGGCGATCACCATGTCGCAGTGGAACAGGATGGTGCAGCCGACGCCGACGGCATCGCCGTCGACACAGGCCAGCACCGGCTTGGGGAACGTCGCCAGCGTGCGGAACATGTCGGTGACGGCGGCGATCAGCTGCTGGTGCTTGGTGGAGTCGAGGAACTCGGAGAAATCGCCGCCGAGGCAAAAGCAGCCGGCCAGGCCACGCAGCACCACGACACGGACATTGTCGTCGACGGCGGCTTCATGGAAGGTCCTGGCCAGGCTTGCATAGGCGCGCCTGTCCAGAACCGGCCGGCCGTCATGCGACGACACGGTGACGACCAGCGTGTGGCCACGCAATTCGGGTTGGGGGTCAAAGCTCATTTGTCGTCTCCGATCTCACGACGCCTGCCGCATGCCGAGCATGTCGGGGGTGCCCCTGGCCAGCACGGGGGCGTGATGGTTGCGGCGCGAGCGCACGACATCGAGCGTGTGCGCGTTGAAGGTCAGCAAGGTTGCGACGACCTGCTGGTTGCCATAGGTGCGCTGATAACCGAGCGGCGTTGCCAGGAAATGCAGCTGCAGCGCCCGCAGCACCCACATCGGTTCGAACTCGATGATCACCTGGTTGACGTCGCGCTTCAGTCCCCACTCGACGAAGCCGGCGATCAGCTCGGTGCCGACCGTCGACACGCCGCGCTTGCCGTCGCGATAGCCGGGCGCCACCGCGTAGCGGGTCAGCTCCCAGACCCTCGGTCCGGAGGGTGGCGTGCCTTCATAGAGATCGGCCAGCACCTCGGTCAGCAGATGTGGCCGCGTCGTCGGCAACATGCGCTGGTAGCCGGCGAGTTCGCCGCCGCGGATGACCAGTTGGTGCACCGCCTCGTCATGATCGAACTGATCGATCTCGAGGCCGTCGGGGCGCTTCAGATCTGTCCAGCCCATCTCTTCGACGAAGATCTTGTAGCGAAGACGATGGACAGCCTCCCAAAGGTCGGGACGTTCCATCAATTCCTGTGTTGTAAGAGCGAAAAGCATTAGCCGTCTCCTGGGCTCAAGAGGAAGATACGGCCGCACGTTCCAGATAAAATTGCGTGATCACGCAGGCAGGAATTTTCTAGGTCGGCACGGCCGACCTAGCTAATATAGCCGCGCCTAATCGCTTCGGCGACGGCTTGCACCCTGTTGACGGCACCGAGTTTACTCTTAGCGTTAAGGAGATGTTTTTCGGACGTGTGCTCCGAGATGCCGAGTATCTGCGAAATCTCCCATTCGGACTTGCCGACGGCTGCCCATTTCAGGCATTCGCGCTCACGCGGGGTCAATTCGATGTGATCGATGGTGTTGGCCGCCATCGTGTGCAGTTGCATGGCGCGGCCGACCGCATAGGTCGACACCAGCGACACCAGTCCGAACTCGGCGCCCGACAATTCGACGGCCTCGCCACCCAGCGAGACCATGACGATCTGGCCTTCGAGCGTCACCAGCGGAAAGGCCAGGCCGTCGCGCAGCTTGAACTCTCTGGCGTCGCCCATCACCTCGCCGCTGCTCCTGTCGACGCGGATGCCGCGCGACGCCTCGCGCCATTGGAACGGCGCCTGCAATTCCTTCATGTGGCTGACAACGGGATCATGGTCGACATAGTTGCGCGCCACATAGCGCTCCAGCCATTCCACAGGCCAGTCGCACAAAAGCACGTGGTCCTTTTGCTGGGCACGCGGCGTGCCGGGTTGCGGGACCGTTCCCGCCATCAGCGCCGTCAGGCCAAAATGCGAGGTGACGCCAAGCAACGTTTCACAAACCGCAGCCGCCGTGTCGGCATGCTGCAGCTGGTCCATGTATTCCAGCGTGCGATCGAACTGACTCATCGCAACATCTACCCCATGTTGCCTACCGCTCTTGAGACCGATGCTACGCGCCTAATCCGCACTTCGCCATCAACCCCGGATTGCAAGCCGCATGCTTGGTTTTTCTAGCGCAGCGACCGCTTGCCCTCGGACCGAATCTGCGCGCCTATTTGCAACCTCATAAAAGCATAACCCGAAATTTGCCCTTTGAAATCAAAAACAATTGTGCCTGCGCCGTTTTCGTATCAAAAGCCAACGGCCAAGACGCGCGGAGTTCTTTCGTGACATCTCGCTGGATAGCCATCGCCTTGCTGTCGCTGCTGGTCGGAGCGCAGCCTTTTGCCGGCGTCGCACGGGCGGCGGAACCTCAGGTTCCGGTGCTTTGGGACGCCAAGGAACGGCTGCCGAAACCGGATCTCTCGGCGCTGCCGAGGCTCCGATTCCTCACCACAACCGATTTCCCGCCCTTCAACTTTCTCGACGGCGCCGGCCGGCTGTCCGGCTTTCACATCGACCTGGCGCGGGCGATTTGCGCCGAACTCGACATCGCCGACAAATGCCAGATCCAGGCGCTGCCCTGGGCCGAGCTCGACGACGCGCTGCAGAAGGGCGAAGGCGAGGCGATCATCGCCGGCATCGCCGCGACGCCGGAAACGCGGGCGAAATACAGTTTTTCGCGCTCCTATCTGCAGTTTCCGGCGCGCTTCATCATGCCGAAAGCCAAGGCCTTCGCCGAGCCGATCCTCGACAAATTGCGCAGCAAGCGGGTCGGCGTGCTGGCCGACTCGGCGCATGAAAGGATGCTGCGCGATTATTTCGGCACAGTGCAGATCGTCCCCTTCAACAGCCCTGAAGACCTCTACACCGATCTGAAAAGCAGCAAGATCGACGCCGCCTTCGGCGACGGCATGCGCTTCTCCTTCTGGCTGGGCGGCACAGACGCGGCAGGCTGCTGCCGCTTCGCCGGTGGCCCCTATCTCGCGCCGGAATATTTGGGGTCCGGCATGACGATTGCCACAAGGGCCGGCGACCCGGCGCTGGCAGCGGCCATGGACTACGCGCTGCAGGAAATCTCGGTGAAGGGCACCTTCGCCGAATTCTATCTACGCTATTTCCCGGTCAGTTTCTTCTGATCCGGTCCTGGTCAGCTTTTTCTAGGGGCTACCGGCGAGACTTTTAGGTCAACGTCCGCAGCCGCGCCTTCGCGCCGCGCGCGATGGCCGCGGCGGTCAGCGCGTCGAGATCGAGTTGGCGGCGGATCAACTGCAGCACCCGCAATTCCTCCATGCGCATTTCGAGATCGACTGCGGCAACCTCAAAGGCGGCGGCATAGGCGGTGTCGTGCAGCCGCTCGGGCAAAGCCTCGGCGACACGTTCGAGAACGCCTTCCAACCCATCCTTTTCATGCAGCATCTTCTGGCAGTCCTGCGCAACGGCGATCAGCCTGTCCTGCTTGAAATCCTCGAACACCAGCCAGCTGCGGACGACGTCGCCGATGCGTGCCAGTTCGACATCGGTCATGTCGCGGTCGGACGCCGAGGTGATGACCATCAGGTAGATTAGGGCTTCATGCGTGGACGGCAACGGCATTCAAAACTCCTTGATATTGGGTTTCGAAGGTAGGGACGCGGTATCAGTGCCGCAAGGAAAAACCGCCGCGCGCGTTGACGCCCAAGGCGTGCACGCCTAGAGACCGGTTGAAAAACTCCGATCCGGCGATGCCGGTGCATGATTTGGAAGACAGCGACATGACGGGATCAAACATCGCCGATCTCAACCCCGAAATGCTTGCGGCAGCAGCCGAAAGCAAGGCCTGGCCTTTCGAGGAAGCCAAAAAGATCATCGAGCGCTACAAAGGAGCCGATTTTCCCGAGACCGTGTTGTTCGAGACCGGTTACGGGCCGTCGGGCCTGCCGCATATTGGCACTTTCGGCGAGGTCGCCCGCACCTCGATGGTGCGCCACGCCTTCCATGTGCTGACCGGAAACAAGGTCAAGACCAAGCTTCTGTGCTTCTCCGACGACATGGACGGCATGCGCAAGATCCCCGACAATGTGCCGGATCGCGCCGCACTCGAGCCGTACCTGCACATGCCGCTGTCGTCGGTGCCTAATCCGTTCGGCGGCGACTATGCGAGCTTTGCCGACCACAACAATGCGATGCTGTGCCGGTTCCTCGACACGTTCGGCTTCGACTACGAATTCGCTAGCGCGACGCAGTACTACAAGGCCGGCCGCTTCGATGCGATGCTGCTGCGCGCCGCCGAACGCTATGACCAGATCATGGCGGTGATGCTACCGACGCTCGGGCCGGAGCGCCAGGCGACCTACAGCCCGTTCCTGCCGATCTCGCCGAAGAGCGGCCGCGTGCTGTACGTGCCGATGAAGCATGTCGATGCCAAGGCCGGCACCATCACCTTCGACGACGAAGGCACCGAGACCACGCTTTCGGTGACCGGCGGCAAGGTCAAGCTGCAGTGGAAGCCGGATTTCGGCATGCGCTGGGCAGCACTCGGCGTCGATTTCGAAATGTTCGGCAAGGACCACCAGACCAATGCGGTGGTCTACGACCGCATCTGCAACATCCTGGGCGGGCGCGCCCCAGAGCATTTCGTCTACGAGCTGTTCCTCGACGAGAACGGCCAGAAGATCTCGAAGTCGAAGGGCAACGGGCTGACCATCGACGAATGGCTGCGCTATGCGCCGACCGAAAGCCTCGGCCTTTACATGTACCAGCGGCCCAGGCAGGCGAAAAAACTCTATTTCGACGTCATCCCGAGGGCCGTGGACGAGTACTACACCTTCCTCGGCGCCTATCCGCGCCAGGACTGGAAGGAGCGGCTGGGCAATCCGGTCTGGCATATGCATGACGGCAAGCCGCCTGCGATCGACCTGCCGGTGCCGTTCTCGCTGCTGCTCAATCTGGTCAGCGCCTCCAACGCGCAGAACAAGGATGTGCTGTGGGGCTTCATCTCGCGCCATACGTCCGGCGTGACGCCGGCAACGCATCCCGAGCTCGACCAGCTGGTCGGCTTCGCCATCCGCTATTTCGACGATTTCGTGAAGCCGACGAAGACGTTCCGGCCGGCCGACGACGTCGAACGCACGGCGCTGGAAGCCCTTGGCAGCGCGCTTGCTGCCCTGCCGGCCGGCGCTGACGGCGAAGCGATCCAGAACGCTTCGCTCAACGTCGCGCGCAAGATCGAACGCTATCAGGATCATTCCAAGCAGAGTCCGGACGGCGGCCCCGGCGTTTCCGGCGCCTTTTTCCAGATGATCTACCAGGTGCTGATCGGCCAGGAGCGCGGCCCGCGCTTCGGCTCGTTCGCGGCGCTTTACGGCATCGCCGAGACGCGCGCCCTCATTGAGCGGGCGCTGGCTGGTCAGCTGGCGGCGTAGCATCCGTCCCAGCCGGCGGCGTGTCTGTCGCCGGGGCATCGAGGATCGGTTGCGATGCCGTCGGTGCGGCAACCGGCGTTGGCGCCGGTGGCAGGCCGCCAAGATCGGGCGCGGCGCCGAAGATGCCCTTTTTGGCAGTGCGCGCCTTGTCGCCGGCTTCCACATAGGGGCCGCCGGCTACCGCGCGCGCCCAGCCGTTTTCGACCAGCCACTGGCCGACATCCTGCTTGCCGATGCGGCATTCGGCGGCGATCAGGTCGCGGTTGGTCTCTGGCGGTACCTTGCACGCCACGGCCCGGCCGCGCAGGAAAGATCGGAACGCGGTGCGCGCGCGAACGCCGCAAGCCCAGGACTTGCCGTCCTCGGTGCAGGTCTCGTCCTCCCTGACGATGTCGATGCCGGAAACCGCAACGGAATAACCATTGGCCTCGATCAGGCCGGCGGCGGATGCGACCGGCTGGAACAGTTTTGTCCCGCCCCAGTCGTCGACTGCTTTCGGCCGGCGCGGCTTAGGCGGTCCGGCCAGCGCCAGATCGCTCAGCGGTGCGCGCGGTTCGACCCGTTGGAGCTCCTCTGACGGCAGCGGCGGCGGTGCGATGGCCTCTGGATCGATCGCCCTCGAATGCACCGGAGGCGAATGCACCGGAGGACTGGGGGGCTGGATTTGGGGGATGGCCGAGGTCGCCGGCACTTCGGGCACGATGTCAGCAGCCGGGTCGATCTGGTCGATGACGACGCTGCTCTGCTCGGGCTTCAGGACGCGGCCACCGGCGACAACCAGGGCCACCATCGCCGGGACCGCCAGCACGGCCAGGGCCAGTTGCAGCAGCCGCACTACTGGCTTGCCCAGACGATCCGCGCCACCCATTCGACATCGCGCATCGCGATGTCGCGGTCCGGGTGGTCGGGATTGAGCGAGATCAGCACGATCGATTTCGACGTCTGACGGTCGAGCACCTTGGCCATGACCTCGCCGGCATTGGTCTTGACGACGACGCGATCGCCCTTGCGGGTGGCGGCGCCCGGTTCGACGATCAGCACATCGCCATTGCGGTAGAGCGGCAGCATGGAATCGCCCTGCACCTTCAGCGCATAGGAGGTTTCCGTCGCCCGCGCCGGAAGCTCGACCAGATCCCAGCCCTGGCCGGAGGGATAGCCGGCATCGTCGAAGAAGCCGCCGGCGCCGGCCTGGGCAAAGCCAAGCAGCGGCACCGCTGAACGCTGCGCTGTCGTGGCGCCTGCGGTCTTGGCGCGGCCTTCGACCAAGCCGGTGAATTCGTCGAGCGAGGCGCCCGTCGCCTCGATGATCTTGGCCAGCGATTCGGTCGAGGGCCAACGCGGGCGCCCATCCGAGGACAGCCGCTTGGACTTGTTGAACGCGGTCGAATCCAGGCCGGCACGCCGGGCAAGGCCTGAGGCCGACAGCGAATAACGCTCGGCGAGAGCGTCGATGGCGGCCCAAACGCGGTCATGCGAGAGCAAGTCGCTCTCCTCAAAACAGGAAAAAATACCTTTTCCTTCTAGCGCGCGACCGTCCGCTTGTCCACCGGCAGTCCCGATCACAAAAGGGTTCAGTCGCCCGACTTGGCCAGGCTGCGCAATCCCTGATGGGAGGTCATGAAAGTCCGCTCGGCCTCTGTCGGCGGCCGCGGCTGAACGGAACGGCCAAGTGCCGCCACGACCTCGTCGATGTCGACAAAGCGACGGCCGGGTCGGTCATAGACACCGCCCGTCGTCATGATCAAAGCGGCCGTCTCGCCATTGTCGAGGACGAACCGATGCCTGCCGATGACCTGTGTGCCTTCCCAGGTCTCGATCGAGGACACCACCTCAAAGCGACGCCACAGCCTGATCTCGCGCACATAGACCGACTCCAGACCGCCGATCATCGGCGCCCAGCCTTTCTTGCGCGCCAGCGCGATCAGGCCGACGCGCAGGAAGATGTCGATGCGGCCGAGATCGGCCAGCATCATGTAGCGGGCGTTGTTGAGATGGTTGTTGAAGTCGATGTCCGTCGGCAGACAGCGGAAAGCCAAGCGGCTTTCGCTGCCGACCGCGTAGGGGCCACGGCGCCTTGCCGTGGCCATCATGCGCACCAGGCGCCCCCAGACGTACATGGGGCGCTAGATCAAGCTGCCTTCTTCACCTCGCCTTTCGCATAGGGATCGAAGCGCTGGTAGAAGGTCTCGCCCTTCTCGGCCAGGTCGAGCAGCAGCTTGGGCGCCTTGAACTCGGCGCCGTATTTCTTCTGCAGGCCCTTGGCGATCTTGACGAACTCTTTGGCGCCGATGCCGTCGACATAGGACAGCGCGCCGCCAGTGAACGGCGCAAAGCCAAAGGCGAGGATCGAGCCGACATCGGCCTCGCGCGGGTCGGTGACGATGCCCTCTTCCATCACCCTTGCCGCTTCCAGCGCGATGGTGACCAGCAGGCGCCGCTGCAGCTCCTCATAGTCGACCTTCTCCGGCTTCAGCTGCGGATAGAGATCCTTCAGCCCCGGCCACAGCTTCTTCTTCGCGGGCTTTGCGGGATAGTCGTAAAAACCCTTGCCGTTCTTGCGGCCGAAGCGGCCATGGGTGTCGACCAGCGTGTTGATCAGCGCCATTTGCCTGGGGTCGACGGCCTTGTCGCCGAGGTCCCTGATGGTCTGCTTCATGATCTTCTGCGCCAGGTCGATCGCCGTCTCGTCGGTCAGCGCCAGCGGGCCGACCGGCATGCCGGCGGCCTTGGCGGCATTCTCGATCATCGGCGCCGGAACGCCCTCGATCAGCATCTTGTAGGCTTCCGACATGTAGCGCAGCACGCAGCGGTTGACGTAGAAGCCGCGCGTGTCGTTGACGACGATCGGCGTCTTCTTGATGGCGCGCACGAAGTCGATGGCGGTGGCCAAAGCCTTCTCGCCAGTCTTCTTGCCCAGAATGATCTCGACCAGCATCATCTTGTCGACCGGCGAGAAGAAGTGGATGCCGACGAAATTCTTCGGCCGCGCCGAATTCTTGGCCAGCGCGGTGATCGGGATGGTCGAGGTGTTGGAGGCGAAGATCGCCGACGATTTCAGCACCGCTTCCGCCTGTTCGGTCGCAGCCTTCTTGACGGCCGAATCCTCGAACACCGCCTCGACGACGAGGTCACAGCCGGCGAGATCGGCATAGTCTGCCGTCGGCGTGATCAGCGACAGCAGCGTCTCCTTCTCCTCGGGCTTGGCGCGGCCCTTCTTGACCTGGTCCGAGATCAGGCTGTCGGAATGTGCCTTGCCCTTCTCGGCCGACGCCATGTCGCGGTCGAGCAGCACGACCGGGATGCCGGCCTTGGCGGTGACGAAGGCGATGCCGGCGCCCATGAAGCCGGCGCCGAGAATACCGATCTTCTTGAACCTGGTTTCCGGCATGCCGGCCGGGCGGCGAGCGCCCTTGTTGAGCTCCTGCAGCGAGACGAACAGCGAGCGGATCATCGCCGCCGCTTCCTTCGACTGCATGATTTCGGTGAAATATCGCTGTTCGATCCGCAAGCCGGTGTCGAACGGCACCAGCAGGCCCTCATAGACGCATTTCAGGATGGCCGCGGCGGCCGGATAATTGCCATAGGTTTCGCGGCGCAGGATGGCGATGGCCGGCGGCCACAGATTGAAGCCGGCGGGCGAATAGATCTGGCCGCCGGGCAGCTTGAAGCCCTTCTCGTCCCAGGGTTGGACAGCTTTCAAGCCGTTCTTGATCATCGCCTTGGCGGTCTCGATCAGCTTGCTCGGTTCGGCGATCTCGTGGATCAGGCCCATGGCCTTGGCCTTCTGCGGCGACAGGTTCTGGCCTGTGGTCAGCATCTGCAGCGCCTGCTGCTGGTCGGTCAGCCGCGGCACGCGCTGGGTGCCGCCGGCGCCGGGGAAGATGCCTACCTTGACTTCCGGCAAGGCCATCTTGACCTTGTCGCTATCGGCTGCAACGCGGCCATGGCAGGCAAGCGACAGTTCGAAGGCGCCGCCCATGCAGGTGCCGTTGATGGCCGAAACCCAGGGCTTGCCCGAGGTTTCGAGCTTGCGCCAAAGCGCGCCCATACGCCCGGCATTGTCGAACAAAAGCTTTGCGGCCTTCTCTGGATCCTTGCCTTTCTCCTTGGCGAAAACCGTCAGCATCTTCTGCAGCATGGTCAAGTCGGCGCCGCCGGAGAAGCTATCCTTGCCCGAGGTGATCACCGCACCCTTGATGCCGGCGTCGGCCACCACCTGGTCGATGATCTTGTCGAGCTCGTTCATCACCTCTTCGGTGAAGACGTTCATCGAGCGGTCCGGCATGTTCCAGGTGACCAGCGCAATGCCGTCTGCGTCGGTGTCGACCGTGAAGTTCGTGTAGGTCATGTCTCTCTCCTTCCGGCCGAAAATCAGACGCGTTCGATGATCGTTGCGGTGCCCATGCCAGCGCCGATGCAGAGCGTCACCAAAGCGGTGTTCAGGTCGCGCCGCTCCAGCTCGTCCAGCACCGTGCCCAGGATCATCGCGCCGGTGGCGCCGAGCGGATGGCCCATGGCAATGGCGCCGCCATTGACGTTGATCTTGTCGTGGGGGATGTCGAAGGCCTGCATGTAGCGCAGCACCACCGACGCGAAGGCCTCGTTGAGCTCGAACAGGTCGATGTCCGACAGCTTCATCTTGGCGCGCTTCAGAAGCTTCTCGGTGACATCGACCGGGCCGGTCAGCATCAGCACCGGCTCGGAGCCGATATTGGCGAAGGCGCGGATGCGCGCGCGCGGCTTCAGCCCCATCGTCTTGCCGGCCTTCTTGGAGCCGAGCAGCACGGCGGCCGCACCGTCGACGATGCCGGACGAATTGCCGGCATGGTGGACGTGGTTCACCTCTTCGACTTCCGGATGCTTCTGCACGGCCACCGCATCGAAGCCGCCCATTTCGCCAGGCATGACGAATGACGGGTTGAGCGAAGCCAGCGACTGCATGTCCGTCGTTGGCCGCATGTGCTCGTCATGGTCGAGGATGATCAGGCCGTTCTGGTCCTTGATCGGGATGACGGAGTTCTTGAAACGGCCGTCGGCCCAGGCCTTGCCGGCGCGCTTCTGGCTCTCGACCGCATAGGCGTCGACATCGTCTCTGCTGAAGCCGTATTTGGTGGCGATCAGGTCGGCCGAAATGCCCTGCGGCACGAACCAGCCGGGCAGACCGACGGACGGGTCCATGAACCAGGCGCCGCCGGAGGCGCCCATGCCGACGCGCGACATCGATTCGACACCGCCGGCAATGACGATCTCGTCGGCGCCCTGCGCGATCTTGGCGGCGCCGAAATTGATGGCGTCGAGACCCGATGCGCAGAAGCGCGAGATCTGCATGCCCGGAGCCTTGTTGTCGTAGCCGGCCTCGAAGGCGGCGGCGCGCGGAATGACCGAGCCGGCCTCGCCGACCGGATCGACGCACCCGAAGATGATGTCGTCGACATTGCCGGTGTCGAGCCCGTTGCGGTCGCGCAGCGCCTCGAGCGTCCTGGCAGCAAGCCGCACCGCCGGCACTTCGTGCAGCGAGCCATCGTTCTTGCCCTTGCCGCGCGGCGTGCGCACGGCGTCATAGACATAAGCTTCGGCCATTTTCTTGCTCCTTGGGTTTGCCGGTCGTGGCTCTCAGAGAGAGCGGCCGATCAGCAATTTCATGATCTCGTTGGTGCCGCCGTAGATGCGCTGGACGCGGGCGTCGCGGAACATGCGGGCGATCGGATATTCATTCATGTAGCCATAGCCACCATGCAATTGAAGGCATTCGTCGACGACTTTTCCCTGCAGGTCCGAGAGCCAGTATTTGGCCATCGATGCCGTCACCGGGTCGAGGCCGCCATTGATGTGGCGAGTGACGCAATCGTTGTAGAAGACGCGGCCGATGGTGGCCTCGGTCTTGAGTTCGGCGAGCTTGAACTGGGTGTTCTGGAACTCGATGATCGCCTTGCCGAAGGCCTTGCGCTCCTTGACGTAATCGATGGTCAGCGCCAAAGCGCGCTCGATCATGGCGATGGCGCCGGTGCCGATCTGCAGGCGCTCCTGCGGCAATTGCTGCATCAGCTGGATGAAGCCCTGCCCTTCCTCGTGGCCAAGCAGGTTCGAGGTCGGCACGCGCATGTCGTTGAAGAACAGCTCCGAGGTATCGTTGGCCTTGAGCCCGATCTTGTCGAGGTTGCGGCCGCGCTGAAAACCTTCGACCTCGTCGGTCTCGACGACGATCAGCGAGGTGCCCTTGGCGCCCTTGGCCGGATCGGTCTTGGTGACGACGATGATGAAATTGGCGAGCTGGCCGTTGGTGATGAAGGTTTTCGAGCCGTTGATCTTGTACTGGTTGCCGTCCTTCTCGGCGCGCGTCTTGACACCTTGCAGGTCGGAGCCGGCGCCCGGCTCGGTCATGGCGATGGCGCCGATCAGTTCGCCGGTCGCCAGCTTCGGCAGCCATTTCTTCTTCTGCTCTTCCGAGCCGTAATGCAGGATGTACGGGGCGACGATGGCATTGTGCAGGCCGATGCCGAAGCCGTCGACGCCGACATGGCCGATCGCCTCGATGATGGCGCTCTCATGCGCGAAGGTGCCGCCAGAGCCGCCATACTCCTCCGGCATCGAAGCGCAGAGCAGGCCGGCGGCACCCGCCTTGCGCCAGCTCTCGCGGTCGACCATCTCGTTCTTCTCGAACTCGTCGTAGCGCGGCGCGATCTCCTCCGACATGAAGCGATGCGCCATGTCGTAGAGCATGCCGACCTCTTCCGCCGCCCAGGCGGGCTTCGGCAAAGAGAGCACTTCGGCTGGATTTGTCATGCCGTTTCTCCCGCGTCGACGTCCCCCTCCCCCTTGAGGGGAGGGTGGCCGCGAAGCGGCCGGGTGGGGTCGCCGATGACGTGTTCGACCTTGTCCTTCAACACTTGTACCGAATGCATTTGCGATCTTCCTCCTGCCAGCGCTCCCATAGGAGGCCAGCGCACTTCACGCAGGACCCCTCCCGGCCCTTCGGGCCACCCTCCCCTCAAAGGGGAGGGGGACGCTGGCCATTTTTAGAACGCTTCCGCCGGCAGCGCCATTAGCGTATCTGCACCACTGGATATGCGGGCGAGATGTGCCGACGTCTCGGGCATGATCCGCTCCATGAAGAAGCGCGCCGTCACCACCTTGTTGTCGTAGAAGGGCTGCGAGCCGTTGGCGCCGGTCTTACCTAGCGCGGCCTTGGCCATCTGCGCCCACATGTAGCCCAGCGCCACCAGGCCGAAGAGATGCATGTAGTCGGTCGAGGCGGCACCGGCATTGTCGGGCTTGGCCATGCCGTTCTGCAGCAGCCACATGGTCGCCGCCTGCAGATCGTTGAGGCCTTTCTTCAGCGCCTTGGTGAACGGCGCCAGCTTTTCGTCGGCACGGTTCTCCTCGCAGAATTCGCCGACGTCCTTGAAGAACGCCTGGATGGCGCGGCCGCCGTTCAGGCCGAGCTTGCGGCCGACGAGGTCGAGGGCCTGGATGCCGTTGGCGCCTTCATAGATCATGGCGATGCGGGCATCGCGCACGAACTGGCTCATGCCGTGCTCTTCGATATAGCCGTGGCCACCGAACACCTGTTGCGCCATGACGGCGTGGTCGAAACCCTTGTCGGTGAGCACGCCCTTGATCACCGGCGTCAACAGGCCGGTGTAGTCGTCGGCGGCCTGGCGGTCCTTGTCGTCGGCGGAGCGGTGGGCGATGTCGGACTTGATCGCCGTCCACAGCGCCAGCGCGCGGCCGGCCTCGTTGAAGGCCTTCATGGTCATCAGCGAGCGGCGGATGTCGGGATGGACGATGATCGGATCAGCCTTCTTATCCGGCGCCTTGGCGCCCGAGAGCGAACGGCCCTGTAGCCGGTCCTTGGCGTAGGAGACCGCGTTCTGGTAGGCGATTTCCGACAGCGACAGCCCTTGCAGGCCGACGCCGAGGCGGGCTTCGTTCATCATCGTGAACATCGCCTTCAGGCCGCCATTCTCCTCGCCGAGTAGCGTGCCCTCGGCCTCGTCATAGTTCATGACGCAGGTCGAATTGCCGTGGATGCCCATCTTCTCCTCGATCGAACCGCAGGAGAGCGTGTTCTTCTCGCCCGGATTGCCCGACGCATCGAGCTTGAGCTTCGGCACGATGAACAGCGAGATGCCCTTGACACCTGCCGGCGCACCTTCGATGCGGGCCAGCACCAGATGGACGATGTTTTCCGACATGTCGTGTTCGCCAGCCGAGATGAAGATCTTCTGGCCGGAAATCTTGTAGGTGCCGTTGCCGTTGGGCACCGCCTTGGTGCGCAGCAGGCCGAGATCGGTGCCGCAATGCGGCTCGGTCAGGTTCATGGTGCCGGTCCAGGAACCCTCGACCAGCTTCGGCAGCCAGGTCGCCTTCTGCTCGTCGGTGCCGTGGGTGATGATCGCCGCGATCGCGCCTTGCGTCAGGCCGGGATACATCATCAGCGCCATGTTGGCCGAGACCATGTATTCAGCAACCGCAGTGTGCACCGCATAGGGCAGGCCCTGGCCACCGAATTCTACGGGCGCCGCCAGTCCCATCCAGCCGCCTTCGCGATACTGGTCGTAGGCCTCCTTGAAGCCTTTCGGCGTCGTCACCGAGCCGTCGTCATGCCGCACGCAGCCTTGCATGTCGCCGACGCGGTTCAAGGGATGCATGACGTTTTCAGCGAGCTTGGCGCCCTCGGCGAGGATCGCCTCGACCACATCGGGCGTCGCGTCGGCAAATCCGGGAAGATTGGAATAGCGCTGGTAGCCCAGCACCTCATTGAGCACGAACAGCGTGTCCTGGACGGGAGCCCTGTAGATCGGCATGTGTTTCCTCCACCATGCGGGTCTTTGGCCGCGAGATCAGGTCCCGAAAACGAGGTCGGGGCAGCATGCAGACCAATGTTGAAAGCGAGATAGCAAAAATTGACGTTTGCGTAAACGTCAATTTTATTGCCGCGACAAAATTTCCTTGTGCCAGCCTATCGGCACGAGGTGACAGACACCAGCGGCCCATGGGTTGACCAAGCGAAGAGGGCGGCAAAACGAAAAGAGCCGCGCGGTCGGCCCGCGCGGCTCTTTCAAACGTCTCGGCGGAGCGAGATCAGCTGGCGGCGCTGGCCGGGGCGGTGCGCTCGGACAACATCTGGCGCACGGCCGACATCGAGCCGCTCAGTTCGCTGATCGCGTCGTCGATCAGCGCGCGCTGCTTCTGAAGGCGGGCAAGCTGCTTCTCCGACTTGTCGAGAGCCAGCCGAAGCTGCTTGGTGTTGGATCCCGTCGGTTCGTAGAGATCCATCATCTGCTTGACGTCACGCAGCGAGAACCCGACCTTGCGGCCGAGCAGGATCAGCTTCAGCCGCGCCTTGTCACGACGCGTGTAGAGGCGGGTTGCCCCGTCACGCTTCGGATTGAGCAGGCCCTTGTCTTCATAGAAACGCAGCGTGCGCAGGGTCACGCCGTACTTCTTGGCCATCTGGCCGATGCGCACGAGTTCCTCGCCGGCTTCGACAGACATATTGTTGGTGTTGGCCGCGGCTTCGCCGGGCGAAACAAGTTTCATGGTCACTGGCTTTCCCCTGTAGTGGCGTGGCGGTCTCGGACCTTGCAACGCCTGAGTGGAAGCGGGGGCATGCTTCCAGTCGTGGGTTTCAACGAATTCATCGCAAAAGGCACGAACAGCGCCCCTCTTACGTTTACGTCAATTCTATATCGATAGCCGCCTCATGACGCAAGGGCGTTCTGGGATTGCGAAACCTTATGCCGCACCCCCGGTACCGGGTCCGAACGGACGCTGCCTGTATTTCAGCAATGCCACAACTTCTTAAGCTTGGTTAACGCCTTGTTTACCACGATGGGTGAAATGTGCGCATGTCGGTCATCCGTGTTTATCCTGTAGCGAATTTTTCACGGTTTTTCGGAGCGCGGGCCTGGCCCGGGAAGCTCGTCTTCCGCCGCAGCATAGCCGCGCGGCCGCCTTCGTTCCCGACAGGGACTTTGGGGAAAACTGGCAGCAAGCCGGCCATTCTGAAAAACGGACGCATCGATGAACAGCAAGCGGTCCTATCTCGATACACTCAATGCCGGCAGGCCGCGCAGGCCGAACACCACGCTTGATGAATTGAACCGCTCGCTGGAAACGCTGGAACAGCGGCTGGAGCGCAAGCGCGAGGACGTGGGAGAGCGCTTCGATCCGCGCCGGCCACCGGTCGAGCCGCGCTACGCCGGCGCCCAGCCCTACGCCCCGCCGCGCTGGTATGAGGATCCGCAGCCCACGCCGCGACCGAAAAGCCCGGCGCCAGCCGGCTTCGACCAGAACTATCAGGCGATCGCGCGCGACATCGACCGTGTGCGCGGCCAGGAAGACAGCGTCGCCGTGGTCGGCAAGATCGCAGGCGAATTGCGCGGCCTGCGCGAGGAACTGCGCCATCAGATGACCGCCGGCCTGCAGCGTGAATTCGCCGCGCTGCGCAAGGACATCGAACGGGCGTTCCAGGCGAGCAACCAATCAGGCGGTCAATCAGGCGGCTTGCCCGGCAAGGGCAGCGCCGAACTCGGCCTCGAATTCGAGCGGCTGTCCGGCGCCATCCAGACGCTGGCCGAAAAGAGCGACGACAGAAGCGTCAACATGCTGCGGCTCGAACTCGAGCAGGTAAAGACCGCGCTCGACACGCTGGCGCGCGAGGAGAGCGTGCTGAAGGTCGACCGCCGCTGGGACGATTTCGACCGCCGCTGGAGCGCGTTCGAGGACCGCGTGGACGCCGACCAGCGCAGCCGCGCGGACGGCACCGGATTTTCGGCCCTGACCGATCGGCTCGAGCAGATCAGCAATGCCGTCAACAATCTGCCGGAATCACTATCGCTGCGCTCGATGGAGGAAAAGGTCCGCACGCTTGCCGGCGCCGTCGATCACTTCGTCAGCCAGCAGAACAATCGCGGCGGCGACACGCTTGGCCTGATCGACGAACGGCTTGACGAGATTACGCGCGCCATCGTCGCCTCGACCGTCGCCGCCCAGGCCAATTCCTTCGACCCCGAGCCCTTCGAGCGCATCGAGAAGCGGATCGCCTCGCTGGCGCAGCAGATCGAGGAAGTCGTGCAAGTTCGTCCGAGCGGCGAGGTTCTCGACCGTCTCAGCATGCTGTCGAACCGGGTCGACGACCTCGCCGGCCGTGCCAATCTGCCGGAACAGGCGATGGAGCGCCTCGGCAACCAAATCGCGATGATTGCCGACAAGATCGACCGCGCCCCGGCCATGCCGGACGTCGACTATATTTTCCAGGGCCTGGAACAGCGCTTCGACGTGCTGTCGGGCATGATGGAACGCCGCCAGGGCGACGCCATCGAACAGGGCAACATGCTGTTTCGCGATCTCGAGCGGCGGCTGGACGAGGTCGCCGACCGGCTGGACCAGCGTCAGCCGCAAGCCGACAGCGCCGAAATCATGGACGCCATCGACGCCCGCTTCACCGCGCTTGCCAAGCGCATGGAGACGCGTGTCCCCGATCCTGCCAACGAGGCGGCGATCCGCGGCCTGGAAAGCCGGCTCGAAGACATTTCAAGCCGGCTGGAATCGTCGGCCGCGCAGGTCGCCGGCATCGATCCGGCACTGATCCGCAGTCTCGAGGCTCAGGTCTCCGGCCTGTCGGCGCATCTGTCGAAGCCCGGCACGCCGCTGCCGGAATTCGAGGACATCAGCCCGCGCCTCAACGAAATCGAGAAGTCTCTGGCCGGCACCCGCGAGTCCATCATGGGCGCGGCACGCGAGGCCGCCGAGAGCGCCGTGCGCTCACTGGCCGATTCCAACGCCAACACCGCGGCCGTCACCGGCCTTGCCCAGGACCTGAAGACGCTGGAAGCGCTGACGCGCCGTTCGGACGAGCGCAATTCGCGGACATTCGAGGCCATTCACGACACGCTGCTCAAGATCGTCGATCGCCTGGGCTCGCTGGAAACCAGCGAACCGGTCGAGGCGGTGAGCGAACTTCTGGATACGCCGGCCGAGCCGACGCGGCGGGCCCGCGCTGCCCGCGCCTCCAAGATCGCGGTGCAGGACGCGCCGTCGATGGATATCGACCAGCCGCTGCCCCTGACCGGAGACATGGCCGACCTCGACGGCCGCGCCGCCGCGATCATGCGCAACGAACCCGATATGCGCGCCGAACCTGACATGCGCAGCGAGCCGGTACGCCGCTCGCCGGCAGAGGCTGCCGCGGCCGCTGCCCAGGCAGCGCTCGGTTCCGATACGATTGCCGAGAAAGGCGAAGGCACGGCCAAGAAGTCGCTTTTCGGCGGATTGGCGCGCGCCTTCAGGGGCAAGAAGCAGGCTGACATGCCGCCGCTTGCCGGTTCGGCGCCCAATGCCGACATGCCGAGCGTCGATCTCGATGAACCGCTCGACCCCAAGTTCGCCAACCGGCCGCTGGAGCCGGGCTCCGGCGCGCCCGACCTCAACGCCATCATGAAGCGCGTGCGCGATGAGCGCGGCCCGCCGGCGCGCCAAAACACCGGCGACGCTTCGAAATCCGACTTCATCGCTGCGGCTCGGCGCGCCGCGCAGGCCGCGGCCGCCGAGGCCGACGCCCTAAAACGCCAGTCCACCATGAAGGGTCCGGTGAAAGCGCTGCGGATCGGCGACCTGCTTAAGGCGCGGCGCAAGCCGATCCTGATGGGAGCGATCGCGATCATGCTGGCGCTGGCCGGCCTGCAGCTGGGCAAGGCCTTCTTCGCCGACCCGGTCGAGGTCGCAAGCAACGATACCGCGCCGATTGTCGCATCGCAGCCGGTCGAGACCGCCTCGGTCAACGCTCCCAGCCAACCCAAGGCAGACACGCCGGCAACGGTGCAGGATGCACCAGCCCGGATGGTCAGGCAGGCGGAGCCATCGCAGCCGCCGGCCAAGGATGACGCGCCGATCGAGGCTGCTTCGACAAGTTCTGTTGGCGCTGACGTGCCAGCAGCCGAATCCACGCCAGCACCAATGGCTTTGGCCGATCCGGCCCCGGCGCCAGACCCAACATTGCCGACGACCGCCACTGCGGAACCGGCGGCTGACGCGCAACCTGCGGCCGCTGTCGTGGCGCCATCGGCATCGGATACGACCGGCGCCGTTCCGCCTGCTGACACCGCGGCAACGCCTGTCGTCGCCAAGATCGACGTTCCGGCCGATGCCGGCCCGCAAGCCTTACGCGACGCGGCCGCCGGCGGCGACGCCAAGGCGCTGTTCGAGCTCGGTTCGCGCTATGCCGAATCGCGCGGCGTCAAAGAAGACATGGCGGCAGCCGCCAAATGGTACGAAAAGTCGGCCGAACTCGGCTTCGCGCCGGCCGAGTACCGCATCGGCAATTTCTACGAAAAGGGTATCGGCGTCACGCGCGACATCAAGAAGGCAAAGACCTTCTACCAGCTCGCCGCCGCGCAAGGTAACGCCAGCGCCATGCACAACCTCGCCGTGCTCTTTGCCATGGCCGCGGACGGCGTGACCGACAATGAATCGGCCGCGCACTGGTTCCAGGCGGCGGCCGATGTCGGCGTCAAGGACAGCCAGTTCAATCTCGGCATCCTGGCGGCCAAGGGCGTCGGCATGAAGCAGAGCCTGGAGGAATCCTACAAATGGTTCGCACTCGTCGCCAAGACCGGCGACAAGGATGCGGAGGCCAAGCGCGACGAAGTCGCCAGTGCGCTGCGGCCCGAACAGCTCGAGCGGGCGCGCGCCGCCACCGAACTGTGGAAGCCGAAGCCGCTCGACCCGGCGTCCAACTCGGCCGACATTCCTGAATCCTGGCAGGAAGGCACGCCGCAGACGACCGCCAGCGTCGACATGAAGAAGGCGGTCAAGAACATCCAGCTGATCCTCAACAAAAACGGCTACGATGCCGGCGGCGCCGATGGCGTGATGGGCGGTAAGACCAAGACCGCGATCATGGCTTTCCAGACCGACAACAAGATGCAGGCGACCGGCGAAATCGACGAAAAGCTGGTGAAGGCGCTGCTGGCGCACAAATAACGGCAGATGCGTCGCTAACGCGACGCCCTTGCCACACATTTGCCTGTTAACTGATTGAGATGTTTTTTGTTTCGGCAGGGCGGCGGGGTTTGACCCGACCGCCCCGTCGGCGCAAGGAAAAATTGGCTTTTCGGTGCGACAATGCCCGCGAAGGGCTGCAATCGCCGACAGGCAAACTGATCGAGACTGACGGGTGGGCATCTATCTCCCGATCGCGGAAATTTCCGTCAACGTCTTCGTCCTGCTGGCGATGGGCGCGGCTGTGGGTTTCCTGTCGGGCATGTTCGGGGTCGGCGGCGGTTTTCTGATCACGCCGCTCCTGATCTTCTACAACATCCCGCCGGCGATCGCGGTCGCCACCGGCGCCAACCAGGTCATCGCCTCCTCCTTCTCCGGCGCGCTGTCGCACATGAAGCGCGGCACGCTCGACTTCAAGCTCGGCGGGGTGCTGTTGGCCGGCGGCATTGTCGGCTCGACCGGCGGTATCTTCGTCTTTGCCTTCCTGCGCCGGCTCGGCCAGCTCGATTTGTTCATTTCGCTGCTCTACGTCGTGCTGCTCGGCACGGTGGGCGGACTGATGCTGGTCGAAAGCGTCAATGCGCTGCGCGCAACGCGCAGCGGTGCTGCCCCGGTGTTGAAGAAGTCCGGCCAGCACAACTGGATCCACCGGCTGCCGCTGAAGATGCGCTTCAGGGCCTCGAAACTGTTCGTCAGCGTCATTCCGGTGCTGGGGCTCGGTGCGGGTATCGGCTTCCTGTCGTCAATCATGGGTGTCGGCGGCGGCTTCATCATGGTGCCGGCGCTGATCTACCTGCTGAAAGTGCCGACCAACGTAGTCATCGGCACCTCGCTGTTCCAGATCATCTTCACCTCGGCCTACACCACGCTGGTGCACGCCACCACCAACCAGACGGTCGACGTCATGCTTGCCTTCCTGCTGATGGCGGGCGGCGTCGCCGGCGCGCAATATGGCGCCAAGGCAGGCCAGAAGCTGCGCGGCGAACAGCTCAGGGCGCTGCTGGCGCTGCTGGTGCTGGCGGTCGCGATCCGGCTGGCCATCGATCTCTTTGTCACGCCGCCAAACCTCTATTCGCTGACCGCGGCAGGCCTGAACTGATGCGGGAATGGAGGATTTTTTCGGCCGCCGCTTTGCTTTTCGCTCTCGCCCTGCCGGCGACAGCACAGGCGCCGAACCCGCTGCCGGAAGGCATCCAGATCGGTCTCTCCACCGACGCCGTGTCGATCACGGCCGGTTTTTCCGGCGCCGACCTGACCATTTTCGGTTCGCTGGAAAACCCCGATCCGCTGGTCGCGCGGCAGGGGCGCTATGACGTCATCGTCGTGCTCGAAGGGCCGCCCCGCCCTGTGGTTGTGCGCCGCAAGGACCGGGTGCTCGGCGTCTGGGTCAATCTGGAATCCGAAACCTTCGAGAATGTTCCGGTGTCCTATTCCGTCGCCACGACGCGGCCGCTGCAGGACATCACCGAACCCAACAGCTACAAGCAGCTGTCGCTCGGCCCTTCCAACCTTTACATGAAGCCGGCCGACGCCACCGACAATCCGGCGACGATTGAGGAATTCACCATGGCGCTGCGCGAGCGCAAGGCGGCGACCGGCCTCTACAGCGAGAATGTCGGCGGCGTGCAATTCCTATCGCAGAACCTATTCCGCGCCACGGTGCGGCTGGCGCCGAATGTCCCGGTTGGAACGCATAAAGCCCGCGCGTTCCTGTTCAAGAGCGGCCTGTTCCTCAAGGAAAGCTCGGCCCAGCTCGAAATCCGCAAGTCGGGTTTCGAACAGTCGATCTTCCGCGTCGCGCACGACTATTCCTTCCTTTATGGCGTCTTCGCCGTATCGCTGGCCATGATTACCGGCTGGCTGGGCAGGCTGATCTTCCGCAAGGATTGACGCCTGGAAGCTCATTTTACCGGAAAACAGGGTTCCCCTTTTCGCGTTTATGCGATAGATCGCCGCCTCCCAACCCTCGGGCAAATACGCACAATCAATTCGGCAAGCGGTCCGGACATCCGGATGGTAGTGCTTTTCAGCGCCGGCCACCGCGACCCAATGACAGGAGGCTGCAATGCATCAGGCATTTGGCGGCATCGATTTCGGCACGTCCAATTCCACGGTGGGCGTGATCCGGAACGGCCAGGCACGACTGGTGGCGCTGGAAGGGGAACAGCCGACATTGCCCAGCGCTGTGTTCTTCAACTTCGAGGACGGCCACACCTATTTCGGCCGCCGCGCCATCGCCGACTACACCGACGCCATCGAAGGCCGGCTGATGCGGTCGCTGAAGAGCGTGCTCGGCAGTTCGCTGGCGCATGAGAAGACGCGCATCAAGGCGCGCCAGATCGGCTTCATCGACATTGTCGGCATGTTCGTCGGCCATCTGAAGAAGCGGCTCGAGGAAGATGCCGGCGCTCCAGTGGAGAGCGTCGTACTCGGCCGACCCGTGCAGTTCGTCGACGATGATGCGGAAGCCGATGCCAAGGCGCAAGGCGAGCTTGAAAAGGCAGCGCGCGCGCAAGGCTTCAAGCACATCGCCTTCCAGTTCGAACCGATCGCCGCTGCACTCGATTACGAACAGGGTGTGGCACGTGAGGAGCTGGCGCTGATCGTCGACATGGGTGGCGGCACGTCCGACTTCTCGATCGTGCGGGTTTCGCCGCAGCGCGCCCGCTCAGGCGATCGCAAGGACGATATCCTGGCCAACCGCGGGGTCCACATAGGCGGCACCGATTTCGACCGGCTGCTCAGCATCGCCCATGTCATGCCCAAGCTCGGCTATCTCTCACCGACGAAAGACGGCAAGCGCAACCTGCCGGCGAGCTACTTCATCGATCTGGCGACGTGGCAGCGCATCAACCTGGTCTACACCGCCAAGGCGATGACGGACCTCAGGCAGATCCGCTTCGAGGCCAAGCGCGCCGACCTGGTCGAGCGCTTCATCCACATTGTCGAGCATCGCTACGGCCATGCGCTGGCCGGGCTGGTCGAACGAGCCAAGATCGCACTGACAGATCAGGCTTCGGCTGATGTGACGGTGGCACTGCCCGGAGTGCATTTTGCCGCCGAAATCACGCGCACGGGTCTGGAAGAGACTGTCGCCGCCGACATCGAACGGGTGTCCGCGACGGTGCGGCAGACGATCACTGACGCAGGCGTGAAAGCGTCCGACATCACCGCCGTGTTCCTCACCGGCGGCTCGACCGCGATCCCGCTGGCGCGGCGAGAAATCCTGTCGCTTGTGCCACAGGCAGCCGTGATCGAGGGCGACATGTTCGGCTCGGTCGGGCTTGGCCTGGCGCTGGATGCAAAGCGGAAGTTCAGCTAATCGCCTTAACCGTGGTCTGCCGAGGCGCCGAGATGCGCCTTGAGCGCCATTTGCGCCAGGCTTGCCTGGCGGTCGCGATGGGTGATCATGGCAAAGTCGCGCTTCGGCAGTTCGAGCGGCACGGAACGCAGGCTGCCCTCGGCCACGGCGCGTCCGACGACGAGGTCCGAGATGATGGTGGCGCCGGCGCCGGCCTCGACCGCCTGGCGAACCGCTTCATTGCTCGGCAGCACCAGAAATATCTGCAGGTCGGCGAGCGATATCCCCTCGCGGCGGGCCAGATCCTCCAGCACCTCACGCGTGCCCGAACCGCCCTCGCGAATTATCCAGCGCAGCCCCCTGATGTCGGGGCGGCCCGGCGCGATTTCGACGATCTCGGGATGCGAGGCGGCGACGACCAGCATCAGTCTGTCGACGTCGACCTTGGTGCGGCGGAGGATGTCGGATTCGGTGCGCCCCTCGACCAGGCCGAGATCGGCGGTGCCGTCCAGCACATTGGCCTCGACCTGCCTGGTGTTGCCGATGCTGACGCTTAAGCGCACCGCCGGGTAGGCCTCGTGGAAGGACGCCAGCCGGCGCGGCAGCCAGTAGCTGGCGATGGTCAGGCTGGCGGCGATCGACAGGCTGCCGGCGACCGTCTGCGAGACATGCTCCAGCACGTTGCGGGCGGCGGCCGCGCGCTCCAGCACCGCCTTGGCCTCCGGCAGGAAGCGGTGGCCGGTCTGGGCCAGCTCGATGTTGCGGCCGACCCGGTTGAACAGATGAACGCCGTGCTGCTCTTCGAGGGCGCGGATGGCCGCCGAGGCGGCCGACTGGGAAATGCCCAAAAGCTCTGCCGCCTTGGTCATGTGACCGCGCTCGGCGACGGCGACGAAAATGCGCAACTGATCCAGGGTCATGCGCGCATTAAGAACCAATTTCGATCGAATTTACAAGAACAACTGATTAGACAGATCGATAGCTTTATTCTACTTTTTCAACCGAAGTTAGAAGAAATTCGCCAACAGATCGCAGCCAACAAAATGATCGGGCGGTTCAGATCCCTGCTTGCGCATTGGACCCGTGGCCTCAGGCGGCGGCTGGCCGGCGACCGCTATCACCCTGAAGAGCACTATATGCGTGGCCCCGGACCGAAGACGCGGGCCAAATTCTCAGGTAGCAAAAGCACGCCTGGCCGATGAACCACGGAGCGCCGCGCGGGGCCAATTCCGCACCGTCGCAACGGCCGCTTGCCGATACGCGCGCCCCGGATGAAGGCGACGGCGTCGACACCTCGCCCGATGTCTCCGACAGCATCGCCAAGACCACCTGCTATATGTGCGCCTGCCGCTGCGGCATCGACGTCCATATCAAGGACGGCAAGGTGCGCTACATCAACGGCAACAAGGACCATCCGGTCAATCGCGGCGTGATCTGCGGCAAAGGCAGTTCGGGGATCATGCAGCATTACAGCCCGGCGCGGCTGAAGAAGCCGCTACTGCGAACAGGCCAACGCGGCTCGGGAGAATTCCGCGAGATCGAGTGGGAAGAAGCCTTTACGATCGCGACTGAACGACTTTCCAACATACGCCGCACCGATCCGAAGAAGCTCGCCTTCTTCACCGGGCGCGACCAGTCGCAGTCGCTGACCGGCTGGTGGGCGAGCCAGTTCGGCACGCCGAACTTCGCCGCCCATGGCGGGTTCTGCTCGGTCAATATGGCCGCCGGCGGCCTCTACACGATCGGCGGCTCGTTCTGGGAGTTCGGCGAGCCGGACTGGGACAACACCAAATACTTCATGCTGTTCGGTGTCGCCGAGGACCACGATTCAAACCCGATCAAGATCGGGCTCGGCAAGCTCAAGGCGCGCGGCGCCAAGGTGGTGTCGATCAACCCTTGCCGCACCGGCTACAACGCCATTGCCGATGACTGGATCGGGATCAGGCCCGGTACGGACGGGCTGTTCGTGTTTGCTCTCATCCATGAACTGCTGAAAGCCGGCCGCGTCGATCTCGATTATTTGCTCCGCTACACCAACGCTCATGTTCTGGTCATCCAGGAGCCGGGCGCGGCCGATGACGGGCTTTTCCTGCGCGACAGCGACGGCAATCCACTGGCCTGGGACCGACTGGCGAAGGTCTCCATCAACGCCGCCGATCCAGATGCAAAGCCGGCGCTGACCGGCAGCTACACCGTCGCCGGCCGCCGCTGTGTGCCGGTGTTCCAGCTCATCGCCGATCGCTACATGGACGACAGCTACGCGCCTGACGCGGTCGCGGCGCAGTGCGGGATTCCGGCCGACACGATCCGACGGATCGCCGCCGAACTCGCGCATGTCGCCTTCGAACAGACGATAGAACTGTCGATAGCCTGGACCGATTGGGCCGGGCGTCGGCACGAGACGATCAAGGGACGGCCGGTGTCGATGCATGCCATGCGCGGCATCTCGGCCCATTCCAACGGTTTTCACTCCTGCCGCGCCGTCCATCTGCTGCAGGTGCTGCTGGGCACAATCGACGTGCCCGGCGGTTTCCGTTTCAAGCCACCCTACCCCCGTTCGGCGCCGCCAGGACCGAAGCCGGCCGGCAAAGGCGTAAAGCCGATGACGCCGCTGGACGGCGTGCCGCTCGGCTTCGTCTGTGGGCCGGATGACCTGCTGGTCGATGAGGCCGGCACGCCGCTTCGCATCGACAAGGCCTATTCCTGGGACACGCCGCTGGCCGCGCACGGGCTGATGCACACGGTCATCCGCAACGCATGGGCCGGTGACCCGTACCCGATCGACACGCTGATGATGTACATGTCGAACATGGCGTGGAATTCCTCGATGAACACCGTCGAGACCATTGCCATGCTGACCGACCATGACGAGGCGGGCAACTACAAGATCCCCTTCATCATCTATTCCGACGCCTATTATTCGGAGACGGTGCCGTTCGCCGACCTGGTGCTGCCCGACACCACCTATCTCGAACGGCATGACTGTATCAGCCTGCTCGACCGGCCGATCAGCCATGCCGACGGACCGGGCGACGCCATCCGCCATCCCGTGGTCGAGCCCGACCGCGATGTCAGGCCGTTCCAGTCGGTGCTGATCGAACTCGGCGCGCGCCTCGGCCTGCCCTGCTTCGTCAATGATGACGGGTCCGCGAAATATCACGACTATGCCGACTACATCGTCAATCACGAGCGCACGCCGGGCATCGGCCCACTCGCCGGCTGGCGCGGCAAGGACGGCACGTCTGTCGGCAAGGGCGAAGTCAATCCGGACCAGCTGCAGCGCTACATCGACAATGGCGGCTTCTGGCACCAGGATTTTGCCGCCGACCAGCGCTATTACAAGATGGCCAACCGCTCCTATCTCGACTTCGCGGAGCAGCTGGGGTTCATTCCTAAGGCCGAGCCGATCGTGTTCCAGCTCTATTCCGAGCCGATGCAGCGCTTTCGCCTCGCCGCGCGAGGCCATGGTCGCGTGCAGCCGCCGGAAGCCGAGCGCGGCC
This sequence comes from Mesorhizobium sp. CNPSo 4688, assembly GCF_057784295.1. NCBI lineage: Bacteria > Pseudomonadati > Pseudomonadota > Alphaproteobacteria > Hyphomicrobiales > Phyllobacteriaceae > Mesorhizobium > Mesorhizobium sp. CNPSo 4688. The sequence goes on from NZ_JBWLUY010000004.1 coordinate 60,376, forward strand.
GTATCGAGACCTATATGGACCCGCTGCCGTTCTGGTTTACGCCGTTCGAAGAGGCCGCCGTCGATCTCGAAAAATATCCGCTGCATGCGCTGACGCAGCGGCCAATGCACATGTATCATTCCTGGGGTTCGCAGAATGCGTGGCTGCGGCAAATCACCAGCCAGAACGGGCTGTTCGTGCATCACAGAAAAGCGGCTGACCTCGGCCTTGTCGACGACGACTGGGTGTGGATCGAAAGCATCAACGGCCGCGTGAAGGGGCAGATCAAGCTGGTCGACGGGGTCAATGCGGATACGGTGTGGACCTGGAACGCCATCGGCAAACGGCGCGGCAGCTGGGGGCTGAAGGATGACGCCGCCGAGAGCAATCGCGGCTTCCTGCTCAACCACATTATCGGCGACCAGACCTCGGTCGATGCCAACGGCAAGCGCTATTCGAATTCCGATCCGGTGACCGGACAGGCGGCGTGGTTCGATTTGCGGGTGCGCATCGTCAAATGCGCGGCCGGGGAAGCCGGCTTCACCGAGCCGCAATTCGAGCGCTTCAGCCAGCCGCCAAATGTCGCGCCATCGCCCGACATCCTTCGCTACGGCGCCGAATTCCGCGTCAACAGGGAAGCCGTGGAATGACCTGCCTTCCCGCCCATACGGACAAGAAGCTGGGGCTGGTCATCGACCTCGACACCTGCGTCGGCTGCCAGGCCTGCGTCACCGCCTGCAAGGAGTGGAACACCGGCGGCCACATGGCGCCGCTGACCGACATCCACCCCTATGGCGGCGATGTCGACGGCGTCTGGTTCAACCGCGTGCACAGCTACGAGCACACGACGGAGGCGGGCGGGCGCACCGTCAACTTCCCACGCTCCTGCCTGCATTGTGAGACGCCCGCCTGCGTCACCGTCTGCCCGACCGGCGCCTCCTACAAGCGGGCATCGGACGGCATCGTGCTGATCGACGAAAGCAAATGCATCGGCTGCAAACTGTGCAGCTGGGCCTGTCCCTACGGCGCGCGCGAATTCGACACCGATGTCGGCGTGATGAAGAAATGCACGCTCTGCGTCGACCGCATCTACAACGACAATCTGGCCGAGGAAGACCGCGTGCCGGCCTGTGTCGCCGCCTGCCCGACCAGCGCCCGGCATTTCGGAGATCTCGGCGATCCCCTATCGGCGGTGTCGCAACTGGTGGCGGAGCGCGGCGGCGTCGACCTGATGCCGGAGATGGACTACAAGCCGACCAACAAATATCTGCCGCCGCGCGCCCACACCGAGCGTGCCGCATCGGTGCCGGCGCAAAGGCTCGAGCCGGTCAAGGCCGAGGGCGGTTTCCTCGGCTGGGTCGACCGCATGCTTTCGAACTGACATCCATGCATCCTGCCCTCTCGGTCGTTTTCTTCACCACTGCCACAGGCGCCGGTTACGGCCTGCTGGCGCTGCTTGGCGTGCTTGGCGGACCAGGGTTCATCCCGGCCGATTTCTGGCTCGGCCTCATCGGCATGGGGCTGGCGCTCGGCCTGATCGCCGCCGGTCTGTTGTCGTCGACCGGCCATCTCGGCCGGCCCGAACGGGCCTGGCGCGCCTTCTCGCAATGGCGCAGTTCCTGGCTGTCGCGCGAAGGCGTGGCGTCGGTCGCGACCTTCATTCCGGCCGGGCTGTTCGGCCTTGGCTGGGTGGTCTTCGGCCGCACCGGCGGCTGGGTGGCTATTGCGGGCTTGCTAGCGGCCGTCGGCGCGGTCGTCACTGTCTGCACCACCGGCATGATCTATGTGTCGCTGAAGCCGATCGCGCAGTGGCACAGCCGCTACACGCTGCCCGGCTACCTCATCTTCTCAGTGATGACCGGCAGCGTGCTGCTCAACGCGCTGCTGCAGAGTTTTTCGGTCGGATCGAATGCACTTCAGTTAGCCGCCCTGCTGCTGACTTTGCTCGGCTGGGGCTGGAAGCTGGCGACCTGGCGATACAATGATGCGCTGGAGATCGCGACCACCGCCAACACGGCAACCGGGCTTGCCGGCGGCACGGTGCGCTCGCTGGAGTGGCCGCATACCGAAGAGAACTATCTGCTCAAAGAGATGGGCTTTCGTATCGCCCGCAAGCATGGCGCCAAGCTGCGGCGGATTACCCAGGTGCTGGCTTTCGCCTTCCCTGCCCTGATGCTCGCTGTTCTATTCGCTTTGTCCTGGCCGGTCGCGGCAGTCCTGTCGGTCCTTGCGGCAATCGTCCAGTTCGCCGGCATGTTGGTCGAACGTTGGCTGTTCTTCGCCGAGGCCAAGCACACCGTCACCCTTTATTACGGCCGGTAGAGCGCCGTCACGCGGCTCGTGCCCGTGGCGCCGCCGGCAAGTCCTTCAGCAGGATTTCGATCGCGGCATCGACGACGGCTGTCCTGCGGTCGTGCGCGTAGAGACCATATTGGACGGTGAGCGGCTCGGGCACCGATGTCTTCAGCACCCGCATCGAAGCGGTGCGGACGGATTCCGGTGGAAGCAGACCGACGCCCAGTCCGTTCTCGATCGCCGCCTGCAGGCCGGTGACGCTCTGGCACGACAAAACGATCCTGTGCTGCCGGCCGGCGGCAACCAGCGCCTCGATCATGCGCCTGCGCCAAGGGCAGGTTGCACCGAAGGCGACGAGATCGAGCGGCCGTTCGGGATCCAGCGGATAGTCCGTCGCGCAGACCCACTGCAACTCGACATTCCACGTCGTCACGGCATCGGCTGCGACGACCGATGTCGGGGCAATCATGACATCCAGCGCGTCCTCGCTCCACAGCCGTCCCAGCGCGACACTGTGCTCGACCATCGCGTCAAGGCTGATGTCGGGATAGGTGCGATACAGCCGCCCGAGTGCGGCCGAGAGCGCCGCTGTCGTGACTTCCTCGGCAAGACCGATGCGCACGCCGCCGCCAATGCCGGCCTGCTGCAGACGCGCCACCGCCTCATCGCCGAGAGCGAGGATGCGGGTCGCATATCCCAGAAACAGCTCTCCCTCCGCGGTCGGCACGACGCCGCGGCCGGTGCGCTGGAACAGATGCCGTTTGAGCAGGCCCTCGAGCCGACGCATCTGCATGCTCAGCGACGATTGGGTTCTGCCGGTCTGCGCGGCGACCCTGCTCAGGCTGCCTTGCCGGCAGACCGCGACATATGTGCGAAGAAGGTCGAGGCCGATCTGTTCAGATATCACCTTCTTTGAACTCTGTTGTCACTGATATCAGTCTACAATGATATCGCGCCACGCGCTATCTCCCTTGCACGAGAACAGCGCAAGGAAGAAAACCATGAAAGCGATCCGTGTTCACCAGCATGGCGGGCCAGACGTGCTCACCTATGAGGATGTCGACATCGGCGCGCCCGGGCCGGGCGAGGTGCGCGTGCGCAACCGGGCGGTCGGCCTCAACTTCGTCGATATCTATTTCCGCACCGGCGAATACGCGCCACCCGCCTTGCCATTCATTCCCGGCAATGAAGGCGCAGGCGAAATCATCGCGGTCGGCGAAGGCGTCAGCGGCTTTGCCCCGGGCGATCGTGTCGCCTATGTCGAAACGCTCGGCGCCTATGCCGAGGAGCGCATCGTGCCGGCGCATTTCGTCGTGCATCTGCCCGACGCCATCGATTTCGAGACGGGTGCGGCAATGATGCTGAAGGGGCTGACGGCGCAATATCTGTCGCGCCGCACGTTCCGCGTCGAGGCCGGCCACACAATCCTGGTGCATGCGGCGGCTGGCGGTGTCGGCCTCGTCCTGACGCAATGGGCAAAGCATCTCGGCGCGACCGTCATCGGCACGGTCGGTTCGCCGGAGAAGACCGAACTTGCACTCGCCAATGGCTGCGACCATGTCATCGACTACAGCAGGGAGGACTTTGCCGCGCGGGTGAAAGAGATCACCCATGGCACAGGCTGCGACGTCGTCTATGACGGGGTCGGCAAGGCCACCTTCCCGGCCTCGCTCGATTGCCTGCGGCCGTTCGGCACCTTCGTCAGCTACGGCACGGCGTCGGGATCGATCCCGCCCTTCGACATCATGCTGCTGATGGAAAAGGGATCGCTGTTCGCCACCTGGCAGTTGCTGTTCCATCATCTCGCCAGACGCGAGGACTTTGTCGCCATGAGCGAGGATCTCTTCGATGTCGTGCTCAAAGGTGCGGTGAAAATCCCGGTGCATACAAGCATGCCGCTCGCGCAAGTGGCCGAGGCGCATCGCCGTCTCGAAGCGCGGCAGACGACCGGCGCTACCGTGCTAATACCGTAGAACTCAGCCCGGCCGCAGCATGGCGTGGGAAATGGCGAAGATGCGCTCGGCGCCCAGCATATAGGCCATCAGCGTCTCGCGGCGGAACAGGCCGGCATAGGCGCAGTCGAGCACGTTGAGCGAACCGGTATAGGCGCCGAAGGCCGGCATGATCATGCGGCCGCCATCGCCGGCAAAACAGCGCCGCCGCACCGAACGGCCGCGCTGGACGATGCGCGCACAGGGATGGAGATGGCCTGCGACTTCGCCCTCGGTTCGCACCTTCGACGGTTCGTGGCGGAAGAGCAGCGAGCCGATGGCGAGTTCGCGCACCGTCTCGCCCGGCAGGTCGGCCGGCGCTTCCGGGTCGTGGTTGCCGGCGACCCAGAACCAGTCGCGGCCGGCCATCAGCGCCTCCAGCCGCTCGCGGAAGGATTGGTGCATGCGCTCGGCGCCGCCGCCATCGTGGAAGGAGTCGCCCAGGCTGATGACGATCGAAGGCTGGTAGTCCGCGATCACCGCCTGCAGCCGCAGCAAGGTTGTGCCGGTATCGTAAGGCGGGATCAGGGCGCCGCGCCTGGCGAAGGACGAGCCTTTTTCCAGATGCAGGTCGGAGACCGCGAGCAGCCGCAGATCGGGGAAATAAAGCACGCCGCGGGGATCGCAGACCGCGCGTTCGCCAGCGATGCCGACCATGTCGGCCTCGGCGATTAGTGTTGCGCGCGCCAGCGAAAAATTCATTTCAAGTCAGACCCTCGTGGTCAGGTTTCGCCCTTGGCCCCATGGCCTCTTCAACCAGATCGGCGGCCTCCATGAGCAGAGACTCGTTGGCGCCGCCATTGACCGATTCCCTGCCGATCTCCAGCATCACAGGCAGAGCCAGCGGCGAAATCTGGTCGAGATGCTTATGCATGATTCGACCGCGTACACGCGAGAGCATCTCGCCAAGTCTGCTGACATCGAGCAATCCGGCCGAGGCATCGGTGCGGGTCGCCTGCAGCAGGATATGGTCGGGCTCGTGGCTGCGCAACACATCGTAGATGAGGTCGGCCGAGACCGTCACCTGGCGGCCGCTCTTCTCCTGTCCAGGAAAGCGCTTCTCGATCAGCCCGGCAATGACGGCGCAGGTGCGGAAGGTGCGCTTCAGCATCCAGCTGTCGTTCAGCCAAGCTTCGAGGTCGTCGCCGAGCATGTCCTCGTCAAACAGAGCAGCCAACGACGGCTTCTTCGCCTTGAACAAGGCCGCCATGTCGTCGAGCGCCCAGACGGCCAGCGAATAGTCGGTGGCGACGAAGCCGAGCGGACGGGCGTTGGCCCGCTCCAGCCGGCGCGTCAAAAGCATGCCGAGCGTCTGGTGTGCCAGCCTGCCCTCGAACGGATAGGCGACCATGTAGTGGCGGTTGCCGCGCGGAAAGGTTTCGACCAGAAGATCGCCCCGCTTGGGCAGCACTGACTTTTCCTTCTGCAGTTTGAGCCAGTCGGCAACCTGCTCGGGCAATGCCTGCCATTTGTGGGGATCGGCCAGCATGCCGCGCACCTGGTCGGCGAGATAGGTCGACAGCGGAAACTTGCCGCCGGCATAGGATGGCACGATGATGTTGGCGCCGGCGCCGTTCGAGACCACGCATTCATTCTCGCGAATGCCCTCGAAGCGCAGCACTTTGCCGGCGAACAGGAAGTTGTCGCCGGGCCGCAGCGTCTCGGCGAAATACTCCTCGATCTTGCCCAGCACCGGCCCACCGCGTCCGGCCATGCCGCGTCCTTGCCGAACATAGCGGACATTGAGCTCCGGCATTTCGACGATGGTGCCGACATTCAGGCGATATTGTTGCGCGATGCGAGGGTTGGAGACGCGCCACAGCCCGTCCTTGGTCTGGCGGATGCGGGCGTAGCGCTCATAGTTCTTCAGCGCATAGCCGCCGGTGGCGACGAAGTCGACGACACGGTCGAAGGTCTGGCGCTCCAGCCCGGCATAGGGCGCAGCGCTGCGCACCTCTTCGAACAGAAGGTCGGCGTCGAAAGGCGCGCCGCAGGCGACGCCCAGCACATGCTGCGACAACACGTCGAGCGCGCCATTGATCAGCGGTGGCGTGTCCTGCGCGCCGAGATAATTGGCGTCGAGTGCCGCCCGGCATTCCAGCACCTCGAAGCGGTTCGCCGGGATGAGGATCGCCTTCGACGGCTCGTCCATGCGGTGGTTGGCGCGGCCGATGCGCTGCGCCAACCGGCTGGCGCCCTTGGGCGCGCCGACATGGACAACCAGATCGACATCGCCCCAGTCGATGCCAAGGTCCAGCGTCGAGGTGGCGACGATGGCACGCAGCGCGTTGTCTGCCATCGCCTTCTCGACGCGGCGGCGCTGGCCGACATCGAGCGAACCATGATGCAGCGCGATCGGCAGCGAGTCCTCATTCGCCCGCCACAGTTCCTGGAACAGCATCTCGGCCTGGCTGCGGGTGTTGACGAACAGCAGCGTCATGCGATGCTTCTGGATCGCCTCATAAATCTCGGGAATGGCATAGCGCGCCGAATGTCCCGACCACGGCACACGCTCGCGCGAGTCGAGGATGGAGATGTCGGGCCTGGCGCCACCGGAGACGGTGATCAGCCCGGCCATCTCGCCGGCTGGATTCTGCCCGACCAGCCAGCGCCGCAATTCATCCGGTTCGGCTACCGTTGCCGACAGGCCGATCGTCTGCAGTTCGGGCACGTAGGTACGCATCCGCGCCAGGCCGAGTGCCAAAAGGTGGCCGCGTTTCGAAATCACCAGCGAATGCAGTTCGTCGAGCACGACATAGCGCAGATCCTCGAAGAAGCGCCTGGCATCAGGCGCCGCGATCAGCAGCGCCAGCTGCTCCGGGGTGGTCAGCAGAATATCGGGAGGCGCCAGCTTCTGGCGCTGGCGCTTGTGCGAGGGCGTGTCGCCGGTGCGCGTCTCGATGGTGACGGGAAGCCCTATCTCTTCCACCGGCTTGCCGAGATTGCGCTCGATATCGACTGCCAGCGCCTTCAACGGCGAGATGTAAAGCGTGTGGATGCCGCGATGCGCCTGACCGGGTTTGCGCTGGGGACGGTTGGCCAGTTCGGTCAGCGACGGCATGAAGCCGGCCAGCGTCTTGCCGGCCCCGGTCGGCGCGATCAGCAGCACGGATTGTCCGGCCTGGGCTCTCGCCAAAAGTTCGATCTGATGGGCGCGCGGCGACCAGCCCTTCTCGTCGAACCATCTGATGAACGGTTCGGGCAAGGCGACACTGGCATTCTGTTCGGCAAGGCGCGGCTGCTCGGTCACGCGAAAGAGGTAGCGCGAGCGCGCGCGAACGCCAAGCAAAATCGGAACAAAAGGTGATCGAAGAGAGCTTTCCTCGCCCGTTTACGGGGAGAGGATGCCGGCAGGCAGGTGAGGGGCAGCGCAAACTTGTCAGGTTATCGTCTTATACATTGGCAGCAGTGGGCCATGCGCCGACGTCAGCGCCTCCCCTCATCCGCCCTTCGGGCACCTTCTCCCCGTAAAATGGGGAGAAGGAAGAAGCTTACGGCCTCCGAAACCCCGTCGGCCCGCCATACAGATATCCAATCCGGTCGATCGCGTCCTTCAGCCCTTCGCGCGATACCAGCATGGTGTGGCCGTTGGCGTGGATCATATCGCGGGCGTCGGTCATGATGGCGACGTGGCCCTTCCAGAATACCAGGTCGCCGCGCTTCAGCCCGGCGAAATCCGGACCCGGATCGAGCGGCTCGCCGAGGCCTGCCGCCTGCATGTCGGAATCGCGCAGGACATTGCGACCGGCCATGCGCATTGCCAGCTGCACAAGGCCCGAACAGTCGATGCCGAAGCCGGAGGTGCCGCCCCAGAGATAGGGCGTGCCGAGAAACATCTCGGCCACCGCGACGTAGTCGTGAGCCACGTCGCCAAGCGGGCGCAGATGGCCGGCGATCAGCGCCTCGCCGGAGGGCAGCAGCGCATAGTGGGTGCCGCGCGTTTCGGCAGCGCCCGTCACCGTCACCGTCGAGCCCATCGACAGCTGGCCGGCGATCGGAAAGCGCAGATCGGCGCCGGGATACAGGAAGGTGCGCGGCGCCGCGACAATATGGGTGGGCGCATGCTCGCGAGCACCCAACATGGTGGCGCCGACATAGCCGACATAGCCGTCGCGTTCAGCCTGGACCCAGGCCCAACCCTCGGCTTCCTCGAAGACAAGCACATCGTCACCAAACAGCACCTGCGTGTTGACGCCGGCATCCGGGCGCGGCGCCTTGCGGATATCGGCCACGGAGGCCGCGATGCGCGCCGGACGGCCGGTGACGAAGCGATCGGCCGATACCTCGCCTTTCAGCCTGGCATCGGCGAGGTCGGAACGGAAGGCGTGAAGGCGGGCATCCCTGGCAGTCAAATCAGCAATCCAGCTATTGGGTATGGTCAGATGGGCAGCTCATGCGCCCGGGCAACGATACCATCGCCGAAGCGCTCGACAAAGAGCGCGCCTTCGACCGTGCGCCGGATCAGCACGTTGCGCTTGTCGAGCTCGTCGCGATGGCGCGACACCAGCTTCAGCGCGCCCATCGTATCGAGCGCGCGGGTGATGACCGGCTTGGTGACGTTGAGGCGGGCCGCCAACCCGCGCACGGTGTGCGGCGGCGGGTCAAGATAGATGGTGAACAGGATCGCCGTCTGGCGCATGGTGAGATCGGGCGCGTTATCGCGCACCTGCGACAGCATCACCTGCTGCCACAGTCGCATCGCCTGGCTCGGACGCATCGAAATCGACATCGCCCGAGCATGACGGCAAATTGTTTCGGTTCCGTTTCAGTTTGGAGACCGCGCACTATGCCTCACGACCTCAGGCATAGCGCCTCGAAATGATCCGCTCCAGCGCACGGATGCCTTGCGCCTCGCCGCCGGCAGGGCCGTAGGGGCGGTCGGACGGATTCCAGGCAAAGATGTCGAAATGCGCCCAGCCCGGCGTCCGCTCGACAAAGCGTTTCAGGAACAGCGCCGCGGTGACCGAACCGGCAAAGCCGTCGGTGGTGACATTGTTGATGTCGGCGATCTTCGAGGCCAGCCTGGCATCGTAGGGCCGCCACAGCGGCATGCGCCACAACGGATCCTCGACGGCAACGGAGGCCGCCACCAATTCGGACGCCAGCGCTTCGTCGCCGGTGTAGAAAGGCGGCAGGTCAGGACCGAGCGCGACGCGCGCGGCCCCGGTCAGCGTCGCCATGTCGATCAGCAGTTCAGGCTCCTCATCATCGGCCAGCGCCAGTGCATCCGCCAACACCAGCCGCCCTTCGGCGTCGGTGTTGCCGATCTCGACGGTGGTGCCCTTGCGGCTGGTCAGCACATCGCCAGGCCGGAAAGCGTTGCCGGCAATCGAGTTCTCAACCGCCGGGATCAGGACGCGCAGCCGGACCTTCAGCCTGGCGGCCATGATCATCGAGGCCAAGCCCAGCACATTGGCGGCGCCGCCCATATCCTTCTTCATCAACAGCATGCCCGACGACGGCTTGATGTCGAGACCGCCTGTGTCGAAACAGACGCCCTTGCCGACCAGCGTCACCTTCGGCGCATCGGCCCGTCCCCAAATCATGTCGATCAGGCGCGGCGCGCCGACAGAGGCGCGGCCGACCGCATGAATCATCGGAAAATTCTGCTTCAAGAGATCGTCGCCCTTGATCACCGACACCTCGGCCTTGTGTGTCGCCGCCAAGGTCCGCACGGCCTTTTCCAACTCGTCCGGTCCCATGTCACTGGTCGGCGTATTGACGAGATCGCGCGTCAGGAAGACGCCTTCGGCGATGCGGCGGACACGGCCCGCATCGGCGCCGGACGGCAGCGCAAAGCGCAATGCCTTGCCTGGCTTCTTGCCGTACCGGGTGAAGACATAGCCGCCGAGAACCAGGGCTATGGCCGAGAGTTCCGGCTCGGCATGCGCCGAGCCAAGGTGCCAGTCGCCCTCCGGCAGGGCTCTCGCCAGCGCACCAATGGCCAGCGCGCCCTCGCCTTCGCCAATGCCGAAAAGGGCGCCGGCAAGCGCGCCGTTTTCGCCGGGCACGGCGAGTGTCCTGCCGGCTTCGCCGGAAAAGCCATTGGCGGCCGCCCAGGTGATCGTGGAAGGCGAAAGCCCCAAGGCCTCCAGGCCATCCCTCGCGACCAGATGGACGGGCAAGGCAGTGTTTAGTGTCTCGACGAGTTCGACGGGCATTCGATGGTCTCCGCGCAGGCTTGCAAGTCGTCCCCAGTCACCTGACAGGGACGTCGAATGATTTCAACCTCTATGCACAGAGGCCAGGCATAGGAAAATTCCAAGCCAATGGCTTCCGGCGGGCCGGGTACCGATCTCAACGGGCCGCTTTTTAACTATCCGTTAGGGTTAACAGAATATTTCTGGGGGAATGAAGACGGCCACGCAATGGCCGCGCGCAGGAATGGAGAGCCCCGTGCCGATGCCGACCAACCGCAGGATGAACGTCACGGGCAAACGGTTGGTCACCACGGCGTTGCTGATGGCGCTCGCAGCCGGTGTTGCCGGGTGCGGAACCAGCAAGCTCACGACCGGCTCGATCGGGCGCACCAGCGGCAAACCGCTGGAAACCATGTCGGCCAACGAGTTGCACAGCGCGACCACGCGGCTTGGCGAATCCTACGCAAAGAATCCCAACGACAAGCGACTGGCGACAAATTTTGCGGCGGCGTTGCAGATGGACGGCGATGCAGACCAGTCGCTTGCCGTGATGCGCAAGCTCGCGATCGCCTACCCCAAGGATCGCGACGTGCTCGCCGGTTATGGCAAAGCCCTCGCCGCCAATGGCCAGTTCGAGTCCGCGCTCGACGCCGTGCGCCGGGCGCAGACGCCGGAATATCCGGACTGGCGGCTGATGTCGGCGGAGGCCGCCATCCTCGACCAGATCGGCCAGAAGGATGAAGCTCGCCAGGATTACCGCAAGGCGCTGGACCTCAAGCCAAATGAGCCCTCGATCCTTTCCAATCTCGGCATGTCCTATGTACTGGAAGGCGATCTGCGCACCGCTGAGACCTATATGCGCTCGGCCGCCCAGCAACCGAACGCCGACAGCCGGGTGCGCCAGAACCTGGCGCTGGTCGTGGGACTTCAGGGCCGTTTCGACGAGGCAGAGAAGATCGCCTCGCAGGAGCTTTCGCCCGAACAGGCGCAAGCCAATGTGGCCTACCTTCGCCAGATGCTTGCCCAGCAGAACGCTTGGAGCCAGCTCAAGGATCAGGACAAGGACAAGCCGGCGACCAACTGAGCGCCGAACACATCTCCGCGCAGCGCAAGATCCATCCACATCAAAGCTGAAAACCGAGAGCCGCATTGCATCGGCAACGCGGCTCTTTGGTATGGCCGCAACGAAGCCTACTGGCTCGAGGAATTGTGCTGGTCGCCGAAGATGCCGCGCTGGCTGACCTGAATGCCGGCTGGTCCAAGAATGATGGCGAACAACACCGGCAGGAAAAACAGGATCATCGGCACGGTGAGCTTCGGCGGCAGGGCTGCGGCCTTCTTCTCGGCGGCATTCATGCGCATGTCGCGACTTTCCGAGGCCAGCACGCGTAATGCGTGCGCCACGGGCGTGCCGTAGCGCTCGGCCTGAACCAGCGCCTGGGACACCGACTTCACCGATTCCAGGCCGGTACGAGCCGCGAGGTTTTCATAAGCCTGCTTGCGCTCCTGCAGATAAGAGAGTTCGGCATTGGTCAGCACGAACTCCTCCGCCAACGCCACCGACTGCGAGCCGATCTCATCGGCGACCCTGCGCATTGCAGCCTCTACCGACATGCCCGACTCGACGCAGATCAGCATCAGGTCGAGCGCGTCCGGCCACGCCTGCTGGATCGACTGCTTGCGTTTGGCGGCACGGTTGTTGACGTAAAGGATCGGCGCGTAGAAACCGGCATAGGCGACAAGGATGCAGACGAACAGCTTCACGAAAGCCGGCCGATCCGGCAGCCCGCCGAGCACGAACAGATAGATCGCCGCCAGCGCGAAACCGACAAAAGGCAGGACCAGGCGGAAAAACAGGAACCGCGTCAGCGGGTTCTGGCCACGAAAGCCCGCCACTTTGAGCTTCTGCAGCGTGCCTTCATCGGCCAGCGCACGCCGGAGGTCCAGCCTGTCGACGATGTTGCGCATGCCGATAGACTGTTCCTCGCGCAGGCCCTTGCGGCGCCGATCGGCTTCGTTGGCCAGCCGCGCGCGCTGCTTGGCGCGCAGCTCGTCCCGCTCCAGCGCCACCGATTTCATGCGTGCCTTGAGCTGGTTGCCACCCAGGGCCGGCAGCACCGTGAAGACGGTCGCGAACACCGCGATGCCGACCAACAATGCGATCAGGAAGGCGGGATCGGTCAGCGATTTGACGACTTGGTCGGTCATTCGTTTTCAGTCTTTTCGTTCGAGCTTTCCGAAGTCGGGCCTAAACCTCAAAGTTCATCATCTTGCGCATCACCAGAATGCCGATAGACATCCAGACGCCGGAACAGCCGAGGATCAGATTGCCGGTGCTGGTGGTGAACAGCGGCATGATGTAATTCGGGCTCGACAGGTAGACGAGAAGGGCGACGACGAAAGGCAGAGCGCCGATGATGACGGCCGACGCCTTCGCTTCCATCGACAGCGCCTGGACCTTGGCCTTCATCTTCTTGCGGTCGCGAAGCACGCGCGAAAGGTTGCCCAGCGCCTCGGAGAGATTGCCGCCGGCCTGCGACTGGATCTGGATGACGATGCCAAAAAAGCTTGCCTCGCTGCATGGCATGGTTTCGGCCATGCGCAAGGTGGCATCGGGGATGGACATGCCAACCTGCTGTGAATCGACGATGCGGCGGAACTCGGTCTTGACCGGCTCCGGCGATTCATTGGCGATCAGGCGAATGGCGTCGTTGAGCGGCAGGCCGGACTTGACGGCGCGCACTATGATGTCGAGGGCGTTGGGAAATTCGTTGAGGAACGCCTTGACCCGGCGCGCGCGGCGAAACGAGACGAACCAGCGGGGCAGGCCGAGCGCGCCGGCCAGCAGCGCGCCTGGCAAGACCAGCAGCGGCGCGCCTGCGAAATAGGCAAGCGCCGTCAGCGCGATGCCGCAAAAGAGGGAGTAGAGATAGAAACGCTCAATCGAGACCTGCATGCCGGCCTGACGGAGCAGGGCCTTCAGCGGCGGCTTCTTGACAACGCGTTCGGTGGTCTTCTGCTTTTCGTCGAGCTGTTTCAGTGAATCCTGGACGGATTTGCGCCGCTTGGCCGCCTCCGCGACACGGTCGCGTGAAGCCTTGACGACCGAACGATCGGTCTCGGCGGCTTTGATCGTCTCGAGCCGCTTGCCGGCCTGCTTCTCGTTGTTCATCTGGGTGAACAGGAAGGCATAGGCGACCGCGCCGGCGCTGAAGCCGGCGAGCACGATGAACGCCAGTACGGTGGTGTCAATTCCGAACATCAACCTTGGTCCCCACGCCTCCAGATGCGTCAGTCAGCGCGTTTCTCCATCGATTCCAGCGCATTGGCGAGGCGCTGTTCCTCGCCATAGTAGCGGGCACGATCCCAAAAATGCGGACGGCCAATGCCGGTCGAGACATGCTCGCCCAGCAGCCTGCCGTTCGAGTCCTCGCCCTTGATGTTATAGAGCACGAGATCCTGCGTGATGATGACGTCGCCTTCCATGCCGATCACCTCGGTGATGTGGGTGATGCGGCGCGACCCGTCGCGAAGGCGTGCTGCCTGGATGATGACATCGATGGAGCCGACGACGATTTCGCGCACGGTCTTCTGCGGCAGTGAATAGCCGCCCATGGCGATCATCGATTCGATACGGTTCAGACATTCGCGCGGGCTGTTGGAGTGGATCGTTCCCATTGAACCGTCATGGCCGGTGTTCATCGCCTGTAGCAGGTCGAAAACCTCCGGTCCGCGCACTTCGCCGACGATGATGCGTTCGGGCCGCATGCGCAGGCAGTTCTTGACCAGGTCGCGCATGGTCACCTCGCCTTCGCCCTCGAGATTGGGCGGGCGGGTTTCGAGACGCACCACATGCGGCTGCTGCAGTTGCAGCTCGGCCGAGTCCTCGCAGGTGATGACGCGTTCCTCGCGGTCGATATAGTTGGTCAGGCAGTTGAGCAGCGTCGTCTTGCCGGAGCCGGTACCGCCGGAGATGACGATGTTGCAGCGGACGCGGCCGATGATCTTGAGGATCTCGGCGCCCTGCGGCGAGATGGCGCCGAACTTGACCAGCTGATCGAGCGTCAGCTTGTCCTTCTTGAACTTGCGGATGGTGAGCGCGGTGCCGTCGATGGACAGCGGCGGGGCGATGACGTTGACGCGGGAACCGTCGGGCAGGCGGGCGTCGCAGATCGGGCTCGATTCGTCGACGCGGCGGCCAACCTGGCTGACGATGCGCTGGCAGATGTTGAGCAGTTGCTGATTGTCGCGGAAGCGGATGCCGGTCTGTTCGACCTTGCCGTTGACTTCGATGTAGACGTTCTTGGAGCCGTTGACCATGATGTCGGCGATATCGTCGCGGGCAAGCAACGGCTCCAGCGGGCCGTAGCCCAGCACGTCGTTGCAGATGTCTTCGAGCAGCTCTTCCTGCTCGGCAATCGACATTGCGAAATTTTTGATGGCGATGATGTCGTTGACGATATCGCGGATTTCCTCGCGCGCGCTCTCGGGATCGAGCTTGGCGAGCTGCGACAGGTCGATGGTGTCGATAAGCGCGGAGAAGACCTGACTCTTGGTGTCGTAGTAGGTCTCGCTGCGTTCGCGCTGGACCTTTCTTACCGGCTCCGGCGCCATTGGCGGCGCCTCAACAGCACGGCGAGCGGGCGGCATTGCCGGCGCAGCAGACGGCGACGCTGCGGCGGGCCGGGAAAGAACGGCCGTGTCCGCGGGCTTTGCAGCCGCCGGCGCCGCTGGCGGCGGTGCTGGATGACGGAATTCCGGGGTGGACCGGCTACCGTCGTCGGAGCCTCTTTTACCAAACATGATCGACTACCAATTCCGCTTGAGAAGCGTCATTTCTTGTTACGCGAGAACTTGCCGAGCAGGCCGCCAAGGCCTGCCTTCTTCTTGGCCTTGATTTCGCTGCGACCGGTCAGCACATGCGCGATTTCATTGATCATCCCGACGACCGGGCTCTTGGCATCCATCTCGCCCAGCATGCGGCCGTTGTTGGCGGCGTTTCCAAACAGCAACGGGTCGAAGGCGATCACCGACATCGGCGTGATGCCGAGCGGCTCGGCGAAGTCGGAAGCTGATATTTCGGGTCGTTTCGGCACCCCGGCCTGATTGATGATGAGCTTCGGCGGCGCATCGTTCGGCCGAAGCCGCGTCAGCATATCGACCATATTCTTGGTGTTGCGCAGATTGGCCAGTTCCGGTGTCGCCGTGATGACGATCTCGTCGGCCTTCATCAGTGTGTTCTTGGTCCAGCCGGTCCAGACATGGGGGACGTCGAGCACCAGCAGCGGCACGCTGCGCTGCGCGGTGTCGATGAGTTGTGTGAAGGCCTCGGGATCAAAATCGTAGACCCGCTCCAGAGTGGAGGGCGCAGCAAGCAACGACAGATGCTCGGCGCACTGGGCAAGCAACCGGTCGAGATAGACCTCGTCGACGCGTTCGGGCGAAAACACGGCCTCGGCGATGCCTTGCGCCGGGTCCTGGTCGAAATTAATGTTGGCCGTCCCGAAAGCCAGGTCGAGATCGGCGACGACCACTTCCGACTTGAACAGGGATGACATCGCCCACGCCACATTGTGAGCGATGGTCGAGGAGCCGACGCCGCCCTTGGCGCCGATGAAGGCAATCGAGCGGCCGATCGGCTCGGCCTCCGGATCGACGAAGATCGACGACACCACGGAGACGACATCGGCCATCGACACCGGCGCGATGACATATTCGGAAATACCGAAGCGGATAAGTTCGCGGTAAAGCCCGACATCGTTGTAGTGGCCGATCACCACGACTTTCGAGGAGGGATCGCAATATTCGGAAAGCTGGGCAAGCTGCTCCAGCAATTGCTTCGGTTCGCTGCGTGATTCCAGCAGGATCAGGTTCGGCGTGGGCGCCGACTGGTAGAATTCGATTGCCGTGGCGATGCCGCCCATATGCACTTTCAGATGCGCCTTCGCCATGCGGCGGTCCTCGCCGGCCCGCTCCACCGGATGCGCGACACCTTCGGTCTCGCAAAATGCCTGGATCGAAATACGCGGGACCGGCCGCAGCGCCTGCATCGCGGCAATATCTGATTGCGAGCTGTCGCCGCCGTCTACGGGCGCGTCGTAGGCAAGATTGCTCATCGTCATGCTCTTTCCGTGACTTCTCTTTCCGGTCTCGTGGGACTGGCGCTCCTAGTACGTCACTTCCGAATTGCCGAGGAACTCGTCCGAGATACCCCTACCGCGATAGACGTCGATCACCGCACCGCGGTTCTCGGCGTCGATATCGGTCGACTTTCTTGGCCCCAGCAGATCGGTCGGATTGGCGAGCTGTGCGGCGAGGTTGTTCTGAGACGAGCAGCCGTAATCGGCGTAGTGCTTGTTTTCCGAGGTCTCGAACAAGTCCTCGGGCCAGCGCCCGCATTTGTCGGTCTGGGCCCTCACCGAAATATAGGAGACGCGGATAGGCGCCGAGGCTTCCGGGGAAACCGACTGATAGGAGGTAACGACGATCCGGTTTCGCTTGATGCCGCTGGCAACCGCCAGCCTGGCGAAATCGCGCGCCGCGGCAGTCGCTGCCACCTCGTTGGCCGAGCCGATCGGGGTTGCGATCGTCAGCGCCGGGGCAGCGCTCTTGTCGTAGCCGTCGAGGAAGCCGAGAAGCGTATCGCGCTGCGAGCCGGTCATGCCGCGATCACCCGCGCCGACCGGAAGGTCGATCTTCTGGTTCTTCTCGGCAATGACGATCGGATGCGTGGTGCGATAGTCATCGGGGATTGCCCCAACCGTGATGCTGTCGCGCTTGGCGCAACCGGCGAGCGAGGCCGCGATCGCGATCGCCAGGATCGGTGTTGCCGATCGGCGGATCCGGGCACCACCGGACCGCACTGTTGCGGCGACCGCCATTGCCTTCGATGCTGACTGAGACATGTCCGCTCCCCGCTTACTTGTAGATGAAGCCGACAACGCCGTGGTAGCGGCCGTTGGGCTTGTCGGTCTGCATGGTGCCGTAGACGCGGTTGACGCGGCCAAGGAACATGGCCGGGCCATCGCCGGCGGCGTTGAAATTGTCGTCCGGCTTGGCCAGGTCGTTGCGCGCCACCGGCCGCGCCAGATAGGGCGTGATGATGATCACCAGCTCGCTTTCGTTGCGGACGAAATCGCGGCTGCGGAACAACGTGCCGAGCACCGGGATCTTGGCAAGGCCGGGCAGACCCGAGACCGCCTGGCGGACGTCGTCGCGAACCAGGCCGGCGATCATCATCGAGCCGCCTGACGGCAATTCGACGGTGGTGTCGGCAAGCCTCTTGCGGATCGACAGGAGCGTCGTGCCGGGCAAGTTGGCGGCGCCCTCCAGGGTGGTCGCACCTTCCATGGTCGGCTCCGACACGGAGGTCCTGACCTTGAGGCTGATCCGGCCCGCCGACAGCACAACGGGCTGGAACTCGAGGCCTATGCCGTATTCGAGCTTTTCGTTGGTGTAGGTTACCTGGCCGGTCTGGTTGTCGGTCGAAACGTTGCTCGTACGTGCGGTGATAAGATTGAATTCGCCGCCGGCCCTGAACGTTGCCTTCTCGCCCGAAACCGCCGTGAGGGTCGGCTCGGCAAGCGTCTTCATGACGCCGCTTTGCTCCATGGCGTTGATGTAGGCTTGAAGGCCATTGCCTTTCCCGTCACCCAGCAGATTCAACCCCGAATTCTGCGAAATCGGTTTGCCCAGCCCGTAGTTGGCCGAACTCAGCGCACCGTAGGAAATGCCGTCAATGCTGCCGTTGCCGACCATATTGACGCCGAGCTGCTTCATCACCGAGCGGCTGACTTCGGCCACGGTCACCTTCAGCGTCACCTGGTCGTCGCCGATGATCTGCAGCAGGTTGACGATCTTCGAGACCCGGCGTTCGGCATCCGGATTGTTGATGTCGACGCCGCCATTGGCATTGCCACCGGCCGCGGTCTGCGAGTACTGGCCGGTCGTCGCTTCACCGCCGGACACGAAGATAGTTGCCAGATCGACGGCGCGCTTGGCATCGAGCGGCGTATCCACCGTGCCGGTCAGGACGACGTTGTCGTTCAGCAACTCGACCTTGATGTCGGCCGTCGGCAGGAAGCGCTTGAGATAGTCGTCCAACCCGGCGACGTCGCGTTCGACGGCCAGATCCAGACTGACGATCTGCTCGCCATTGGGACCGAAGACGAAGATGTTGGTTTCGCCCACTGCCTTGCCGAACAGATAGATGCGCCTTGCCGTGCGCGTCACCGCATCGGCGACTGCGGGGTTGGCAACAAGAATGTCGTAGGCGTCGCTTGGCAGGTCGATGACCACCGATTTGTTGAGGCCGAGCTTGACGCGTTGCGTGGCAGTCGAAGCCGTGACCCCGGCCCTCTTGCCGGCGGCCTTGGCCTCAATGAGGCCACTTGCGTGCGCTCCAAGGAAAAGCAGGCCGATTGCCGCAGCCATGGTGACCGGCAGTTTAGCGATTAGCCTCATTTCCTTGCCCCTACTTCGGAAACTTCGCCCGATTTGATCAACCGCACCGTTCCGCGCCGCCCATTGCCGGAAACGAGGTAGTCGGCTTCATCCGTATGTTTTTCCTTGTTGTCGGTGATCGAACGCAGTGCCAGCGTCAGGCGATCGGCCATCTGCTGGGCGACAGTGATGATCTCGGCCTGCTGCGGCGTCAGCTCCAGCGTCGCCGTCTGTCCGACCCTGGTCTTCTTGCCTTCCTCGTCCTCCTGGATGGTCTGGTCGATCGCCAGGACGCGGATGTTCTTGAGGATGGTTTCTGTAGTGAATCCGCTGCCGGCGTTGCCGGTGTCGGATCTGCGGGTCATGATGACGTCGACAAAATCGTTGGGCAGGATAAAGCCGCCTGCCGACGTATCGGCCGAGATCGCGGTGGCGACGGCCCGCATGCCGGTGGGCAGGATCGACGACATGAAGCTCTGCCCCTCGCCGATCAGCTTGGAGCGCCGCAAGGGCTCGCCGGTGTACATCGCGACGCGGGCAACAGAGCCTTTCAGCTTCTCCAGCGCGTCGGGTTCGACGGCGCGGGTGATGAAATTCGCGTTGATCCCTTCGGCCGGCCAGGACTCCCAGCTGATGTTGTTCTCAAGCGGACTGCCCATGGCGACGTCGCCGGAAAGCACGAGTACATCCTGCAAGGCGATTGCAGGCGCCTGAGGCGCGTCGACGACGACCTGTTGGGGCGGCGAGACCGCCACCATGTTCTTGGCAACGTAACCTGCACCACCCGCCGCAGCCACCGCCACGCCCAGAATGATCAGTCGGGATGCTGGCATCTGTCCGAACCCTCGCCTTTAGGCAAACCACCTATCCAGGCCGGACTTTGCAGCGGCAATCGTCAAAACAAGGTTAATGTAATGCTTACGATCGTGATTAATTTAAGGTTTACATAAATTGGACACATCCAACGCTGCGATAAACAAAAAGGCGGCCAACCCGCCTCTTTTCATCGATGCCGGAGCGGCAAAGAGGTTCGCTGTATCAGCTCGCCAGCCTTGCCAATGCCCATACCATCAAAGGTGAATCCGGATAGGTCAGCAGCCCGCCAATGCCGAGTGCAATGCCGTAGGGAACGCCAGTCGTGTCGTCGGCGAAATGGCGCAGGAACGGATTGTGGCTGGTATAAGTCGCCAGCGGCGATTTCCGATAGAGAAGGATGGCGAGCGTCAGCAGGCCACCAATGAACGTCGAGATCACGAGATACTCGACAAGGTGATGGTTGAACCCTATCCAGACGGCGGTGCCGGCGAGCAGCTTGGCGTCGCCCCCCCCCATGCCGCCAAGCGCAAACAGACCGAACGTCACGGCCAGCACCAGGGCGCCGGCAGCGAAATGCCAGCCATAGGTTGCCCAGTCCATGCCCGTCAGCGGCGCAACCAGGGCAAACACCGCCAGTAGCAACACCGGTACGCGGTTGGCGATCGTCATCGACAGCATGTCGGAGATCGCGGCAAAGAGCATGCAGAAGGGAAAGACGACGAAGATCAGGGCTTCAAGCATCGCGTGGCGCCTTGGTCAAATTGTATCGGCTTCAGCCTAGACAGGTTCGATTAACGATTGATGAGGCAGCGATCTCAAATTTACCGGTGTCGCCTGCGAATTGCGATTCAGATCCTGCGCATCGCACAAATGAAACAAGGGCCGCAAACAGCGGCCCTTGTTCCCAAACAACCACTGATCCGTAAGTATTACGGAGCCACGCCGGTCGAGACGGCGGTGGCGATGTCGTTGAACTTGACGCCCAGGGCGTTGCCGAGCGAACCAGCACCGACCATGATGGCAAGCGCGATGAGAGCGGCGATCAGACCGTATTCGATAGCGGTCGCGCCGGACTCGTCCTTCACGAAACGTGCGATGAGATTAGACATTCGAGAGCTCCTACTCCACGTGTTACAGCACTTCCGTCAACTTCTGTGTGGTGGTTGATCGGATGCTGCCAATCTAGGGAGAAGCTCTTTCAATCGGCTTAATAAACAGCCTTACCGATTCCTTTCGCGCCTCGAACAGCTTGCGTGGTTAACCGTAAACTAAACGCCGAACAGCGGCTCGCCTACCCGTGAAAAGGCCGCGAAAGCTGGAGCTTCAGGGCTATCGGCAGGACGCTCTTTATATTAGCCAGTGGCAAAATGCCTGCGGATATCCCAGGCCCGGTCATCGGCTTAACCGTTGGTTCACCAATCTCCTTCATGTTCCGTTGAACAAGTTCGCCGTGGAGCGCCTCGATGACCGCCATGAAATCGTCATTCCTGCTTGCCGCGCTTCTCGCCGTTCCGGCTTTTGTGCTGCCGGCCAAGGCCGGAGCCGGCATCGAAGTGACTATGAACCAGGCCAAGATCGTCAAACTGACACGCCCAGCCGACACAATCGTTGTCGGCAATCCGGCGATTGCCGACGCCTCCGTCCAGGATGCATCGACGATCGTGCTGACGGGCAAGGGGTTCGGCGTCACCAATCTGGTTGTCCTCGATCAGGAGGGCAGCCCAATCATCGACGAGCAGGTGACGGTGGTGCGCCAGGACGCGTCGTCGGTGCGTATCTACAGGCGCGCTTCGGTACAGACCATGTCCTGCACGCCCTATTGCGAGAGCTCGTTCAAGAGCGAGTCGGAGAAGGCCTCCGAAGCCGAAATGAGCGCCGGCCAGTAAGCGCCTGGGCTGCTCAGTTCCCCGAAAATGTCACTTCGGTTAGCGGCCGGTTAATGCCTTTCCGTCGAATTTAACGGTCATCCAAACCGGACCTCAATGGGTTCTCGCTAATGTTGCTGACGGCACCGCATCAGGATCGGCAGGGACGTGACATGGGGGCGACGTTTTGGACGGGCGTTTAGACGAGGATTCAGGACGCGAGATCGCGAAGGGCAAGGCAGGACGCGTAACGTTTACCCGCCGCTTCCTTGGCGATCGTCGCGGCAGCACGGCGATGGAATTCGCCATGCTGGCGATCCCGTTTGCGCTTCTCGTCTTCGCCATCCTCGAGAGCTGCATTTCATTTGCCGGACAGGAGGTGATGGCCAACATCACCGACGACGTCGCCCGCCAGGTGCGCACCGGCCAGCTGAAGCCGGCCGACCTGACCGGAACCAAGCTCCGGGACCTCATCTGCACCAGACTGGAGATCATGGTCGCCAAAACCTGTCCGGGACTGCTGGTGGATCTGCGCGAATATCCGACCTTTGCCGATGCCGCCACGGCTGGCTTCAAGATCGTCAATGGCGAGATCGTGCTGACGCAAGGCACGAATTCGATGAGCTTCGCCGTGACGCCGGGCCTGGCGGAAACGAAGAACATGCTGCGGGTCTTCTACAAATGGCCGGTCATGACCGATTTCATGGCCAAATCGATGGCCAATCTGAAAGACGGCAACACGCTGCATTTCGCATCGGTGACCTGGCAGAACGAACCGTTCGACGACTGAGAACGCAGCGTTATTTTGGCTTAAAGGGAAACAGGCATGTATCGTGCGGGGGCACATCAGGGGTTTTCGAGTATCTGGGCAAGAGCGATGCGATTCTGCTCGGATCGCCGCGGCGTCGCGGCCATCGAGTTCGCCTTCATCGTGCCTGTGCTGCTCATCATGTATTTCGTGACCATGGAGGCGTCGCAGGCCATCGAGACCAGCAAGAAGGTCAGCCGCATCGGCTCCATGGTTGCGGATCTCGTGACACAGCAGACGTCGGTCACGCAAGCAGACCTCGATGCGATCATGAAGATCGGTACCTCGACCCTGCAGCCCTACAACCGCTCAACGCCGACGATCATCGTCACGGCAATACAGGTCACGACCGAGACGCCGCCGAAGGTAAAGGTCGTGTGGTCGCGCAAGCTGGTCGAGGGCGCCTATAGCGTCGACGCCGCCAAGGACACCATCACGACAGTTCCCTCCACGCTCAAGATCGCTGACACGTTCCTCATCCGCGTCGAAAGCAGACTCGGTTACAAACCCATCATCACCTGGTCTGCCGACAGCGAAAAGCGACTTGGTCTGACCTCGGCCTTCGACTCGATAACGATGGGCGAGACCTATTACCTCAGGCCGCGCCGGGGCCCGACCGTCCCCTGCAGCAACTGCTGAAGTGCCGGATCTATTGGCGGCTGCTGTCCGACAGCAGGCGCACGATGGCTGTTGCCATCGCATAGTCGCCGGCGGCGGCTGATATGAAGCCGCCGGAATGTTTCGATTCCACGAAATCGTAGACTTCCGGCGACTGCGATCGGAGATTGGTAAGGAAGACGGTCAGCCGGCGCTTGGCTTCGGGGTCGAGATCGCTGCGGACGGCGTGGGGACCGTATCGCAGCACACCGGAGGTCCAGATGATCTGGAGCGCGGCTTTTGAAATTCCCGCTGCCTCCAGCCGCGCCGCCGTGCCGTCCGGATCAGCCGGCTGATCGCCGGCAATTGCCGTCCGGTTTTCCGCCGCGGCCCGCTCCCAGCCGAACACGGCATCGGCCTGGCCATCGACCAGCATCGCTTCGGCAGCGGCGGCCGAGCCGGCATGAGTGAGGAATGGCGCATCCTGGCTGATCTTGATGCCATCGGCGGCCAGCCCGGCGAGCGGTAGAAGAGAACCGCCGACATTATCGGAAGGCGCCATGGCGATGCGGTGCGTTTGCATGGCTGCAAGATCGGGAAGCTTGCTGTCGCGCGTCAAAAGCACGGAGCGGATGCCGGTGGCGCCGTCGGCATCGACCGGCGCCACCAGAGGTTCGACGCAGCCGCAGCGCTCCAACGCGGTGGCGTAGGCAGTCGCCGAATAGACCGCGTACTGAATCCGGGCATTGGCCTGTGCCTCGATCAGCGCGGCATAGTCATGCGCGACGACGAATTCCACCTTCATGCCGAGCGCCTTGCCGTAGGCGTCTGTCAGCAGGGCCAGACCTGGAACCGTGTTGCCTGCGCCTGGCTCGGCAACGATGCCGATCCGAAACGTCCCGATCTGGTCGCGCCAGTCGGCGTGCGCGGCCTGCGGCAAGGCCAGCAACGCTACGCTGGTCGCCAATGCCCTCCAACCCGGCCCTATGGCGAGATCCGCCCGTGTCATCGTTTCATGCCTTGTACCGCCGTTCCTCGAAGCGCGCCGCATCTCGCAAGGATGCGTGCACCGTGCCTGCCCGCCGTCGCGACTATTGCGCCAAGCCGTTGCCGCCTGGTTTCCGATTTGCCAATGCCGCGACGGGACCTTATGTCTGGTCCCCCAGACTGGCAATGACGGCACCGATGGCGCGCGCTTTCCTCTTCGTTCTCGATTCTTTCGGCATTGGCGGCGCCGCCGATGCCGAACGCTATGGCGACGCCGGGTCGAACACATTCGGACATATCGCCCAGGCCTGCGCGGAAGGCCGCGCCGATCGCGAAGGCCTGCGCAAGGGACCGCTTCTGGTGCCCAACATGGTTTCACTCGGTCTAGCCCGCGCCGCGCACACTGCGACCGGCTTCCGGTTCGACAGCACGGCCGACGCTGTTTCGGCCTCCGCCTTCCACGGCGCCGCGCAGGAGATCTCGAGCGGCAAGGATACGCCGTCGGGCCACTGGGAAATCGCCGGCCTGCCGGTGCGCTTCGACTGGGGCTATTTCCCCGATACGGCGCCCGCCTTCCCTGCCGAACTGACCGAAGCGATGATCCGCGAGGGCAAGGTGCCGGGCATTCTCGGCAATTGCCATGCGCCGGGCACTGAGATCATCGAGCGCTTCGGCGAGGAGCATATCCGCACCGGCAAGCCGATCTGCTACACCTCGGTCGATTCCGTCCTGCAGATAGCAGCGCACGAGGTGCATTTCGGCTTGGAGCGTCTCTACGAGTTCTGCAAGACGGTGCGCCGGCTGGTCGACCCGCTGAAAATCGGACGGGTGATCGCGCGGCCCTTCCTTGGCGAAACATCCGCCACCTTCGAGCGCACCTACAACCGCCATGACTACGCCGTGCCGCCGCCTGAGCCGACGCTGCTCGATCGCTTGACCGGGCGCGGCAGCCGAGTGATCGCGGTCGGCAAGATCGGCGACATCTTCGCCCACCGCGGCATCTCGGAAGTGCGCAAGGCGCCCGGTAACATGGCAATGTTCGACAAGGCGCTGGGCGCGATGGACGATGCCGGCGACGGCGACCTAGTGTTCGCCAATTTCGTCGACTTCGACACCGAGTTCGGCCACCGCCGCGACGTTGTCGGCTATGCGGCGGCGCTCGAAGCCTTCGACCGCCGGCTGCCCGAGGCGCTGGTGAAACTGAAGCCGGGCGATCTGCTCATCCTCACCGCCGACCACGGCAACGACCCGACATGGCGCGGCACCGACCACACGCGTGAACGCATTCCGGTCATCGGCACCGCACCGGGTCTCGCGGGCGGCGACATCGGGCTCAGGACCACCTTCGCCGATATCGGTGAAACCGTGGCCGAACACCTCGCGCTGGGGCAAGGCCGACACGGTACCTCCTTCCATGCGACGATAGGCAGCCATGCCTGAGTTGCCCGAGGTCGAAACGGTCCGGCGTGGCCTTCAGCCGGTTCTGGAAGGCGCGCGCATCGTGCGCGTCGAGGCACGCCGGCCCGATCTCAGATTTCCGTTTCCGGCGAAATTTGCGCAGCGGCTGACCGGCAAGACCATCATCGCGCTTGGCCGCCGCGCCAAATATCTGACCATGCATCTGGACGGCGGTCCGGTTCTGATCTGCCATCTCGGCATGTCGGGCTCGTTCCGTATCGAAACCGCTGATGACAGCGCGACGCCAGGCAAGTTCCATCACGAGCGCTCGAAGGATGCCAAGCACGACCATGTCGTGTTCCACCTCGTATCGCCAGCCGGCGTCCCATCTCGCGTGGTCTTCAACGACCCGCGCCGCTTCGGCTTCATGCTGTTTGCCGAAGGGCTGGCCGACGCGCATCCGATGCTGGCGGGGCTGGGCGTCGAGCCGACCGGCAACGCGCTGGACGGCGCCCTGCTCGCATCGCTGCTGAAGGGCCGCAGATCGCCGTTGAAGGCGGCGCTGCTCGACCAGAGACTGATCGCCGGGCTCGGCAACATTTATGTGTCGGAGGCGCTGTGGCGCGCCGGCCTGTCGCCATTGCGCGAGGCAGGCACCATCGCCGGAACCCGCAAGAAGGCCAAGGAACAGAGCGAACGACTGGCGGAAGCGATCCGTTCAGTGATTGCCGACGCGATCGCCGCCGGCGGGTCGTCGCTGCGCGACTATGTGCACACAGACGGGTCGCTGGGCTATTTCCAGCATTCCTTCGCGGTCTACGATCGCGAGGGCGAGCCCTGCCCGACGCCCGGCTGCCGCGGCCACATCGAGCGCGTCGTGCAAAGCGGCCGCTCGACCTTCTATTGCCGGACCTGTCAGCGGTGAACTAGAGCGGCTCACCGTTTCACGGAAACGGCGACCCGTTCTAGCTATTGTTTTGACGCAATTCCGGAGGGAAAACCGCTCACACTTTTCCTGGAATTGCTCTAGACCGATCGCTTCAATGCCGGAACGAGGAGGCCAGCCCATGAGCTATGAAACCATCATCGTGGAGACGCGCGGCAAGGTCGGCCTGATCACGCTGAACCGGCCCAAGGCGCTCAACGCGCTGAATGCCCAGGTGCTGGCGGACATATTGGTGGCAGCAAAGGGGTTCGATGCCGATCCGGGCATCGGCGCCATGGTCATCACCGGTTCCGAGAGGGCCTTTGCGGCGGGCGCCGACATCAAGGAAATGCAGACCATCGCCTACGCCGACGCCTATGTCCGGGATCTTTTCGTCGGCTGGGAGGAATTCACACGCACGCGCAAGCCGATGATCGCGGCGGTCGCCGGCTATGCGCTGGGCGGCGGCTGTGAGCTGGCGATGATGTGCGATTTCATCATTGCCGCCGACACGGCAAAATTCGGCCAGCCCGAAATAACGCTCGGCGTCATTCCCGGCATGGGCGGATCGCAACGGCTAACCCGCTTTGTCGGCAAGTCGAAGGCGATGGACATGTGCCTGACCGGACGGATGATGGATGCCGCGGAGGCCGAGCGGAGCGGCCTGGCGTCGCGCGTCGTGCCGGCTGGGGAACTGGTCGACGAAGCGCTGAAGACCGCAGCCAGGATCGCTGAATTTTCGCTGCCCTCGGTGATGATGGCCAAGGAGGCCGTCAACCGCGCCTACGAGACGACGCTGGCCGAGGGGTTACGCTTCGAACGCCGGCTGTTTCACTCGCTGTTTGCGCTCGACGACCAGAAGGAAGGCATGGCGGCCTTTGCCGAGAAACGGAAGCCGAATTTCACCAACCGCTAGCGTCAACGCGTTAGAGCATGATGCCGCGACAAACGGTTTCCGTTCGTCCGAGAAAAACGGCTTCACACCTTTCGGCATCAGGCTCTGGCGGCGGAGGCCAAAAAGAAGCCAAAGCGGCGTTGACGTGCCGGGAAAGCTGAACTATAAGCCGCTCCAACCGAGGCGGCCGTTGGCTGCCCGTTTGTTTTTTGCGCCCTGCGGCATCCCGCATGCGCTCACCAGATCAGAAGAGAGGCACCATGGCCAATACCTCCTCGGCCAAAAAGGCAACGCGCAAGATCGCCCGCCGCGCAGCGATCAACAAGAACCGCCGCTCGCGCGTGCGTACCTATGTCCGCCAGGTCGAAGAGGCACTGGCTGCCGGCGACAAGGCAGCCGCGCTGGAAGCCTTCAAGACCGCAGAGCCGGAATTGATGCGCGCCGCGACCAAGGGCGTGATCCACAAGAATACGGCATCGCGCAAGGTGTCGCGTCTGGCTCACCGCCTCAAGGTGCTGTCGGCCTGATCGACCGTTCCTGAACTGTCGTTCTTTTAAACCCGGCCGATCGCGCCGGGTTTTTTCGTTTGCCGGCAAGCACTTAAAAAGAACGCCCGCAAAGCGCGCCCGGCCCGCATTCCAGAGTTCGGAATGCTTTGCCGGCACATACACTCCCACTTATATTCCAATCCGCCGAAACGGCCCGCGCCAATAAATTTGACTGTCACAAATTACTGATATTTTTCAATGACTTGCAGTCGGTGATCCACAGCTTGTTCACATCGCCTGTGGGCGACAGGCGGCAAGTTGGTGTCAAGCGAATTATTTCAGAAAATTTCAAACCGCACAGCCATTTTCATATTCGCGGCAAAAGGGTTTGAATCACAATGGCTTTGTCAAAATCTACGGTTCCAGGACGGGACCCGAACCCTTCATCAGTAACCAGATTCCTTAAAAATCCGTTAGACGTGGCCTTGCCCTATCCACAGCGATTTCGGTAATGTCGATCTATCGAAAGGGACGGGCCGTTAGCCCATAACTCAGCCTGAATCGGCCAGCTCACAGCGGCAGAATTCATGACGCGGATCAATTCCGTGAACGGGTATGGTTTGTCTTTTCGATGCGGTAGGGGACTGGCGTAATTTGTACATGGCAGGTCGATGGCGCACCGGCGTTTTCGCCGGGTGGTGTCGCTTTGCCCGAACATGTCAGACGGACTGGCTTTAAGCAGCCGGGACCGATCCCTTGCTGATGAGGCAACGTCAACGCCGGCGGCGGCGGTGGTGTTGTAGCGAAGATACGGTCGTCGGAAACATGGGTGCAGGAGGCGCACTCCCGGCGGAAAAAGGTACAAAGGAAAAGGGACGCAATCATCATGCAGAGCGGCATCGAGCGGGAGCTTTCGGGCGACCTGCCATTTCCTGGAACATTGGTCGGAGCACACGACGTGGCGGCTTCCAGCGACGCGGAACAGAAGTTCGACCGGGTCAAGGCCCAGTTAAAGGCGCGTCTGGGAACCGAGGTCTATTCGAGCTGGTTCGGTCGGATGAAGGTGGCGGAGGCTTCCCGGGGCATTGTACGCATCTCTGTGCCCACGGCCTTCCTGCGCTCGTGGATCAATGGTCACTATCTCGATCTCATCGCCGACCTGTGGAAGCACGAAGACCCCGAGGTCCTGAAGATCGAGATCGTCGTGCGCACCGCGACCCGTCCGGCCCGCAATGGCGTCGAGCCCGAAGCCGTGCCTGCGCGCAAGATGACCAAGCAGACGCAGACCGCACTGGCGGCCGGCACGGCGGGTCCAGGCCGGGTGGAGCGTGCGCCCGCCCCTCGCCCCGGCACGCCGATCGAGGCCGAGTTCCGGCACAATGTGCTGGGGTCGCCGCTCGATCCGCGCTACACGTTCGGCTCCTTTATTGAAGGCCCGTCGAACCGGGTGGCCTTCGCCGCCGCCAAAGCCGTGGCGGAATCGCAGTCGAGCGCGGTGCGCTTCAACCCGCTGTTCCTCCATGCCACCGTCGGCCTCGGCAAGACCCACCTTTTGCAGGCGATCGCGGCCGAGTCGCTCAAACAGAACCCGAAGTCTCGCGTCGTCTACCTGACGGCCGAGTATTTCATGTGGCGCTTCGCCACCGCGATCCGCGACAACAATGCGCTGACGCTGAAGGAACAGCTGCGCGACATCGACCTGTTGATCATCGACGACATGCAGTTCCTGCAGGGCAAGTCGATCCAGCATGAATTCTGCCATCTCATCAACATGCTGCTCGACAGCGCCAAGCAGGTGGTGGTTGCCGCCGACAGGCCGCCGTCGGAACTGGAGTCGCTGGAGCCCCGCGTGCGCTCGCGCCTCAATGGCGGCGTCGCGCTCGAAATGTCGGCGCCGGACTTCGCCATGCGCATCGGCATGCTCAAGCTGCGGCTTGCCACCGCCAAGGTCGACGATGCGTCGCTCAATATTTCGGAGGAGATCCTGAACCATGTCGCCCGCACCGTGACCGGCAGCGGCCGTGAACTGGAAGGTGCGTTCAACCAGCTTCTGTTCCGTCAGTCGTTCGAGCCGGCGATCACCATCGACCGCATCGACGAAATCCTCGGCCACATCTATCGCTCGGGCGAGCCGAAGCGGGTGCGCATAGAGGACATCCAGCGCATCGTGGCGCGCCACTACAATGTGTCGAAGACAGAGCTTCTGTCCAACCGGCGCACGCGCACCATCGTCAAGCCGCGGCAGGTCGCGATGTACCTGTCGAAGGTGATGACGCCGCGTTCGCTGCCGGAGATCGGCAGGCGTTTCGGCGGTCGCGATCACACCACGGTGCTGCATGCCGTGCGAAAGATCGAGGACCTTTCCGGCGTCGACAATACGCTGGCGCAGGAGCTGGAACTGTTGCGCAGGCTGATCAACGACCAGGCCTGAGCGGCACGGCAAACAGAGCGCGCCGGGTTTGGAGTATTCGGTCGGCGCGCTTTAAATTTGTTGTTTTGATGCATGTCGTTGTCCCAAAACCGCGGCGCACTTTTGGGCGACATGCATAGGTTGGCGGCCCTTGCCCGCTTTATCCCCAGAAAGCCCGCGTAACCGGCGCGAACCGGTGGCGCGGGCTTGCGTTTAACGGCTTTTTCCTGTCAGTTTGCATAGATTCTGAGCCTGTTCAGACCTTTCGCGGGGCGCCGCCCATTGGTGACCCGTTCATTCATTCAAGCGAGCCTGTTTCGTCATGCGTGTTATCCTGGAACGGTCAAATCTCCTGAAGTCGCTCAACCACGTTCATCGCGTGGTCGAACGGCGCAACACCATACCGATCCTGTCCAACGTGCTGCTCAGCGCCGAGGGCGCCAGCCTTGAAATGAAAGCCACCGACCTCGACCTCGAAGTGACCGAAGCGACACCCGCAAAGGTCGAGCGCGGCGGGGCGACGACGGTTCCGGCGCACCTGCTCTACGACATCGTGCGCAAGCTCGCCGACGGCGCCGAAGTGATGCTGAAGACCGACGAGGACGGCAATGCCATGACGGTGACGTCAGGCCGCTCTAGCTTTCGCCTGCAGTGTCTGCCGCAGTCCGATTTCCCCGAGCTTTCGGCCGGGTCCTTCTCGCATATCTTCCGGCTCGATTCCGTCGCCTTGAGAGGCCTGATCGAGAAGACGCAATTCGCCATCTCCACCGAGGAGACGCGTTACTATTTGAACGGCATTTACCTGCACACGCATGAGACCGGCGGCAAGCTGAAGCTGCGTTCGGTGGCAACCGACGGCCATCGCCTGGCGCGCGCCGAAATCGACGCGCCAGCAGGGTCCGAGGGCATGCCGGGCATCATCATTCCGCGCAAGACCGTCAGCGAGCTGCAGAAACTGGTCGACGATCCGGATGTCGCGGTGACCACCGAATTGTCCGACACCAAGATCCGCTTCACCATCGGCAGCGTGGTTTTGACCTCGAAGCTGATCGATGGCACTTTCCCGGACTATCAGCGCGTCATCCCGACCGGCAACGACAAGAAGCTGATCATTGATCGCCAGAGCTTTGCCGCAGCCGTCGATCGCGTCTCGACCATTTCCTCCGAACGCGGCCGCGCGGTGAAGCTTTCGATCACAGAGGGCCAGGTGACGCTTGCGGTGAACAATCCGGATTCGGGCAGTGCTACCGAGGAACTGGCGGCCGACTATTCGTCCGACCCAATCGAGATCGGCTTCAACGCCAAA
This sequence comes from Mesorhizobium sp. CNPSo 4688, assembly GCF_057784295.1. Taxonomy (NCBI): domain Bacteria; kingdom Pseudomonadati; phylum Pseudomonadota; class Alphaproteobacteria; order Hyphomicrobiales; family Phyllobacteriaceae; genus Mesorhizobium; species Mesorhizobium sp. CNPSo 4688. The sequence continues at coordinate 91,718 of NZ_JBWLUY010000004.1, forward strand.
TATCTGCTCGACGTTGCCGCGCAATTGACCGGCACGGAAGCGAAATTCATGCTGGCCGATGCCGGTTCGCCAACGCTGATCCACGACATGGCCGACGAAACCGCGCTCTACGTGCTGATGCCGATGCGGGTGTAGCCGCGCTGCGGCAAACCTTCGGCGTGACGATTGCGGCGACTTCTACAGGCGGATAGCGGTTGCCCCAGCAAAGCCATATAAGTAAGCTTACACTTACTAATTTCCGCAACTATGCGGCGCTGTCGATCGATCTTTCCCCGGGCGCCGTGGTGTTTTCCGGCGACAATGGCGCCGGCAAGACCAATCTCCTGGAAGCCATTTCCCTCTTGACGCCCGGCCGCGGCCTGCGCCGCGCGCCCTATGCCGACGTGGCCCGCGAAGGCGGCGATGGTGGCTTTGCGCTGCATGCAAGGCTCGACGGACCGGAGGGCCAGGTCGAGATCGGCACCGGCATCACCGGGGGCGAAGCGGCCGGTGAGGGCGGCCGCAAGGTGCGCATCAATGGCGCGCCGGCGCGTTCGGCCGATGCCATGCTCGAATGGCTGCGCGTCGTCTGGCTGACGCCGGCCATGGACGGCCTGTTCCCGGGACCCGCCGCCGACCGCCGGCGCTTTCTCGACCGGCTGGTGCTGGCGATCGATCCCGGCCACGGCCAGCGCGCGCTCGACTATGAGAAGGCGATGCGCGGACGTAACCGATTGCTTACGGAAGGCTCGCGCGACAGCGCCTGGTTCGACGCCATCGAGACGCAGATGGCCGAGACCGGCGTGGCAATTGCAGCGGCGCGCGCCGAACTGGTGCGCCTGCTCGCCGCCATGATCGACAGGCTGCCCAGCAGCGGGCCGTTTCCGCAGGCCGACATCAGCCTGTTCGGCGACCTGGAAAGCGACGTCGCCACGGCGCCTGCCGTGGATGTCGAGGAACGCTATCGCGCCGCCCTCGCAGATGGCCGCGAGCGCGACCGCGCCGCCGGACGCACACTGGACGGCCCGCACCGTTCGGATCTTCTCGTGCGCCACCGCCCGAAGGCGATGCCGGCCGAACTCTGCTCGACCGGCGAGCAGAAGGCGCTGCTGGTTGGCATCGTGCTGTCGCATGCGCGGCTGACCGGCGAGATGTCGGGGATGACGCCGATCCTGCTGCTCGACGAGATCGCCGCCCATCTCGACGCCGGCCGGCGCGCCGCGCTGTTCTCGATCCTGGAAGAATTGAACTGCCAGGCCTTCATGACCGGGACCGACGCCGCGCTGTTTTCCAGCCTGAAAGGCCGCGCACAGTTCCTCACCGTTGATCACGGCACGGTTGGGCCAACCAAAGACACCTGACAAGGTTTTTTGCTCGCTATAAGGTTCGGCAATGACCCCTGCCGCCCTTACCGACGAAGAACTCGAGCGTTACGCCCGCCACATCGTGCTGCCTGAAATCGGCGGCGCCGGCCAGCAGAGGCTGAAGCGGGCCCGGGTGCTGGTCATCGGCGCCGGCGGGCTCGGCGCGCCGGTGCTGGAATATCTCGCTGCCGCCGGCGTCGGCACGCTCGGTATTGTCGATGATGACACGGTCTCGCTTTCCAATCTGCAGCGGCAAGTCATCCACGCCACAGACACGATCGGCACGGCAAAGACCGAGAGCGCCAAAGCGGCCATCGCCCGCATCAATCCGCATGTGGCGGTCGAACTGCACGACTTCAGGCTGACGGCCGAGAACGCCGCTGCGCTCATCGCGCGCTACGACATCGTCGTCGATGGCTCCGACAATTTCGAGACGCGCTATGTCGTGGCCGATGCCTGCGCGGCGGAAAAGCGGCCGCTGGTGCACGCCGCCGTCGGCCGCTTCGACGGCTCGGTGACGGTGCTCATACCGTTCGAGACCGGCGCCGACGGCAAACCGAACCCAAGCTATCGCGACCTCTTTCCCGAGGCGCCGCCGGAAGGGTTGGTGCCGTCCTGCGCGGTGGCCGGCGTCATCGGCGCGCTGACCGGCGTCATCGGCACGCTGCAGGCGATGGAAGCGATCAAGCTGATCACCGGCATCGGCGAGCCGCTGGTCGGCCGGCTGCTGCTCTACGATGCGCTGTCGGCGCGCTTCGACACCATCCGCTACAAGAGAAACTGAGCGCATGGATCAGTCCGCCGGCGTTTTGGTCACGCAGCTTGCTCCGGGCTTCGATCGCTGGGACGAGCTGCTCAGCCTGATCATGCGGGCCTTTGCGTCGATGGACGGCGTCATCGACCCGCCATCCTCGGCGCATCTGCTGAGCGTCGAAAGCCTCAGGGACAAGGCTGACCGGGAAACGGTATTCCTGGCTCTACAGGGCGTTCGGATTGCCGGCTGCATCTTCGCGCTGGAGAGGACTGCCGATTTCTATGTCGGCAAACTCGCAGTCGAGGCTGAGCTTCAGGGACAAGGCATCGGCAGGCAATTGATGCAGGCTGTCGAGGATTTTGCCCGCAGCCGCAACAAGCCAGCGATCGAACTTCAGACACGGATCGAACTTATGGCAAATCACGCGACCTTTGCCCGTCTCGGCTTTTACGAAATCGCGCGCACCGCGCATCAGGGCTATGACCGGCCGACTTCGATCACCATGCGCAAGGAGCTCAAGTGAGCCTCGCCCTCAGTGCGCAGGAGCAGGCAATCGCCTCCGGCCATGATGGGGCGGCGATGGCGATGCGCATCGTTGCCGAAAGCGCTGCGCTGCTTGGCGCGCCGCGGCTGATCCCGATCGCCTCAGCGCATATTGACGGCGCGCTCTATCACGGTGATTCCGGCACGCTGTTCGCCGAAAGGCTGGTCGAGGGCGGCGCGCGCGTTGCCGTGCGCTCGACGCTCAATGTCGGCGCCCTCGATTTGATGGGCTGCTCGCGCGTGCGCCTCGAAGAGCCGGCGCGCGGCATGGCGCGGCGGATGATGGAGGCCTACCGCAAGCTGGGCTGCGAGCAGAGCTGGACCTGCGCACCCTATCAGGCCGGCCACAGGCCAGCCCAGGGCACTGACGTCGCCTGGGGTGAATCCAACGCCGTGGTGTTCTGCAATTCGGTGCTCGGCGCGCGCACCAACCGTTACGGCGACTTTTTGGACATTGCTTGCGCCATATCGGGCCGGGCGCCGGATTACGGCCTGCACCGCGTCGAGAACCGGCAGGCGCGGCTGGTGTTCGATGTTTCAGGCCTCTCCGCCTCGTTCCTCGGCTCGGAGATCGCCTGGCCCGTACTAGGCAGCCTCTACGGCCGTGAGGTGGGCAATGCCGTCGGCGTCGTCACCGGTGTATCCCACCATCCCGGCGAGGACGCGCTGAAAGCCTTCGGCGCGGCGGCGGCATCGTCAGGCGCAGTCGGTCTCTTCCACATTGCTGGCGTCACGCCTGAGGCACCCGACGCCGAGACCATCCTGGTCGGCGGCAGGCCGGAAACAGTGATCCATGTCACGCCGGACATGGCCGCGAAGGCCTGCGTCGGCCTGTCCACCGCAATCACGCAAACCGCCATCGATGCGGTGGCGATCGGCAGCCCGCATCTGTCTGCGGCCGAATTCGATGCGCTGGAGCGGTTGATCGGCGGGCGGCGGCTTAGCGTGCCGATTTACGCCTGCACCGGCCGCCACGTGCTCACGACGCTCGAACAAAGCGGCCGGCGCAAGACGCTCGAGGCGAGCGGCGTGATCATCGTCGCCGACACTTGTGTTGTGGTGACGCCGATCCTGCCGGATCTTGCAGGCGGCGTGCTGATGACCAATTCGGGAAAGTTCGCGCAATATGCGCCGGGCAATACCGGCTACGCCGTGCTTTACGCATCGCTGGCCGACTGCGTGGAAAGCGCCGTCATCGGTAAGCCGTGCTTTACGGATATTGCCGCATGAACGCCTTGGCCGAAATCCTGGTGCCGGGTCGAGCCGGCGAAGGCGAGGCGCTGGTGCTGACCGCGCCGATCAGCTTCTGGGGCGGCGTCGATCCAAAGAGCGGCCGCATCGCCGATGTCCGCCACCCGCAGCATGGCGAGACCATTGCCGGCCGCGTGCTGTTCCTGCCCGGTACGATCGGTTCGTCCTCCGCCTCCGCCGTGCTGATGGAACTCGTCCACAATGGCCATGCGCCGGCGGCGCTCGTGCTGCACGAACCGGACGCGATCCTGCTGCTCGGGTTGATTGTTGGCAGGGAAATGGGCTGGCGGACGCCGGTGGCGCTCAGGCTGGAGCGTGGTGCGTTCGCGGCCTACCGTGGAAAGCGGGTGAGCGTCGCTGATGACGGCGCTCTTACAACCGCCATCTGAACGCCGTCGACTTCAGGTCCTGAGCGGCAGCACGCGGTCCGGCGGACGGTGGCCGTCGAAGAAGGCGCGTATATTGATGATCACCCTCTCGCCCATGTCGATGCGGCCTTCGAGTGTCGCCGAGCCCATATGCGGCAACAGCACCACCTTGTTCTTGGCGGCGAGCTTCAGCAGCTTCGAGTTTAGCGCCGGCTCGTGTTCGTAGACGTCGAGGCCGGCGCCGGCGATCTTGCCGTCCTGGATCAGCTTGACCAGAGACTCCTCGTCGATGATGTCGCCGCGCGCGGTGTTTACGATGTAAGCGGTGGGTTGCAACAGCGCCAGCCGCCGCGCTGACAGCAAATGGAAGGTGGCCGGCGTCGACGGGCAATTGACCGAGATAATGTCCATGCGGGCAAGCATCTGGTCGAGGCTTTCCCAATAGGTGGCCTCCAGCCCTTCCTCGACCGCCGGCAGCACGCGATGGCGGTTGTGGTAGTGGATCGACAGGCCGAAGGCCTTGGCGCGCCTGGCGACCGCGGTTCCGATGCGGCCCATGCCGACAATGCCGAGGCGCTTGCCCCAGATGCGCCGGCCGAGCATCCAGGTCGGCGACCAGCCGGCCCACTTCTTGTCGCTGGTCAGGACATTGGCGCCTTCCGCCAGCCGACGCGGCACCGCCAACATCAGCGCCATGGTCATATCGGCGGTGTCTTCGGTCAGCACGTTCGGCGTGTTGGTGACGGTGATGCCTTTCTTGGCTGCCGCCTCCACGTCGATTTTGTCGACACCATTGCCGAAATTGGCGATCAGCTTGAGATTGTCGCCCGCCTGGGCGATCAGCGCCGCATCGATCTGGTCGGTGATGGTCGGCACCAGCACGTCGGCTTCCTTGACCGCCGCGACTAGCTCCGGCTGCGTCATCGGCCTGTCCTCGACATTCAGCCTGGCGTCGAAGAGTTCGCGCATGCGGGTCTCGACCGGATCAGGGAGCTTGCGCGTGATGACGACGAGAGGCCGTTTTTTGCCTGCCATTGTTTCCTCGAACCCGATCTCGTTGAGACCTCTTTAACCAAGACAGGCGAAACTGAATACCGGTCGCGGTGCCTGCCACTCCTGTAACAAGCGGTGCCGCCGAAGACAAAGAAAAAGGGGCGCCGTGACCAAAGGGCAGGCGCCGAAAGGAACGAAAGTGTCTGGTTTCGCGTCGCTTCGCCTGGTCCTCAGCGCAGCGCTTCTCGGCGCTCTCCTGCATTCCCCGCAAGCCGCGGCTCAAGGTGCTGCCGCACCTGCGCAGACGGTGACGCTTGGGCCGAGCGGCCTGCCGCTGCCGCGTTTCGTCAGCCTGAAATCGGCCCGCGTCAACTCGCGCGTCGGCCCGGGCGCCAACTATTCCGTCGACTGGATGTATACCAAGGCCGGCCTGCCTATGGAAATCATCCAGGAATTCGACACTTGGAGGCGCGTGCGCGACGCCGATGGCTCGGAGGGCTGGATCAACCAGTCGCTGTTGTCAGGCCGCCGCACCGCGATCGTCGCACCCTGGCAGCGAAGCAAAGGTGGCCGAATCAATCTGCTCGACGATGCGGACAAGGACGCCAGCGTCGTCGCCATCATCGAGCCGGGCGTGACTGGCACGATCAAAACCTGCGATGGCCAGTGGTGCGAGATGACCTTCGACGGCCACACCGGCTGGATCGCCCAGTCGCAGGTCTGGGGCGCCTATCCCGGCGAGCACGTCAAGAACTGAGATTGCTGGAAAGGCCGGCTAGCGGCCGATGCGGCCGAGATGGGTGTCCTGGAAGCCGCTCGACAGCTTGAGGCCATAGCCGAGTGCACGGTCGACCGCGATGTGGGTGATCCAGATCAGCCCGATTGCCGTTGCCATGGAATTGGCCAGGACGTATCCGGCGAGCGCCAGGAAAAGCGGGACAATCAGGATATGCAAAGCGTTGTAAGCGACAGCGCCAACGCGCGGCCCGGCGAGATAGCCCAGCATCGACAGGTCAGGCGCCAGGATGAGCAGGGCAAACAGCCACCAGGAAGTACCCGACAGCGCGTAAAGGACGATGCCCACCACCACGACGGCGGCCCATTCGAGCCGGATCACCAGATCGACCGGTTTCATTGATGTGCTATTCTATTCTGTTCCACGCAATTCCGGACGGAAAACCGTTTCACACTTTTCCTGGAATTGCTCAGATGCCGCGCTTCGGGCGCAGCCGCACCACGATGTCGACATTGGCGATCTCCATGCCCGCGGGTGGCTCCGGCAGGTTGGAGACGGTCACCGGACCGCTTTCGATGTCGAAGATCCGGTTTTCGCCTTCGATGTAGAAATGATGGTGATCGGAGGTGTTGGTGTCGAAATAGGTCTTCGACCCCTCGACCGCGAGGATGCGCAGCAGGCCGGCCTGGGTGAACTGGTGAAGGGCGTTGTAGACGGTGGCAAGCGAGACCGGCACGCCGGCGGCGATCGCCTCCTCATGCAGTTCCTCGGCCGAAAGGTGGCGGTCGCCTTTGGCAAAAAGCAGATCGGCCAGCGCAATGCGCTGGCGCGTCGGCCTTAGGCCGGCTTCGCGAACCCGCTTGTCCACAGCGACATTTTCCTTCCGGCAGCCCAGATCCATCTATTCGTCCAAGCCCACAGTTCCGCCTCAAGACACCCCCAGAGTGGCGAAAAAACGTCATCGACCGAAACTGGACACCTCTCGACATATATTCTGTTGGCCGAATGCGATCAATAGCGCGCATTGACCCGGGCAGACGGGCGGGTTAAGCGCAAACGCCGGTTTCCGGCTCCAAATGGATTGTGTTAGGAAACCAACGACAAGGGCGCCCACCGCCCGGGACTATTATGGGGACGAGATTGATGGCGGGTTCGAAATCCAGCTACGGTTATGAGGAATTGCTGGCCTGTGCCCGCGGCGAGCTGTTCGGGCCCGGCAACGCCCAGTTGCCCTACCCGCCAATGCTGATGTTCGACCGCATCACCGAGATCAGCGAGACCGGCGGCGCCCACGACAAGGGCTTCATCCGCGCCGAATTCGACATCAAGCCGGACCTGTGGTTCTTCGCCTGCCATTTCATCGGCAATCCGATCATGCCGGGGTGCCTCGGCCTCGACGCCATGTGGCAATTGACGGGGTTCTACCTCGGCTGGCTCGGCGAACCGGGCAAGGGCATGGCGCTGTCGACCGGCGAAGTGAAGTTCAAGGGCATGGTGACGCCATCGGTCAAGAAGGTCGAATACGGCATTGATTTCAAGCGCGTCATGCGCGGGCGCCTAGTGCTCGGCATCGCCGATGGCTGGCTTAAGGCCGACGGCGAACCCATATACGCGGCGACAGACCTCAAGGTGGGGCTGTCCAAGCAATCGGCCGCCTGACCGGCGCCACTGCAGCAGGGCGTTTCCCGGGACGCGCAATGACGCTGCAGCATTTTGATTTTGCGTATGATCGCTGGCCAAAACCGGCTACGGTTTCGGGATCATCCGCTGGAAGGAGTTGCGAATGAGAAGGGTCGTCGTCACTGGCCTCGGCATCGTATCGTCGATCGGCAACAATGCCAACGAGGTGCAATCCTCGCTCTACGATGCCAAATCCGGCATCAGCTTCTCCGATTCCTTCGCCGAACACGGCTTCCGCTGCCAGGTCTGGGGCGCACCGACGCTCGACCCGTCGGCCATGATCGACCGTCGCGCCATGCGCTTTCTGAGCCAGGGTGCAGCCTGGAACCATGTCGCCATGGACCAGGCCATCGCCGACGCCGGCCTTGGCGAAAGCGACATCACCAATGAGCGCACCGGCATCGTCATGGGATCGGGCGGTCCGTCCACCCGCACCATCGTCGAGGCAGCCGAGATCACGCTCAAGAACAACAGCCCCAAGCGCATCGGTCCCTTCGCGGTGCCGAAGGCGATGTCGTCGACCGCTTCGGCGACGCTCGCCACCTGGTTCAAGATCCACGGCGTCAACTATTCGATCTCGTCGGCGTGCTCGACCTCGGCGCATTGCATCGGCAATGCCTACGAGTTGATCCAGTGGGGCAAGCAGGATGTGATGTTTGCCGGCGGCCATGAAGACCTCGACTGGACGATGTCGGACCTGTTCGACGCCATGGGCGCGATGTCGTCGAAGTATAACGACAAGGCGTCAACGGCGTCCCGCGCGTACGACGCCAATCGCGACGGTTTCGTCATCGCCGGCGGCGCGGGCGTCCTCATCCTGGAGGAACTCGAACACGCCAAGGCGCGCGGCGCCAAGATCTATGCCGAGATCGTCGGCTACGGCGCGACGTCGGATGGCTACGACATGGTGGCGCCGTCCGGCGAAGGCGCGGTGCGCTGCATGCGCCAGGCGCTGGCGACGGTGTCGACGCCGGTCGACTATATCAATACTCACGGCACCTCGACGCCGGTCGGCGATTCCAAGGAGATGGGCGCCATCCGCGAGGTGTTCGGCGACAAGATGCCCTTCATCACCTCGACCAAGTCGCTGACCGGCCATTCGCTGGGTGCGGCCGGCGTGCAGGAATCGATCTATTCGATCCTGATGATGCAGGGCGGCTTCATCGGCGAAAGCGCCCACATCGAAAACCTCGATCCGGAATTCGAGGGCATGCCGATCGTGCGCAAGCGTATCGACGACGCCAGGATCGACACGGTTTTGTCCAATTCGTTCGGTTTCGGCGGAACCAACGCAACGCTCGTTTTCCAGCGCTATTCCGCATAAGGCCAGCGCTTTCATATATAAGGATTGCCGGCCATGGACGGACTGATGAAGGGCAAGCGCGGGCTTGTCATGGGCGTCGCCAACGATCATTCGATCGCCTGGGGCATCGCCAAGAAATTGTCCGAGCATGGGGCGGAGCTCGCCTTTACCTATCAGGGCGATGCCTTCGGACGCCGCGTCAAGCCGCTCGCCGAAAAGCTCGGGGCGTCGCTGGTCGTGCCCTGTGACGTCGAGGATAGCGCCTCGGTTGCGGCCACCTTCGAGACGCTCGGCAAAGAATGGGGCGGGCTCGACTTCGTCGTCCACGCCATCGGCTTTTCCGACAAGAACGAGCTCAAGGGGCTCTACGCCGATACCAGCCGCAACAATTTCGTCCGCACCATGGTCATCTCCTGCTATTCGTTCACCGAGATTGCCCGCCATGCCGCCCCGCTGATGAGCGATGGCGGCGCGATGATCACGCTGACCTATGCCGGCTCCGTCCGCGTGATGCCGAACTACAACGTCATGGGCGTCGCCAAGGCCGGACTGGAAGCCAGTGTGCGCTATCTCGCCAATGATTACGGCCCGCGCGGCATCAGGGTGAACGGCATATCGGCGGGGCCGGTGCGTACGCTGGCAGGTGCCGGGATTTCGGACGCGCGGCACATGTATTCCTACCAGCAGCGCAACTCGCCGCTGCGCCGCACTGTGACGATCGATGAGGTCGGCGGCTCGGCGCTCTATCTTTTGTCCGACCTCTCGTCAGGCGTCACCGGCGAGATTCATTATGTCGATTCCGGCTATCACATCGTGTCCATGCCAACACTGGATGAATTGAAGCAGACCGACAGCGGACGCGATTAGAGCCTGTTCCATCCCGATGAAATCGGGGCTCTATCTCTTTTGGTTAAGCATGGTCTCTGGACAAACGGTTCCCGTTTGCCCGAGAAAAGCTGGGATCACTTTTTGCGATCATGCTCCAGTTCTTCCAGTAAAATTAGATGCATTGGCGGAAACTCATTTTAAGGAGATATCCGCTATAAGTCCTATGGCTAGAGCACTGCGCGTTCTTTCTGAGCGCAAAGGGATGCTTTAGGATTTATGAATTTGCATGTGATCTTTCCGGAAATTCGAGTTGATTTTCGAGATCATGCGACAGGGACTGAGTAATGCCTGCTGTCAGCAATCCGAAGCGAACGCCTGTGTTCCGGCTGCTCACCGTCGCCGCGTCGGGCCTTGGCAGTTTCGTTCTCGGGCTCTGGGGTCTCCAGTTCGGTTTCGGTGACGGCTTTGCCGGCATGCAGGCAGGAACCATGGTCGGCATCGCGTCGGCTTTGTGCGCGCTGGCCGCCGCCGGTGCGTCCCTGTCCTTCTTCGCCGGCGTTGACGAATCGGTGGACTACGTCTTCAACGAAACCCAGTTCGACAAGCTGACCGGGCTTTTGGCGCGGCCGGCCATGGTCGGCAAGGTTGCCGATGCTGCGTCGGCGACGATCAAGACCGGTGAGCCGGTGTTCCTCATCGACATCGACATCGACCGCTTCAAACAGATCAACGACGCCATCGGCTACAGCCATGGCGACGAACTGATCCGCGCCTTCACCAAGCGGCTGAGGGCCTGCATGCCCGAGGGGACGGTGATGGGGCGCATCGGCGCCGGCGAGTTCGCCATCCTCGTCTCGGAACATGAGATGCAGGGATCGATGGAAGCCACTGTCGAAACCCTGATCGAGGAGATGCTGAAGCCCTACCAGCTCGATTCCCACCTGCAATCGGTCGGCCTGTCGGTGGGCATCGTGGCGATGCCGAAGGACGGCGTCGATCCGGTCCTCATCCTGCGCCGCTCCAACCTGGCGCTGCAGAATGCGCGCGCCGGCGGGGTGGGCAACTGGGCGGTCTTCCATTCCGACATGGGCCAGGTCGCCGACTACCGCCATTGGATCGAATCCGAGCTGCACGTTGCCTTCGACCGCGGCGATTTCGACCTCCATTACCAGCCGCAGCTCGATCTGCCGAGCGGCCGCATTGTCGGCTACGAGGCGCTGATCCGCTGGAAGCATCCCGAACGCGGCATGATCCCGCCGATGGAGTTCATTCCGATCGCCGAAGAGACCGGCATGATCCACCCGATCGGCAATTGGGTGCTGCACAAGGCCTGCAGCGATGCCCGCCATTTGCCCGAGGACTGCTTTGTTGCCGTCAACATCTCGCCGGTCCAGTTCATGACCAAGGATTTCGTCGGTATCGTGCGCGACACTATGGCCAGCACCGGCATCAAGCCGTCACGGCTGGAGCTCGAACTGACCGAGACGGCGATGATGCAGGACCGCGACCGCGCCGCCATCATCCTGCAGCAGCTTGCCGACATGGGCATTTCGGTGGCCGTCGACGATTTCGGCACCGGCTATTCCAATCTGAGCTATCTGATCGACTTCGCTTTCGGCAAGCTGAAGATCGACCGCTCCTTCATCAGCCGCATGGACACCGATTCCAATTCGGGTGCCGTCGTCTCGACCATCGTCGGCCTGTCACGGGCGCTTGGTGTCGGCATTATCGCCGAGGGCGTCGAGACCGAGAACCAGGCGACGCTCTTGAGGGCGGCCGGCTGCGAAATGGTGCAAGGCTATCTGTTCGGCAGGCCGGCGCCGCTCAAGATCAAGCCCGGCGAGATCAGAGCGACCATTCCCGTCCACGAGCCGGCGCGCATCGTCAGCATGCATTGAGGCCGCGCTAAGCGGCCTCTCCGGCACTTGTCCTATCGACGCGCGGCAAAAACCTTGAACATGCCGTCACGGGCGATCTCGGCATGGCTGGAGAAGACAGCCTTCAGAACCGGTTCGTAAGGCAGCTGGCGGTTTGCCACCATGAACAGCCGCCCACCCGGCTTCAGCGCCTTGCCCGCCGCCTGAATCATCCCGGCGCCGATTTCCGGCTCGGCCGCCCGGCTGCGATGAAAGGGCGGGTTCATGACAATGGCGTCATAGCGCCGTTCGACTGGCTCGCTCAGCAGATCGATCCAGAAGAAGCCCGGCTCGAAGCCGGTAAGGCCGATGTTGCCCTTTGCCGCCTCAAGCGCGTCGAAATCCGCCTCGTAGAGGTCGAGCCCGGTTATGCCGGGTGAACTTGCCGCCACCTCGGCCGCGACATAGCCCCAGCCGGCGCAGAAATCGGCGACGTTGCCGCGCAGGTCTTTGGGCAAGTTGTCGACCAGAAGTTTTGAACCGGCGTCGATGCGGTCGAAGGAGAACATGCCGGGCGCGGTCCGGAAGCGGCCCTCGATCAACGGCCAGTCGCCTTGCCAATCCTTGATGGACTTCGCAAACGCCTCTGCCTGCGGCGTGCGCGCCAGCCAAAACGCAACGCCATGGTTCTTCGACAGGTGTCCACCCAGCGGCACATTCGCCTTCGAAGGATGGTAGCGCCTTTCGCTGACTATCTCTGGAGCCTGGCCCTGCCGTTCAACGACAACACGGCCCGATTCTCGGCGCGAGATAGCAGCTGCGAGCTTGTCCTCGTTGTCGGCCATGCGCTTGCGCAGGCTGTCGATGCCGTCTTCCTTGCCGCCGGCGACAACGATCAGGCCGCCCGGTGCAACGCGTTCTATCGCCTCGGCGATGCGCATTTCGTTTTGCCCGCGATGGCGACCGACGAGGACGAGGGCTGCATCGAATGCATCGCCTTCAAGCCGGGGCGTCACCTTGTGGCCGGCACGCTCCAGCGCGCGGAAATGCGGCCGGAAGCCCTGCACGAGATGGAGTTCTGCATCGAAACCTTCAGGCAAACGAAAACCGGGTTCGGCGCCCAGGAACAGCACACGCTCGCCCTTTTGCGGCAGAGGCAGCGCCTCGGCCTCGAAGGGATGGAACAGTGTCTTCAGCGGCTCAGCGGCCATTCTTCGATCTCACGCCTTAAACGAAAACGGGCGCGACCTATGCCGCGCCCGTTTCAATTTCACTATCAGACCGCTCAGGCGGCGTTTTCTTCGCCTTCGGTCTTCTTGTCGCGGGCGATTTCCTTGCCGGTGGCCTGGTCGACGACCTTCATCGACAGGCGGACCTTGCCGCGCTCGTCGAAGCCCATCAGCTTGACCCAGACCTTGTCGCCTTCCTTGACGACGTCCGAGGTCTTGGCGACCCGGTCGTTGGCAAGCTGCGAGATGTGGACGAGGCCGTCACGCGGACCGAAGAAGTTGACGAAAGCGCCGAAGTCGGCGGTCTTGACGACCGTGCCTTCGTAGATCTCGCCGACTTCCGGCTCTGCGACGATGGTGTGGATCCACTTCTTGGCCGCCTCGATCTCCTTGGCGTTCGACGAAGCGATCTTGACCGTGCCGTCATCCTCGATGTTGATCTTGGCGCCGGTCTTCTCGACGATCTCGCGGATGACCTTGCCGCCGGAGCCGATAACGTCGCGGATCTTGTCGGTCGGGATGTGCATGACTTCGATGCGCGGCGCGAACTCACCGAGTTCGGGGCGGGCGCCGGTCAGAGCATGCGCCATCTCGCCGAGGATATGCTGGCGGCCATCCTTGGCCTGGTCCAGCGCGATCTTCATGATCTCCTCGGTGATGCCCTCGATCTTGATATCCATCTGCAGCGAGGTGATGCCGTTGGCGGTGCCGGCGACCTTGAAGTCCATGTCGCCGAGGTGATCTTCGTCACCCAGGATGTCGGACAGAACCGCGAAGCGCTCGCCTTCCTTGATCAGGCCCATGGCGATACCGGCGACCGGCTTGGCCAGCGGAACGCCGGCATCCATCAGCGCCAGCGAGGTACCGCAGACGGTGGCCATCGACGACGAGCCGTTGGACTCGGTGATCTCCGAGACGACGCGCAGCGTGTAGGGGAACTGGTCAGCGGAGGGCAGCATCGGACGGATGGCGCGCCAGGCGAGCTTGCCGTGGCCGATTTCGCGGCGGCCCGGCGAACCCATGCGGCCGGTCTCACCGACGGAGTAGGGAGGGAAGTTGTAGTGAAGGAGGAACTTCTCCTTGTACATGCCGGTCAGCGAATCGACATACTGCTCGTCTTCGCCGGTGCCGAGCGTGGCAACGACCAGCGCCTGGGTCTCGCCGCGGGTAAACAGCGCCGAACCGTGGGTGCGCGGCAAAACGCCGACTTCCGAGACGATCTTGCGGACCGTCTTGAGGTCACGGCCGTCGATGCGCGAGCCGGTGTCGAGGATGTTCCAGCGCACGACCTTGGCCTGGAGTTCCTTGAACACCGAGCCGATCTGCTCGGACGTGTACTTGGCGTCTTCGCCTTCGGCCGGGGCAAACGCTGCCTTGACCTTGGCCTTGACGGCGTCGACGGCGGCGTAGCGCTTCTGCTTGTCGACGTTCTTGTAGGCATTGCTGAGCTCGTCGCCGACGATCTTCAACATCTCGGCTTCGAGCGCGGAATAATCCGGCGCCGTGAAATCGCGCGGCTCCTTGGCGGCAACTTCGGCCAGCTTGATGATGGCGTCGATCACCGGCTGGAAGCCCTTGTGGCCGAACATGACGGCGCCGAGCATCAGCTCTTCGCCAAGTTCCTTGGCTTCGGACTCGACCATCAGAACGGCGTCGGCGGTGCCGGCGACAACGAGGTCGAGCTTGGATTCCTGCATCTCGTCGACATGCGGGTTGAGCACATATTCGCCGTTGATGTAACCGACGCGAGCGCCGCCGACCGGGCCCATGAAGGGGACGCCCGAGAGCGTCAGAGCGGCCGAGGTGGCAACGATCGACAGGATGTCCGGATCGTTTTCGAGGTCATGCTGGACGACGGTGACGACGATCTGGGTGTCGTTCTTGTAGCCGTCGGCGAAGAGCGGGCGGATCGGGCGGTCGATAAGACGGGAAACCAGCGTTTCCTTTTCGCTCGGACGGCCTTCGCGCTTGAAGTAGCCGCCCGGGATCTTGCCGGCGGCATAGGTCTTTTCCTGATAGTTGACGGTCAGCGGGAAGAAATCCAGGCCGGGCTTCGGCTCTTTCATCGAAACGACGGTGGCGAGAACCTTGGTTTCGCCGTAGGTCGCGAGCACCGCGCCGTCAGCCTGACGTGCGATCTTGCCGGTTTCCAGGATGAGCGGACGGCCGCCCCATTCGATTTCCACTTTGTGGTGATTGAACATGTCTTGTCCTTAATAAGCGGAAAGGGCCGCGCCGTTTCACGGTGCGCGGATGCCCTTTCCCTGGCTTCCTTTCTCGGGCAGCCACGGGCAAGACAACGGGAAGCTCGGGTAAATTTCGGCGCTGGTCAGCGCACGAGCGTCCTGCAATCCTGCCCCATGACCGTCCATGGGCGGTTTCGAGTGGCCCTCTGCACGCTCGAAACCAGGTCTGGCCAATCGATGCGACTGGCAGAATGCGCGACCGGCGGGCTCTCCTTCGAAAGCCCGCCGGTCAATTCGTCAACGGCGCAGACCGAGCTTCTCGATCAGCGTCTGATAGCGCGCGTCATCCTTGCGCTTGAGATAATCAAGCAGGCTGCGGCGCTGGGAGACGAGAGCGAGCAGACCACGGCGGGAATGGTTATCCTTCTTGTGGTCCTTGAAGTGGTCGGTCAGGTTCTTGATGCGCTCGGAAAGGATGGCCACCTGGACTTCCGGAGACCCGGTATCGCCCTTGGCGGTTGCGAATTCACCCATCAATTCCTTTTTGCGCTCGGCAGTAATCGACATCGTGTTTTTCCTTATCTGTTTGAGGAAACGGGTCGCCCTCAGCCGGGATGTCGTCCAGCAGGGGCCGGTGCAAGCAACGCGACACGGCGCGAAGCTGCGGCGCATATAGGGCAATTCCCCGGAAAACACCAGCCCAATTCATAAAGCCGGCTTGTCGCACCCTTTTGCTGGCGAATCCAAGATTTCCCTGATGCTGGAAGCCTATAGCCACTTCTTGCTTTTGAAGAACACAATCAGGCCGACAGCAACGGCCAGCATGAACAGCAGCGAGGCCGGGTAGCCATAGTAGGCCTTCAGTTCCGGCATGTTCCATGGCGAGGTCTCGGGATCGAAATTCATCCCCCAGATACCAACCAGGAAGGTTAGCGGCATGAAGATCACCGAGACGATGGTCAGATAAGAGATGACATCGTTGGTGCGTGCCTGGCTCAGCGACAGATGCATTTCAATGAGGCCGGTCAGCATGTCGCGCTGGTTCTCGACCAGCTCGATCAGCCGCAGTGCGTGGTCGAGCGTGTCGTTGAAGAAGATCTTTGTCTCGGGCTTCACATAGGGCACGTCGTTGCGGATCAGGGTCGCCAGCGCGTCGCGCATCGGCCACAGCACGCCCTTGAGCACATTGGCGTCGCGCCGCAACTCGTGCAGCTGCCGCATCTGATGCTTGTGCGGGGTGTTGAGCATCTCGTCCTCGATGCCGTCGACCTCCTCGCTCGCGGCCTCAATCGGTGGGAAATAGCTATCGACGATGGCATCGATGAGCGCATAGGCCAGATAGTCGGCTCCGCGCATCCGCAAGCGGTTGGGCAGCGAGGCGGCAATGCGCTTGCGTACGGGGTCGAACGGATCGCCTTCGCGCTCCTGGAAGGTGACGACGAAATTCCTGCCGAAGAACACCGCGATCTGCTCGTAGCGATGCACCCTGACGTCGTCGATCATGCGCATGACGACGAAGGCGTGATCCTCGAAGAAATCGACCTTCGGCCGCTGGCCGGTGTTGACGACATCTTCCAGAGCCAGTGGATGCAGGTTGAAAATCCGGCCGATCTCCTCGATCAGCTGGATGTTGGCCAGCCCGGTGCAATCCAGCCAGACGACCGGCCAGTTGTCGCAATGGGTGTTGAGATCATCGATGCTGGCCTTGTCGATGGTCTTGAATTTGTCCGGTGAGATCAGCGTCAGGCGGAGCTCGGAGCGGCGCGCCGCCGGATCGGCGATCAGCGTGCCGGGTGACGCCCCGACCGGCGGTCGCCGCGTTTTCACCGGCGCCCGCTTCTTCACAGCCTCAGCCTTTGCCATCTGCCCCTCGGATGTAACCTCGAAGTGAAACTAGACGAGAGTGGTCAGCCGGCAAAGACCCGCTTGGGCTTGAACATGCCTTGCTCGATGGCGCCGATGGCGACCAGCTTGCCGCGCGCGGTGGCGCAGGCTTCCTCGGCTTCCACGGGTGCGTCGCGGCCGCGGATGATGACGGGATTGCCAAGACGAATCTTGGTCGCCGCTTCGTCGCTGATGGCGATCTGCGGCAGGCAGTCGAGCGCGGCCGCTGTATCGACAAGCAACGCATCGATGGCGTCGAAGTCGATCGGCGCATCGACAACATCGGCGTCGCCGTCAGCTTCGTGCTGTTCGCCGAAACGGGCGGCCTCCAACTCAGCGACGGTGACGAAATCTTCCTGGGTGAACGGCTCTACCTCAACCCGGCGTAGTTCGGCGATGTGGCCGAAACAGCCGAGGTCGCGGCCCATGTCGCGGGCCAGCGAGCGCACATAGGTGCCCTTGCCACATTCGACCTCGAAAACGGTGCGGTCGGCAGCGTGCTCCACAATATCGAGGCGTCCGATTTCGATCTCACGCGCGGGTATGTCGACCGTCTCGCCCTCGCGGGCGAGGTCGTAGGCGCGCTCGCCTGCTATCTTGATGGCCGAGAATTGCGGCGGCGTCTGCATGATGACGCCGGTGTATTTCGGCAGTAGCGCCCTGACGTCGGCCTCGGTCGGACGCCGGTCGGAGTTTTGCGTCACCGGACCTTCAAGATCGTCGGTCGAGCGCTCCTCGCCCCAGGCGACGGTGAAACGATAGATCTTGGCGCCGTCCTGGACGTAAGGCACGGTCTTGGTCGCCTCGCCGAGCGCGATCGGCAGCATGCCGGAGGCCAGCGGGTCGAGCGTGCCGGCATGGCCGGCCTTTTCGGCCTGGAACAGCCATTTGATCTTGGAGACGGCTTCGGTCGAGCCCATGCCGACCGGCTTGTCCAGCACCACCCAGCCGGAGATCGGCCGGCCCTTCTTCTTGCCGCGGCGCCCCACTATTTCTGGTCCTTGTTCTTGTCTTCGCCATCGGCACCCAAGTCTCGCGCGACTTCGGGCGACTTCAAGAGATCGTTGATTCTGGCAAAATTGTCGAAGGACGTGTCGAGCTTGAAGCGGAACTCAGGCATGAACTTCATCTGCCGCAGCGCGCCGGAGACGCGGCCACGGACGAATTTCGCGTGCTTGTTGAGCGCGTCGATCACTGCACCGGTATCCTTGGCGCCGAGTGGCGAGACAAAAGCAGTGGCAACCCTCAAGTCAGGCGACATGCGCACTTCCGAGACCGACACCACGGTATTCTCGATCAGCGGATCGATGATCTCGCCGCGCTGCAAGGTTTCGGAGAGTGCATGGCGCACCTGTTCGGCGACGCGCAACATGCGCTGGGATGGGCTGGAGACGGTTGGACGGGGCATTTTTCTCAATCCTGAAAGCGTGAGGCGCGGGATAGGACCGTGCCGCACGTCTCATACTTGTTCTATGCATGTCGTTTATCCCAAAACCGCTACGCACTTTTGGGCGACAGGCATTAAAGTTAGGGCGGCGGTCTTTCGACCACCGCCCGGTCGTATCGACAGTATACGAACTCAGAGCGTCCGGGTCACCATCTCGACGCGGAAGCACTCGATGATGTCGCCGACGCGCATGTCCTCGTAGTTCTGGAAGGCCATGCCGCACTCCTGGCCGCCCGGGACTTCCGCAACTTCGTCCTTGAAGCGCTTGAGCGTCTTCAGCGTGCCTTCGTGGATGACGACGTTGTCGCGGATCAGGCGTACGCCCGCACCGCGCTCGACCTTGCCTTCGGTGACACGGCAGCCGGCGATCTTGCCGACCTTGGTGATGTCGAAGATCTCGAGGATCTCGGCATTGCCGATGAAGGTCTCGCGACGTTCCGGCGAAAGCAGGCCCGAAAGCGCCGCCTTCACGTCATCGACGAGGTTATAGATGATCGAGTAGTAGCGGATCTCGATACCGGCAGCCACAGCGGCAGCACGTGCCTGCGCATTGGCGCGGACATTGAAGCCGATGATGGCGGCGCCCGAAGTCTCCGCCAGCGACACGTCGCTCTCGGTGATGGCGCCGGCGCCGGCATGAACGATCCGTGCACGCACCTCGTCGGTGCCGAGCTTGTCGAGCGCGGCGCTGATCGCCTCGATCGAACCCTGCACGTCGCCCTTGATGACTAGCGGGAATTCCTTCAACCCGCTCGTCTGCAACTGCGACATCATCTGTTCGAGCGAGCCGCGCTGGCCGGCATGCTTGGCCACCGCCTTCTCACGCGCCAGACGCTGACGGTACTCGGTGATCTCGCGGGCGCGGGCCTCGTTGTTGACGACAGCGAAGCGGTCGCCGGCCTGCGGCGTGCCTTGCAGGCCAAGCACCTCGACCGGCATAGCCGGCGGGGCTTCCTTGACCTGTTCGCCACGGTCGTTGACCAACGCGCGCACCCTGCCCCATTCGTTGCCGGCGACGAGAATGTCGCCCGGCATCAAGGTGCCGGTCTGCACCAGCACGGTGGCGACGGGGCCGCGGCCCTTGTCGAGCTGGGCTTCGATGACGACGCCCTCGGCGGTGCGGTCCGGATTGGCCTTGAGGTCGAGAATTTCGGCCTGCAGCAGGATCGCCTCGAGCAGCTTGTCGAGATTAGTGCCCTTGGTCGCCGAGACTTCGACGTCCAGCACTTCACCGCCCATCGATTCTACGAACACCTCATGGCGCAGCAATTCCGAACGCACCTTCTGCGGATCGGCGCCGTGCTTGTCGATCTTGTTGATCGCCACGATGATCGGAACGCCGGCTGCCTTGGCATGGCTGATCGATTCGATCGTCTGCGGCATGACGCTGTCGTCGGCCGCCACCACCAGGATGGCGATGTCCGTGGCCTGGGCGCCGCGGGCGCGCATCGCCGTGAAGGCGGCGTGGCCGGGCGTGTCGATGAAGGTGATCTTCTGACCGTTCTTCTCGACCTGGTAGGCGCCGATATGCTGGGTGATGCCGCCGGCCTCGCCGGAGACGACATTGGCGTTGCGGATGGCGTCGAGCAGCGAGGTCTTGCCGTGGTCGACATGGCCCATGATGGTCACGACCGGCGGCCGTGATACCAGGTCCTCGGCATTGTCGGCGATGTTGAACAGGCCTTCCTCGATGTCGGACTCAGCGACGCGGCGGACCGTGTGGCCGAATTCGGTGGCGACCAGTTCGGCCGTGTCGGCGTCGATGATGTCACCCGGCTTCAGGATCTGGCCCTGCTTCATGAAGTACTTGACCACATCGACGGCGCGCTCGGACATGCGCTGCGCAAGTTCCTGGATGGTAATGGTTTCGGGCAGGATCACTTCGCGCATAACCTTCTCGCGCGGCTCATTGTGCATCGCGCGCTTGAATTTTTCCTGGCGGCGACGCATCGACGACAGCGAGCGGGCGCGCGCATCCTCGTCGGAAAGCGCCGTGTTGAGGGTCAGCTTGCCGCGACGACGGTCTTCCTCAGCCTTGGTCGGCTTTGCCGGACGCGCCACTTCGGGCGTGACCGGACGGCGAACCGGTGCCCCGACGCCGGTGCGCTTCGGCTTGACCTCTTCCTCGTCATCGACCGTCGCCATTTCGGCGGCCAGCGGCGCGCGACGGCGCGCCTCTTCCTCGGCACGGCGGCGGGACTCGGCCTCGGTCTGCAGACGAGCTTCTTCCTCGGCCTGACGGCGCGCGGATTCCTCGCGCTCGCGCTTGCGGCGTTCCTCGTCCTCAGCACGGCGCTTGGCGTCTTCGGCGGCGCGCTGGCGATCCTCGACTTCGCGAACCTTGGAGCCTTCCAGTGCCCTGCGCCGGGCTTCCATTTCGCCACGCGACAATTCGTTCAGCACCATGCCGCTGCGTTCGACCGGCGGCGGCGGGGGCGGCGCCTTGGGCGCTTCCTGCACCACGGGGGCTGCCACAACCGCGGGCTTGGGCGTCAAAACGGGTGCAGCCACCGGCTCCGGCTTGTCGCCGGGCATGGAGAATTTGCGCTTCTTGATCTCGACCTGGACCTGCTTGGTGCGGCCATGCGAGAAATTCTGGCGCACGACGCTCTGCTCGGTACCGGGGCGCTTCAGCGTCAAGGTCTTCTTCGGTGTAACACTCAACGTCTTGTCGTCGCCCGATTTCGTATCGCTCATTCCATATCCTCTGCAGCATCATCTTCGTCAGCAACGGCCGCAAGCATTGCCAGATCGTCGGGGGTTCCGCCCCGATATCGGTCGAGCGCAACCATGCGCTTCTCAACCGCCTTGCCCGCGTCTCCCGCGAGAACGGCAGCATGTATCACATTTGTGCCCCCCAATGCCAAGCTCAACTCGGCCTCGGAGAAAAGTTTGTAGGCAAGGACTGCAGGCCCGCCGAGGTGGACAGTTGCCCGCCGCGCCTGGCTGATCTTGCGCACGCCGTCGTCGGATGCTTCGGTCGCGTGGAGCACGAAAAGCGCCAGTCCACTGCGCACCGCGCTCTCGACCTTGGTGGCGCCGAGAGCGATCGCGCCGGCCTTGCGAGCAAGGCCGAGCATGCCCAGAGCGGATCGTGCAAGCAGTCCGTCGACCATGCCACCGAGATCGGGCGGCACGGTCACTTGCGCCTTGAAGGCGCGGGCAAACAAGTTCTTCGCCGCCGCCTTGTCGATATGTAGGCGGTCGGCGCTCACCCAACAACCACGGCCGGGCAGGTTTCTCTTGATGTCCGGAACGACGGCCGAATCCGGGCCGACGACGAAACGGATCAGCTCATCCGGCTCGGCTTGCCTGCGGGTAACGATGCAGGTGCGATCGTTCATCTCGTCCTGGGGCGGGTTGTGTGCGATGCGGTTTCACCTCACGCACCAACAGCTTCGTCAGCCGGGACCTGTTCGGCTGCAAGCTCGTCTTCGGTGATCCAGCCGGCCTTGAGGCGGGCTGCCAGAACCATCTGCTCGGCATCGGCGCGCGACACGCCGTGATTGGCGAGAACGCCCGGATAGACCTTGGTCTCGCCGTCCTTGCGTTCCTTCCAGCCGGTCAGGTCGTCGGCGGCATAGCCGGCGAAATCCTCGATCGTCTTCACGCCATCCTCGCCGAGCGTTACCATCATGGCGGTGGTGACGCCGGGGATTTCGCGCAGTTCGTCGGCGACGCCCAGCGCCTTGCGCTTCTCGTCATGCTCGGCTTCGATTTTCTCCAGATATTCGCGGGCGCGGGTCTGGATCTCCGAAGCGGTGTCTTCGTCGAAGCCGTCGATCGAAGCGATCTCGCCCGAATCGACATAGGCAACTTCCTCGACGCTGGTGAAGCCTTCGGAGGCCAGCACCTGGCCGACCATCTCGTCGACATCGAGCGCTTCCATGAACAGCGACGAACGTTCGACGAATTCCTTCTGGCGGCGTTCGGATTCCTCGGCCTCGGTCAGGATGTCGATATCCCAGCCGGTGAGCTGCGAGGCAAGACGCACATTCTGGCCGCGGCGGCCAATGGCCAGCGACAGCTGGTCGTCCGGCACTACCACCTCGATGCGCTCGGCATCTTCGTCGAGCACGACCTTGGCGACTTCCGCCGGCTGCAGCGCGTTGACGATGAAGGACGCGGCCGAAGGCGACCACGGAATGATGTCGATCTTTTCGCCCTGCAATTCGCCGACCACCGCCTGAACGCGGCTGCCGCGCATACCGACGCAGGCGCCGACCGGATCGATGGACGAGTCACGCGAAATGACGGCGATCTTGGCGCGCGAGCCCGGATCGCGGGCGACCGACTTGATCTCGATGATGCCGTCGTAGATTTCCGGCACTTCCATGGTGAAGAGCTTGGCCATGAACTGCGGATGGGTACGCGACAGGAAGATCTGCGGGCCGCGCTGTTCGCGGCGCACGTCGTAGACATAGGCGCGGACGCGGTCGCCATACTTGTAGTTTTCGCGCGGGATCAGCTCGTCGCGGCGGATAATCGCCTCGCCACGGCCGAGATCGACGATGACGTTGCCATATTCGACGCGCTTGACGGTGCCATTGACGATCTCGCCGATGCGGTCCTTGTATTCGTCATACTGGCGGTCACGTTCGGCCTCGCGCACCTTCTGCACGATGACCTGCTTGGCCGACTGGGCGGCGATGCGGCCGAAATCCATCGGCGGCAGCTGTTCGGCGATGAAGTCGCCGAGCTGGGCGTCGGGATTGCGCTCGCGCGCCGAGGAGATGGCGATCTGGGTGGCGTAGTCGTCGACCTTCTCGACCACTTCCATCAGCCGCTGCAGCTTCATCTCGCCGGTGGTGGCGTTGATATCGGCGCGGATGTTGGTTTCCTGGCCGTAGCGCGAGCGCGCAGCCTTCTGGATCGCATCGGCCATTGCGGCGATGACGATCGACTTGTCGATCGACTTTTCACGCGCGACCGCATCGGCGATCTGCAGCAGTTCAAGTCTGTTGGCGCTTACAACCATGTCTTTATCTCCCGAACTGGGTGCCGGAGCTTTGGCCCGGCAGCTCAATCGTTATTCCTGTTCGTGTTCTTCCGTGGCGCCTTCGGAAACATCGTCTTCCGGCTCGCCGCGGCGTTTCTTGGCTTCCTTGCGTTCCCTGTTATCCTTCGACAGGGCGTCGCGGATGAGATCGTCGGTGAGGATCAGCCGCACATCGGCGATCGCGTCATAGGGAACGCGCACCGTCGGCTCTTCGCCATAAGCGGCCTTGTCGCGCTCGATCAGCACATCGTCGGCGCCAGCTTCGGCGATCTTGCCTTTGAAGCGCTTGCGGTCGGCGACCAGCACCGAGGTTTCCATCTTAACCAGATGGCCGGTCCAGGTGACGAAATCCGACTTGCGCACCAGCGGCCGGTCGATGCCCGGCGACGACACTTCGAGATGATAGGCCTTCTCGATCGGATCGTCGACGTCGAGGGCCGGCGACACAGCGCGGCTGACCTCTTCGCAATCCTCGACGGTCATGGTGCCGTCCTCGCGTTCGGCCATGATCTGCAGCGTCAGCCCGTTCTGGCCCGACAAATGCACGCGCACGAGGCGGAAACCGATGCCGCGCAACACCGGCTGAACGATCAGCGCGATGCGCGCATCGATGCCGCTTTCGCGGATGATGCGGTCGTCGGCTTCGCTCGCCGTTGCAGTCATGCGGTTCCTGTCGTTCTACAGATCAGGATGATCGTCATCCTGATCTGTCGCTTTGCTGGAGCATGATCTTTTCCGAAAACCGGGTCCCACTTTTCGGGATCATGCTCTGATACTGACCGGCAGGTAATAAAAAAGAGCGGGACCGGGTGGACCCACTCTTCGTCATACCGACCAAGAATTTGAGGCTGATATAAACGATCCCGGCCGGTGTTTCAAGTCTCGATGCCAGCGCTGATCGTGACGGCGGCTGCTTATAGCTGCCGCGGCCATTTCTGGGATGCATGCATGACCGTGATGATCTCGATCTCGCGACCGACCACCCGATACGGAACGAGGTACGGGATATCGGTCAGCACAAGCTCTCGCGTGCCCCTTATTCGCCCGATGCGTCCCATTGCCGGTTGTTCGGCAAGATTGTCCGCCGCAGAGACGATGCGGGCAACGACCCGTGCGGCGGCGTTGGGGTTGTCCTTTGCTATAAAGGCGCCGATTTGATCGAGCCGTCGCAGTGCGCGGATCGTCCAGCGGACCCGGCTCATCGGTCGAGAGACGGCTTGACGTATTTCGCCACCACGTCGGCCAACTCTTGTTCGCTTACAAATTCACTGCGGTCGGCCTCGCCCAACCCAGCCTCGATCTCTGCAAGTTGCCATTCTTCCCTGGCAACGTAGTCTTCGATCGCCTGAGCCGCGACGTAGGAGCGGGAGCGGTCAACTTTACCCGCCAGTTGGTCAAGCTTGGCTGCCGTCTCATCAGAGAGTCGTACCGTAAAAGCAGCCATCGGCGCCTCCATTTCATGAACCCAATCTGGTTCACATTGAATGTGATGGAACCAATCCGGTTCGTCAATTGCTATAGACGGTCGCATTGCGCGGGGCGCATGCCGCCTATGCGGTAACGGCCCTGTGATTTCAGACGCCGCATCCCTATCTATGTTGCACTGCACAAACCGAGATGGCGCGCGGTGGCGCGTGAAAGGTCAAGACAATGAACAATCGTACTGTGTTTTCCGCCATAGGCGACGCTTTTGCCCTGTTCGGCAGCGCCGTTGCCGCCTCGCGGGCCGTCGAAGCCGGCCGCAAGCCGCGCGCCAACGATTTGCGCCGGCTCGGCATGGACCCGACCGCTTTCGACAAGATCGGCCGTTTCTAAATCTGAAGCGGACCACGATGCCGGGACCGTCGGTCCCGCATCGGGCTATTTCCTGACGAAGATGAGATAGGCCGGCCGCCGGCCCTCGCGAATGGCTTTTCCCTCGTAGCGTGTGCCAGGCCAGCCTTCATAGGGCCGATGCCAGTCGGCCGCGTCCTCAGCCTGCCACAGGAGCGCGCCATGCGCCCGGCAGTGCAACAAGGTCCAATTAACATAGGTGTCGATGTCGGACGCGAAGCGGAATTTTCCGCCGGGCCTCAGAACACGCGCGAACCGATCGAGATTGAGCGGGCTGACAAAGCGCCGCTTCCAGTGCTTTTTCTTCGGCCAGGGATCGGGGTAGAGCAGGTCGATGCCGTCGAGCGAAGCCTGAGGCAACCAATCGAGCAGCCGCGTGGCGTCGTCATTGTGAACGCGAAGATTGGCGAGCGGCTTTTCCCGCACCGCCATCATCAGCTTGGCCATGCCGTTGACGAACGGCTCGACACCAATGAAGCCGGCCGCCGGGGCCTCCGTGGCCCGATGCAGCAGATGCTCGCCGCCGCCGAAGCCGATTTCCAGCCGAACCGTTGAAACATCCGCGGCAAACAGCGTACGCAAGTCTGCCGGCGCATCGGCCGAGAGGTCGAGGCCATAGGCGCCAAGACCGTTTTCCAGCGCGGCCGCCTGCTGCGGGCGAATGGTCTTGCCGTGCCGGCGGCCGAAGAACCCTTCGGTCGCCCGGCTCCGCCTTTCCTTTGTATCCATGGCTGGGTCGCGCGCCGCCCTCAGGCGGCGACCGCGTCCTTGAGCGCCTTGGCCAGATCGGTCTTCTCCCAGGAAAAGGACCCGTCACGGCCGGCCTTGCGGCCGAAATGGCCGTAGGACGACGTCTTGGCGTAAATCGGCTTGTTGAGGTCGAGATGCCTGCGGATGCCGGACGGCGACAGATCCATCACGGTGCGCAGCGCCTCCTCGAGCTTAGCCTCGTCGACCTTGCCGGTGCCGTGCAGGTCGACATAGACCGACAGCGGCTGGGCAACGCCGATGGCGTAGGAAAGCTGGATGGTGCAGCGATCGGCAAGCTTCGCCGCCACAACATTCTTGGCGAGGTAACGCGCCGCATAGGCAGCGGAACGGTCGACCTTGGTGGTATCCTTGCCGGAGAAAGCGCCGCCGCCATGCGGGGCCGCGCCGCCATAAGTGTCGACGATGATCTTGCGGCCGGTCAGGCCAGCGTCGCCATCCGGCCCGCCGATGACGAACTTGCCGGTCGGGTTGATGTACCACATGCAATCGTCGGCGATCTTGAGGTCGCCGAGCGCCTCGCGGATATAAGGTTCGACGACCTTGCGGACCTTCTTGGAATCCCAGCTCGCATCGAGATGCTGGGTCGACAGCACGATCTGCGTCGCTTCCGCCGCCTTGCCGTCGATGTAGCGGACGGTGACCTGGCTCTTGGCGTCGGGACCAAGCTTGCCGGCCTCGCCGTTGTTTTCGTGACGGGCGGCTGCGAGCAATTCGAGGATCTTGTGGCTGTAATAGATCGGCGCCGGCATCAGGTCCGGCGTTTCGCGGCAGGCATAGCCGAACATGATGCCCTGGTCGCCGGCACCTTCCTCGCCCTGGCGGTCGGCGGCGTTGTCGACGCCCTGGCCGATGTCAGGCGACTGGCCGTGCAGCAGAACCTCGATCTTTGCCGTTTTCCAGTGGAAGCCGGCCTGCTCGTAGCCGATTTCGCGGATCGCCTTGCGGGCGACCGACTTGAACTTGGCCGGATTGACGACCGGGTGGCCGGCGGAATCCATCAGGATGTTGCCTTGCTTGTCCTTCTTCAGCAGCGTCTCGGGAACCCGGACCTCGCCGGCGATGACAACACGGTTGGTGGTGGCAAGAGTCTCGCAGGCGACGCGGACTTTCCACGGGTCCATGCCGGTCTTCTTGGCCTCGCGATAGACCAGATCGACGATCTCGTCGGAGATGCGGTCGCAAACCTTGTCGGGATGACCCTCGGCAACGGATTCCGAGGTGAAGAAGTAGTTCTGCCGCGTCACGGGTGTCCCCTCTTGAAAAAACGATCGGCAGGGCTGCCGATTTTGGCGCGCCACGTGTTAACGGTGCCGGGCGCCGCTCGTCAAGCGGTGCCGCGGTTCTGGCATGAATGTCGCAGCAATATATCTTGTACCACCGGCGGCTTGGCGCCGCCGGCAGTCGAGCCCTTGGGCTACTCCGGCCAATGGGTCAATCGACGCACCGGATCACTCGGCATCTTCGGCAGAAAGGGATTTCACCAGATCAATGATCCGGCGGCGCACCTTCACATCCGCTATCTTGACGAAGGCGCGGTTGAGCTGAAGTCCTTCCGGACTGCCGCAGAATTCGACGGCGAAAGCCATCGAAGCGTCCTCGGCAAATCCTTTGTTACCCACCGGCTCCTGCCCTGGCGCATCCTCGAAAAAGAAGGCGACAGGCACGCTGAGTATCGAGGCTATTGCCTGCAGACGGCTGGCGCCGACGCGATTCGTTCCCTTTTCATATTTTTGGATCTGCTGAAACGTAATACCGAGATTTTCACCCAGCTTTTCCTGGCTCATTCCAAGCATATTGCGCCGAAGCCGGACGCGACTTCCGACATGGATGTCGATCGGATTCGGTTTTTTCTTGTTTTCTTCTGTCATTTTTTCCTCGCCGAATTTTTCCGGCTTTTTCTATTTTTCTCGCCCAAACGAAGCCGGAGCCAACTGCCCCAACAGAAACACCAACCGACTTCGAGAAAATTAGGCGGGAACAGTATGAGTTTCTAATGTGTCGACTGTCAATTCACCCGTAGCCGTTGCCTTACGTTCAAGCCGAGGGCGATCACGGCAAACAGGAACATGATCAGCATTCCGTTAATGCGCCGTTGACCGGCGGAGATGAAGGCCTGCCCGGAGATGGGCACCCGCACGTCGATGGCGCCGCGCGCATCGACCGCCAGGGCGTCGACGATGCGTCCGCGCGTATCGACAACGGCCGAAATGCCGTTGTTGGCTGCGCGCAACAGGGGCAATCCATTTTCCACCGTACGAATCTGCGCCTGCCTGAAATGCTGGTACGGCCCGGGCGTGTCGCCGAACCAGGCGTCGTTGGTGACATTCACAATAAGTTGGGATGACGTAGCGTCAACCGCCACCAGATCGGGAAAGATCACCTCGTAGCAAATAAACGGCAAGGCGCTTATGCCGCCGGGCAAGACGATCGGGTGGCGCTCATTGCCGGCGGCGAAGTTCATCGGCCCGGCGACCAATTGTTCGATGCCGAAGCGGCTGAGCAGACCGGAGAACGGCAGATACTCGCCGAAAGGCACCAGATGGACCTTGTCGACGGCGTCGGCAATCTCGCCCTTGTCGTCGATCGCCACCACTGAATTGTAGTAGCGGCTGTCGGTCTCGGCCCCCGATCCGCCCTCCTCGCGCACGACGCCGGCAATCAGCATCTGCCCGGGCTGCAGCATGTCGCCGAGCGCGGTCAGCGCATCAGGGCGCTCGGTGAACAGGAACGGCACCGAGGTCTCCGGCCACAGGATCAGCTGCGGCTTGTTGTGACCGGGATCCGGCGCTGCGGCCGACAGGCCCATCATGGTCGCGAAGATGCGGTCGCGCACCGAAGCGTCCCACTTCTCGCTGAGATCGACATCCGGCTGCACAATGCGGACATCGAGATTGTGCGTTGCCGGCTTGTCGGGAGCCGCCAACCTGAAATAGCCGAAGCCGGCATGGGAGGCGACGAGAGCGGCAAGCAATATCAGTCCGAGGCGCACATGCCGGCGCGCGGCGAGCAGAGCCGGCATTGCAAAGACAAAGACCGCCAGCGCGTTCATGCCGATCATGCCGGTCACCGACACGCTTTGCATCAACAACGGCACGGGCATCGCCGCATAGCCAACGGCATTCCAGGGGAAGCCGGTGAACAGAAAGCCGCGCAGCCATTCGGTCAGGCCGAAAGCAAAGGCAAGGGCGGCGATGCGGCCAATGTCGTTGGTCCATAACAGCCGCGCGACGACGGTGGCGAAACCGTAGAAAAACGCCAGCGCCAAAGGAATGCCGACGACCGCGAAGGGCAAGGCCCAGGCGAAACTGTCGGCCTCGACCAGAAGCGCCTCGCCGATCCACCACAGGCCGGCGAGGAAATAACCGAAACCGAACCACCAGCCAATGGCAAAGGCTGGCCGCAGGCGCCTGAGCCAGCTGTCGGAAGCCTCGCCGGTGGCGCCGTCGAGCAGCCAGACCAGCAGCGGAAACGAGACGAAACAGACGGCGAAGAAATCGTATGGTGCCTGGGCGAGCACCGCCAGCGCGCCGGCGAGAAACGCCACAAGCGCACGCCGCCAGCCCCAAAGCAGAATTATCCGGCCGGCCAGGCGCTCCATGCAGACTTCCCAGGTCGTGCGAATCAGGAGCCAAGATTTATCAGATTTATTGAAATGCGACTCGCTACGAACCGGCCGATCACTGCGTTACCGGTGCCAGCCGTCGATGCTGAAGCCGCTCAGCTGCTCGGCCTCCTCGCGCGAAACGGCACGCAAGGTCTGGGTGAAGGTCCAGACATGGCCTTCGGGATCGCGCGCCCGGTATTGCCGCTCGCCGTAGAAATGGTCGGCAGGCGCCTCGACTATCTCGGCTCCGGCCGCCCTCGCCCGTTCGCAATGCGCGTCCAGGCCGTCTTTCAGGCGCACACAGACCGACTGGGTGTTCTTGCCGCCGACTGAAGCCGGGCTGGCGACGTGATCGACCCATTCTGAATCGACGATGATGTAGCCGTCACCGAAGCGCATTTCGGCATGGACCAGCCTTCCGTCGGTGTCGCTGACCACCATGCTCGGTTCGAAACCGAAAGCGGCTTCAAGCCAGATCAGTGCAGCCCTTGGATCCCTATAGAAAACCCCGGAACCGAATGTGGTGTGCTTGAACGGGTCTTCGACCGTCATGCGGCGCGAATCAGGCCTGCTCGGTGCGAGCGGTGGCGCGGCGGCGGCGCTCGCCTTTCTGGTTCTGGACGATGCGCACCCGCTTGACGCGGCGCGGATCGGCATCGAGCACGTGGAACTCGAAGCCGGGTATCGCCTGGACCACTTCGCCGCGCGCAGGCACGCGGCCCAGCGTGTTGAAGATCATGCCGCCGATGGTGTCGACATATTCGCCATGTTCGCCGGCGGTAAAGTCCTCGCCGATCATCTTGGCGACCTCGTCGATCTCAGCCTTGCCGTCGACGACGAAGACGCCCTCGCCGGTCTGGGTGATCAGCGGCTCGTCTTCGTCATGCTCGTCCTCGATATCGCCGACGACCATTTCGACGATGTCTTCCAGCGAGGCCAGGCCATCCGTGCCGCCATATTCGTCGATGACCAGCGCCATCTGGGTGCGCGTTGTCTGCATGCGACCCATCAAATCGGAGGCAAGCATGGAGGGCGGCACGAACAGCACCGGGCGGATCAGATTGAGGTCGCCGATGGTGCGGCCAAGATCGACCTGGGCGAGGTCGAGAAGCGTCGTTGCCGGCGTCTTCCTCGATGTCCTGCCCTTCTTGACGCGGGCGACCTTGGTGATGTGCGCCAGCACGTCGCGGATGTGAACCATGCCGCGCGGATCGTCGAGCGTTTCGGAATAGACCGGCATGCGCGAATGGCCGGATTGCTCGAACAGGCCGAGCAGATCGCCCAAAGTCGTGGTGATCTCGACCGCCTCGATGTCGGCGCGCGGCACCATAACGTCCTCGACGCGCACTTCGCGCAGGCGCAGGATGTTGTTGAGCATGGCGCGTTCGCCGGGCGAAAAAGACTCGGCATCGCTGGTCGTTTCGGCAAGCGCGCCAGCGATCTCCTCGCGCAGGCTGGTGCCGTTGCGCTGCCGGAACAGGCCCAAAACGCGGTCGAACAGGGAGGGACCGGCAGGCGATGGCTCGCTGGCAATGCTACCAGGAGCGGGGCTGCCGGTGATGGTACTCGGACTCGATCCCTCTTCCGTTGTATCGGAAGGCTTGGTCGCACTGCCAGCCTCGGGGCGGGCGGCAGTTTCTGGTTTGTCGTTCATCGTCGTCCGGTCAATTGGTCTTTTGTCATTACGTGTAGGGATCGGGAATGGCAAGCCTTGCAAGCGCTGCGCGCTCGATGGCTTCCATCTCCTCGGCCTCTGCATCGGTCTCGTGATCGTAGCCCAGCAAATGCAGAAGGCCATGGATGACGAGATGGGTGATATGGTTCTCGAAGGGCTTCTCTTCCAGAGCCGCTTCGCGCGTCACCGTCTCGGACGCTAGCACGATATCGCCCAGCATCGGCGGCAGCTTGCCGCCCTTGGGGAACGGAAAAGCCGGGAAAGACAAGACGTTGGTCGCCTTGTCCTTGCCACGCCAGCCGGCATTGAGGGTGCGGATATTGGCATCGTCGGAAAAGACGATGCTGAGCTCGGAATGACCGGCGGCACCAGTTTCGGCAAAGGCAGCCGACACGGCGCGGTCGACCAGCAGCGTCAGCGCCGCCTCGCCGGGCCAATCGCCAGCCTCGACCGACAGATCGATCTCGACGGGGACCGAACTGTCCCCGCCGCCAGTCTTTATATCTTCAGGCATGAGCCCGCATCGTCATGATCAGCTCTCGGCGCCGAGGCCGCGCGACAGCTTGGCGTCGCGGTCATAGGCCCTGACGATTTCCGCCACCAACGGATGGCGAACGACGTCGACATCGTTGAAGCGCACGGTTACCGCGCCGGCCACACCGTCAAGGACACGCAAGGCTTCGACCAGGCCGGATTTGGTGCTTGGGGGCAAGTCGATCTGCGTCGGATCGCCGGTGACGATCATGCGCGAATTCTCGCCAAGACGGGTCAAAAACATCTTCATCTGCATCGGCGTGGTGTTCTGCGCCTCGTCGAGGATAACGGCGGCGTGCGCCAGCGTGCGGCCACGCATAAAGGCGAGCGGCGCGATTTCGATGACTTCGGCAGCAATGGCACGCTCAACCTTGTCGGCCGGCATCATGTCGTACAGCGCATCATAAAGCGGCCGCAGATACGGATCGACCTTCTCCTTCATGTCGCCGGGCAGGAAGCCCAGCCGCTCGCCGGCCTCGACCGCCGGGCGCGACAGGATGATGCGCTCGACCATGCCGCGTTCGAGCAGCATCGCCGCATGCGCCACCGCCAGGTAGGTCTTGCCGGTGCCGGCGGGGCCGATGCCGAACACCAGTTCCGAGCGCTCCAGCGCCCGCATATAGGCGTCCTGGTTGAGCGAACGGGCATAGATGGTCTTCTTGCGGGTGGATATCTGGGCGGCCGAGACCTTGCCCTTGCGCTCCAGCGTCGGCAGCGTCAGCTGGTCGTCGGCGGCAACCGCCATGCGCACAGCACCGTCGACGTCGGACTGGCCGATATCGGTGCCTTTCTGGAGAATGCCATAGAGATTGTCGAGCGCGCGGCGCGCCTGCTCGGCCGCCGAGGCCGAACCCTTGATGGTCAACTGGTTGCCGCGTGAGCGGATGTCGACGCCGAGCTTCTGCTCGAGCCGGGCCAGGTTCTCGTCAAACTGGCCGTACAGGGCGCTGGCAAGCTTGTTGTTGTCGAAAGTCAGAACGATGTGCGCCATGTCAGAGGCCCCGGATGTCTGGTTCTGGGGCAGAGTCTTCACTTCAGCAGCGCTCAACCGTCTCTCCTCATCTGCCGAGGCCATCAGGCCAATTCGGCGAACAGGCTATTGTAGCCCGTCTTCGTGATTCGCACCCGGATAATGTCACCGATTTCGCCGGCCTTTTCATCAACAATAACCGGCTGCAGCCAGGGCGAGCGGCCGACCTTCTGGCCGGCCTGACGGCCGGGCTTCTCGATCAGCGTATCGATGGTGCTGCCGACCAGGCTCAGGCCGAAATCCTGCTGCTGTTTCAGCAAGAGGGCCTGCAGCCGTTGCAAGCGCTGATCCTTGACCGCTTCCGGCACATGATCGGGCATGTCGGCGCCCGGCGTGCCGGGGCGCGGCGAATATTTGAACGAAAAGGCCGAGGCGTAGTTCACCTGGCGCACCAGCTCCATCGTCGCCTCGAAATCGGCGTCGGTTTCACCGGGGAAGCCGACGATGAAGTCGCCGGACAGCGCGATGTCGCCGCGGGCGGCGCGAATGCGCTCGAGCAGCGCCAGATAATCCTTGGCCGTGTGCCTGCGGTTCATCGCCTTGAGGATGCGGTCGGACCCCGACTGCACCGGCAGATGCAGATACGGCATCAGCGCCGGCAGGTCGCGATGGGCCGATATCAACTCGTCATCCATGTCGCGCGGATGGCTGGTGGTGTAGCGCAGCCGCGCCAGGCCGGGGATCTCGGCCAGCCGGAACAGCAGGCGGCCCAGGCCCCATTCCGCACCGTCTTCGCCCTTGCCGTGCCAGGCGTTGACGTTCTGGCCAAGCAGCGTCACCTCGCGTACGCCGGCTTCGGCCAGCCGCTCGGCTTCGGCGACGATCTGCGCCACCGGCCGCGACACTTCCGAGCCCCTGGTGTAGGGCACGACGCAGAAGGTGCAGAACTTGTCGCAGCCTTCCTGAACGGTGAGGAAAGCGGTGACGCCGCGCTTGATGACGTCGACGCGCGTCGGCTGCGGCAGGTGCTCGAACTTGTCCTCGATGGCATATTCGGTCTCGACGATCTTCTCGCCGCCGCGCACCCGCGCCAGCACGTCCGGCAACCGGTGATAGGTCTGCGGGCCGATGACAAGGTCGACGGCAGGCGAACGGCGGATGATCTCCGCGCCTTCGGCCTGCGCGACGCAGCCGGCAACGCCGATCAGCATTTCGCGCCCTGCTGCCGCGCGTTCGGCCTTCATGTCGCGGATGCGGCCGAGTTCGGAATAGACCTTTTCCGCCGCCTTCTCCCTGATGTGGCAGGTGTTGAGCAGCACCAGGTCGGCCTCGGCGAGGGTGTCGGTCGCGGTATAGCCGTCGGCGGCCAGCGCATCGGTCATGCGCTGTGAATCATAGACATTCATCTGGCAGCCATAGGTCTTGACGAAGACCTTTTTGGCCGGGGCGGACGCTGCATCAGCGCTTTGTGCGGCGATGTCAGCGTCGTTCCGCTCTATCGTGTTCAAATCCATCCGGCGGCTTCTAACGCCTTTCCGTGACAAAAAACAGACGATTCTCGGGATGCGCCGATAGGTGCACTGCCTGCGCTAGCGGCTCGGGAGGGGGTCGGCGAGTGCCGCCTGCATCATCGCGCGCACCTGGCGTTCCATCAGCCTCGACGTTTCCTTGCGGTTCGAGCCCTTGGAAAAGACGATTGGCTCGCCGAAATGCACTTCGACGTCGAGCGCGCCTTCGGCCATCAACACCTTGAGATGCGGCATCAGGTCCTGATCGCCGATCCAGGCGGCGATCGACCTGTGACGGCGGCCGAGCGGCACGCCGTGCACCCGCGTATAAGCGATCGCCAGTGGCTGGATGAAGACCTGTTCGGCCGCACCTTCCGAAATGGCCATCGAGGCGGCACCGAACAAGGTGCTCTTGAACGGCAGGATGGTGTTGCCATCTCCGGTCGAACCCTCGGCAAACAGCACCATGGCATCGCCCTTGGCCATGCGGCTGGCAATTTCGCTGGCCTGGTCGCCGGCGGTGCGCTTGCGCTCACGCTCGATGAAGACGGTGCGCTGCAATTTCGACAGCCAGCCGATCAGCGGCCAGCCTTCCATGTCCGCCCTGGCGATGAACGTCACATCGGCAAAGGAGCCGAGCACCATGATGTCGGTCCAGGAGATATGGTTCGAGGCGACCAGCAGCGGGCGCCGGCTGGACAATGCGCCTTTGACGTGGATGCGCAGGCCGAGCGTGCGGACAATGAGCCTGTGCCAGACCTTCAGAATGACCGTCTCGCGCCAGATTCCGGTCTTCATCGACAGCAGTTGTAGCGGCACAAGCGCCAGCGAGCCGACGACAACGAGGCTCAGCGCCAGGAAAATCCTGATTTTTCCGATCATGCGCCTGACCTTATCCCGCGTTCTGCGCTAGCGGAGATCGCGGCGCATGACAAGCGCGCCGGTCGGGCCATGTTCGGTCGAGCGGTAATAATTGGCGCGGTGGCCTACCTGGCGGAAGCCGAGCCGGCGGTACAGCGCGATCGCGGCGACATTGGTCTCGTCGACTTCGAGGAACAGCGCCTCGGCGCGCTGTGCATGCAGTTCGCGCAGCACCGCGTCCATCAACTGCCAGCCGAGGCCCTGGCGGCGATGCGAGCGTGCCACCGCCACGGTCAGGATCTCGCCTTCGCCGGCAGCAAGCCTGGCCAGCACGAAGCCGACCGGCGGCTTGGCGCCCTGGCCGATCTCACGCGCGGCATAGCCGAACACGGTGTCCTGCTCGAGCAGCGCGGCGAACTCACCATCGGTCCACGGCCGGACGAAATCCTCGCGATGCAGCGCCGACACCGCTGGGCTGTCGGCGATGGTCAGCGGTTCGAGCGCATAGTCCCTGCGGCGCGGCTGGAGGAAGGGAATGCGCATTATTTGTCCTGCCGCGATAAAATGAACCCCGCCTGCGGCTTGGCGTCGGCGCCGCGCAGATAAAGCGGTTTCGGCCTTTCCCCTTCAGGCTTGGCAGCCGCCAACCGGGCGTAGATCGCAATGTCGGCAGTGGCCGATGTCGGGCCGATATCGAAGGTGCGTCCGACCGCCGCGGCGATCTGCTCAGCCGCCGTGCCGGCAAGCACCGGACGATTGTCCGCCGCCATTTCCGCGGCTTGCGCAAGTGTGGTCACCGCAGGACCATAGCGCAAAATCGCTTCCGCATCGTAAAATGCGGCATGGATCTCCTCGCGGCCGGCATCAAGCGCGGCCAGGACCGGGCGGCCGGGGAATGCCGCGCTTGCTTCTGCCGTCAACGCTTCCAGCGTCGTCACGCCGATCGCCGGGATTTTCAGCGCCAGCGCCAGGCCGCGCGCCGCCGACACACCGACACGCAGGCCAGTAAACGAGCCCGGGCCGACCGAGACGGCGACAGCGCCAAGGCCGGCATAGCCGGTTCCGCCTGCCTTCAGCGCCTGGTCGATGACGGCCATCAGGTGTTCGGCATGGCCCTTGCCGAGATCGAGTACCGAGCGGCCGAGTTCCTTGCCAGCCACTGCATCGTAGACGCAGGCGGCGCAGAGATTGGCGGCACAGTCGATGGCGAGCAGTTTCATGGGCACCGGTTCGAAAAACAGTCTCCCTCTGCCCGCCATGGCGCGCCGCCGCAAGAGCCAGCGCATAAATTGTTAAGCGGCTTCGCTTCGGCGTAGGCCGGACGGCTTACGCCGCCGGCGCGATGCGCAGCATGTGGTTGTCCCAGACATAATCGGGCTCGGAGCGCGTCGTGCCGCTGCCTTCGATGATTTCGCCAGCACCTGTCGTCGCCATGAAGCCCGGGCCGTCGGGTGCCAGGCCGCAGACCTCGACCAGCACCTTGGTGGCGACGATCTTGCCGCTGGCGGCGTCGATCACGGCCAGCGAATTGCCTTCCGGTGACGACACCGCGACCGTTCCGGCAACCGGATTGGCCGCGACCGAGCCGATATAGTTCTTGAAGCCGGACAGCACGTCCTGCGGCATGTCGATCAGCTGCAGGTCCTTGCCACGGGCAGCGCGGCCGACCAGCAACGGACGGTCGGTGCCTGGACCACGATACTGGCAGCCGAACCAGATGGTGCCGGACGCATCGGCATCCATGTGGCGGATCGACAGTTGGTGCAGGGAAGCCGGCAGTTCGTGTTTTTCGATGAGGTCCCCGGTGATGCGGTCGACCAGCACATAAGACGGCTTCATCGTCGCAATGTTGAGTTCGGCGCGGCCATAGTCCGGATGGGTCTCGATGCCGCCATTGGCGATGGCGATCGTCCTGCCGTCGCCAAGCAGCAGAAGCTCGTGCGGCCCCATGCCATAGGTCGGGAACTCGCCGATGCGGCTGAATTTGGCGCGTGCGTCGTAGATCCCGACGACGCCGGCGGCATTGTCGAAATCATTCTCGGTGGCGTAGAGCAGCGCCCCATCGGCCGAGAACGCGCCATGGCCGAAGAAGTGCCGACCGGTGATGCTGGCAATGGTCTGCGGCGCTTCGCGGCCGGTGTGGTCGAAGACCACGGCGAAGGTGCCGGGCTGCCTGGCGAAGACCACGGAGCGCTTCGATACCGGATCGAAGGTGACGTCGTGGCCACGGTCGGGCAGGTCGATCGCATGCAGTAGCTTGCCGGCTTCCGACAGCACAGCCGCACCAAAACTGCCATCGCGCTTGACGAAGGCGGTGGCAAAGACCGCATCCGTGCTGAGCGTATTTGCCCAGGCCGGCGGCGCCATTGCCGCCACGAAGCCAGCGCCGGCGGCCTTCAGAAAATCGCGGCGATCGATCAGTGGCGTCCTCATGATCAGTCTCCGTCGAGCGAGGAGAAGCCGGCGGTCAGGCCGAATTCGGCCGTCAACCTGGTGCCGATCAAGCCTGACAGGCTGGAGGTGATCAGCGCGAAATGCTCGAGCTTTTCGCGCTCAACCGGATCGGCGAGCGCCTTGTCGATCGGGCCCTGAACCGACTTCGCGGTGGCGACGCCGTTGACCAGCTGGATATGGATCGATTCCGCCATCCAGCGTGCATCCTCCGGCAGCGCGTCGCCGAGTTTCGAGGCCTCAAACAGCGTGTCGATGCCTGAGAGATTGCCGGCTAATGACAGGCCGGTGTTCTGCGAGCGCCAGAAGATCGCCTGCCTAGGCTTGTCTGCATCCGGCTTGGCGCCGAGAAAGCCCTTGAGGCGCACGTCTCGGACCATCTCCAGCTCATTGATGAAGACGCCGGCCAGTTCGGTCACCGCTTCGGTGCCGTCGCGATAGAGCGCGTTGTCAGGTCCCGGATTGGCCCACAGGGCCGCAAAGCCGTTCGGCTTTTTCCAGGCTGCGTCGACGTCGGCGGCCATCGTCTCGATATTCCTCGCAATCGCCGCGCCATAGGCACAGCGATAGGGATCGTCCTTGCCGGCGAGCGCCTCGGAGCCATCGCCATAGAGCACGAACTCCAGCGCCCCTAACCCCTGCATGGCGACGCTCTTGCCAGCCAGCTGCGCCGGATCGGTGGCGGTCGGGTCCTTGGCGGCCAGAGCGGCCTGCACCTGCTTCAGGCCGATGCTCTTGCGGTCCGGCCAGTAGAGCATGCGCTCCAGCCGGTTGTTCTCCTTGATCGGCCCGAAGCCGATGATTTCGGCCGACGACCAGGCTGCGACCGTGGCCGAGAATTCGGCATGCGCGGCGTCGAGATTGCCCTGTGATGGCGCCTGGCAGAGCGTGTCCATGGCCTTGGCCAGGCTACCGGTATGGTTATGCAGGCTGGCATAGGCGGGACGGACAAAGGCGTCGATCGCGCGCTGGATGACGTCGGAGGCTTTCACCGAGGCCGATGCCGGGGAGGACATGGCCAGCGCTAGCGCGAGGGCAGGCAAAAAGCGCTTCAGCATCAGAGGGACTCCAGGAATTTGATGAGAGCATCGCGGTCGGCGGCATCGGTAGCGGCAAAGCCGTCGCGCGCCTTCTGCCCCTCGCCGCCGTGCCAGAGGATAGCTTCGGTAAGCGTACGCGCACGCCCGTCATGCAGGAAGAAGCTGTTGCCGTTGACCGTCTTGGTGAGCCCGACGCCCCAGAGCGGCGGTGTGCGCCATTCGCTGCCCGTCGCCTCGCCAACGGCCTGGCCATCGGCGAGACCGGGACCCATGTCGTGTAGCAGGAAGTCAGAATAAGGCCAGACCAGCTGGAAGGCTTGCGCATTGTTGGGCGTGCCGCGCATGGTGACGAATTTCGGCGTGTGGCAGGAGATGCAGCCCATGTCGTAGAACAGTTTCTTGCCGGCGAGCACGGCCGGATCGCCGACATCGCGCCGCGCTGGCACGGCAAGATTCTGCGAATAGAAAGTGACAAGGTCCATCACCGGCGACGGCGCCTCGACAGTACCGAGCCGCTTCTGGACGCCGTTCGGCATGGCGAGGCAGGCCTTTTCGGCCGCGGTGCAATCGCCCCAATGGTTGGGCCCTTCCGGTGTCGAAATGCCGATATCGCCGTCAAAGGCATCCACCGCCTGCTGGCGGATCGAGGCGGTTTGCGCCTTCCAGCCGAAGCGGCCGAGTGTCAGTTCGCCGCTGCTGACGTCGCGTACGATGTTGGGTTTGCCGGAAATGCCGTCGCCATCGCGGTCGTCTGGATCGGCGTGGGCAAGAATATCGGCCGGTGCGATCTGTTCGATCAGGCCAAGGCCGATCATCGGCGGCGTCAGGCGCGGCGACAATGTGGTGTTCGGGTCGAGCGGCCCGTAGCCGAGACCGTCGATGGAATAACTCGGTTTGCGCAGCGAAACGGTGGTGCCGTCGCCAAGCGCAACCTTTTCCTCGTGATAGTCGACATGCATGCGGCCTTCGCCCTTGAGGCCGGGGACGGCCAGCTCCTGCAATTGCGTGCCGTAGACCGGGTCAGGGAAGTTCAGCACATTGTGCGCGGCGATCTCGGCCTTTTCATCCGCTGTGCTGGCATCGCGCGCCAGCCGCAGGAACATCGAGGTGGTGCGGCTGTCGGCTGCTGGCGGGCGGCCGCGGCCATCCTTCAGATGGCAATTCTGGCAGGCACGCTCGTTGAACAGCGGCCCGAGACCATCCGACGCCTGGGTCGAAGACGGCGACGACACCCAGTTCTTGCGAAAAAGCGCATTGCCGAGCTTGAAATTGCCCTCTTCCTCGAAGGTGATGTTTTCAGAGGGTTGAGAGAAGGCGTCGCGGTCGACCTGCTTGCGCGAGGTGCCGGCGCCGCCTTGCATCGTTTCGAAGGATTCTGGCTTGGAGAAGTCCGTGGTCGGCCTGGTGACGGCAAGGACGCGCGCCTGATCCTTCGGCGTCAGATCGGTGCGGCTGGTGGCGAGGCCGTCCGGGTCCACAGCACCAGCCAGCGCCGGGGCCGAAACAATCGCAAGGATGGCAACCGAAAGCCCGCGAAACGGCTGGTATCGCGGATTTTTGAGGAGCAGCGAGCCGTTAGCCCGCCGCAAGCGGCGCGGAAAATCTAGGAGACGCCGCATTCCCGCATGATCCTACTCCGCCTCGTCCGCCGATGCGGCGTTGAGCTGGCCGTACTTTTCCTCGCCGATCGAGGCCAGCAGGTCGAGCTGCGTTTCAAGGAAGTCGATGTGACCTTCCTCGTCCGCCAGCAAGTCCTCGAACAGCTTCATCGTCACGTAGTCGCCTGCTTCTTCACAGATCTCGCGCGAACGCTTGTAAGCGGTGCGCGCGTCATATTCGCCGGCAAGATCGGATTCGAGCACTTCCTTGACGTTCTGGCCGATGCGCAAAGGCGCCACGGACTGCAGATTGGGGTGGCCTTCGAGGAAGATGATACGGGCCACCAGCCGGTCGGCATGGTGCATCTCCTCGATCGATTCGGCGCGTTCCTTCTTTGCCAGCTTGGCGTATCCCCAGTCCTCGAGCAGACGGAAATGCACCCAGTATTGATTGACGGCGCCGAGCTCCAGGAAAAGAGCCTCGTTAAGCCGCTCTATGATCAGCTTTTCGCCTTTCATGGGTTCTGCTCCCGTATTGGACGCGCAGGCCTCTGACGCGATCCAGATGTGAAACGATGTCGACGCCGCTCGCCTCCGAGCGGGCGTGGTAATTTTCGGTGACCCGAATGATCGTTTCGACCACATTTGGGAAGCAGCCGCAACAGCGACCGCGCTTTTGCATCGAGTGATAGACTTTCGCCGGCACGATGAGCTGCCAGGGATCCTGATCCAGCAGATCGACGATCGTCTGCTCAATCTCCTTTTCGGTGATGATGTTGCAATGGCAGATCAGCATGGATTGGCTCTGGCTGACGGCGCCTCCTCCGCGCCGTTTGGCTGGTGGTTGGTTGGGGTGTTACTTGAACACTTTCTCCGGTGCATCAAGGCTGTCGGAACCTTCGAAGGCAATGTCGTTGAGCTTCAAGGCACCAACGGCGCGTTCGATCGACTTGGTCTGGTCGACCAACGCGTCGATTGCCGCCTGCACCGTGGCGTTGCCTTCGGTGTTGCCCTCGGCGATCTGCTGGTCATAGGCCTCGCCGGCCACAGCCCGCGCCTTGATCGCCTCCATCTTGGCGACCGAGACGTCGAGCTTGTCGGACAGCTCCTTGTCGATCGCCGGATCGGCTGCCTTCACCATATCGTGCACCGATGGACCTGAAACGACGGTGCCGTCGAGGCGCGTGTAGCTGGCGAGATAGGCGGCGCGGATGCCGATGGCGTCATAGAGATGCGAGTTGAAGGTGTTGTCGGAGAAGCAGTCGTGCTCCTCTTCCGGATCGTGTAGTAGCAGGCCGAGCTTCATGCGCTCGCCGGCCAGTTCGCCGTAGGACAGCGAGCCCATGCCGGTGAAGACCACCGAGATGGCGGTGTTCGGCTGGCCGTCGACAAGGTTCTTGCGGGCCACGCCGTCTTCCTTCCAGTTGCCGACCATCTCCTGCAGGTCGGAGACCAGCAGGTCGCTGGCAGACTTCAGATACTGCGCCCGGCGGTCGCAATTGCCGCCGGTGCAGTTCTTGAGGTCATAGTCGGTGTAGGGCCGCTCGCCGGCGCCCGGGCCGGTGCCGTGCAGGTCCTGGCCCCAGAGCAGGAATTCGATGGCGTGATAGCCGGTGGCGACATTGGCTTCGATGCCGCCGGCCTCCTGCAGCGTGCCGGAGAGGAACTCCGGCGTCAGCTTCGACGCGTCGACCTTCTTGCCGTTGATCTCGATTTCCTTGTTGGCGATCACATTGGCGGTGTAGAGCGCGTTGGCATCGGACTCGGTGCCATAGCTCTTGGCGACATAATCGATCAGGCCTTCGTCCAGCGGCCAGGAGTTCACCTTGCCTTCCCAGTCGTCGACGATCTTGTTGCCGAAGCGGTACACCTCGGTCTGCTGGTAAGGCACGCGCGACGCCTTCCAGGCATCGCGGGCGGCGTTCAGCGTGTCGGCCGACGGGTTGGAAAGCAGCGCGTCGACAGCCTTGTCGAGCGCCTGGGCGGTGGTCAGCGAATCCTCGTATTTGGCCAGCGCGATGTCGGAATAGGTTTTGATGACCGCCTTGGCGTCGGTCTCTGCCGCCTTGGCCGGCAGGATGAAAACCGCCGCCGTCAACATTGCCGTGGCACCGATCGCAGCCAGCCTGCCGCCATATCGTGCTGTCATCATCGTTCTCCAGTTCAAAGGGAATTCGGTAAAAGGCGCGCGTGCCAGGCGGTGCCCGGACATAGGCATGCCATAGGTCACAACGGATGCCGCGCCGCTGCGCGGCTCACGGTAGAAAGACACCAAATGCCTCCAATCGAACGGGTTCAAGGCCCAAACATCAAAGGGATGCGCTGACGCGCGAGCCTCCATAAAACGATGGCGGCGCTGGAAGTCAACTGGCGAACCCCAGAAAATTCAATTGAAACAACAGTTTAGAATTATTCTAAACTGGGACTATCAACTTTAAACCGTATCCCCAGCAGCCCTGGTGAGAGACACCGAGATTGACAGACGACCATTCCGGGTGCGACCCGGACCTGGGCTCTTGCGACGGCGGCAGACAATCGCCATCTGGCGGAACGGCTCACAATCAAAGAGCATGATGTCGTCCGCAAACCGCTTCACACTTTTCGGCATCATGCTCTAGATTTGAAACAGGAATTCGGGTTGCGATGAAGAATGGTGTCGTCATTGTCGGTGCGGGTCATGCGGGCGTGCAAGCGGCCGCCAGCCTGCGCGAGGAAGGCTATGACGGACCGGTCGTGCTGATCGGCGACGAAAACGAGCTGCCCTACCACAAGCCGCCTTTGTCGAAGACCTTCATCAAGGATGCCGAGGCCAAACCGCAGCCCTTGCGCGGCGAGGCATTTTACACCGGCAGCACCATCGACTTCAGGCCAG
Organism: Mesorhizobium sp. CNPSo 4688; assembly: GCF_057784295.1. NCBI lineage: Bacteria > Pseudomonadati > Pseudomonadota > Alphaproteobacteria > Hyphomicrobiales > Phyllobacteriaceae > Mesorhizobium > Mesorhizobium sp. CNPSo 4688. The sequence continues at coordinate 134,835 of NZ_JBWLUY010000004.1, forward strand.
GCATCCGTATCGACAGCATCGATACGGCAGGCCACCGGCTGGAAATAGCAGGCGGCGGTGTGCTTGCCTTCGATCGCCTTATCCTGGCCACCGGTTCGCGGCCGCGGCTTCTGCCACTTCCGGGCGCTGACCTCTCGGGCGTGCTGTCGCTACGCTCGATCGCCGATGCACGGCTGATCCGCGAACTCAGCGCGCAGAGCGAAGACATCGTCATTCTCGGCGGCGGCTTCATCGGACTGGAGATCGCGGCGACGCTGCGAGTGGCCGGCCGCAACGTCACCGTGGTTGAGGCAGTCGACCGGCTGCTCGGCCGCGCCGTGGCGCCGGTGGTGGCGAGCCATGTCCGCCAGCGGCTGGAAACGATCGGCGTGCGCATTCTCACCGGCACCACCATTGCAAGGCTGGAAGGCGAAAACGGCCATGTCAGCGCCGCCATCACCTCCACCGGCGAAAGGTTGCCGGCCCGCATGGTCATTGTCGGCATCGGTGCGGTGCCGAATGTCGAACTGGCGCAGGCTGCCGGGCTGACTGTTGCCAATGGCATCCGCGTCGACCAGCAGATGCGCAGCTCGGTGCCTGACATCCTCGCCATCGGCGACGCTGCCTCTTACCGCCACTGGTCGACCGGCGGCGATGTGCGGCTGGAATCGGTGCAGAACGCCACTGACCAGGCCCGGCTTGCCGCGCGCACCATCACCGGCCATGCGGACGCCTATGCGGCGGTGCCATGGTTCTGGTCGGATATCGGCGACATGAAGTTGCAGATGGTCGGACTCACCTCGGGCGGCGACAGCCATGTCGTGCTGGGCGACCGCGGCGACAACAAGTTCTCGATCTACCATTATGCCGGCAAACGGCTACTTGGCATCGAATCGGTCAATCGTCCGGGCGACCACATGCTCGGCCGCAAGATGCTCGGCGCAGGGTTTTCGCCGACGCAGCAGACGGTGGCGGAAGGGCCTGATGGGCTGAAGGCTGCGCTGGCGGCGTTCCAGCAGGATGAGCCAGCTAGGGCTGCGGGTTAGGTTTGCTTTACCCTCCCCCTTGTGGGGAGGGTCGATGCGAAGCATCGGGGTGGGGGTCGGCGCCAAGCTCCCCCACCCGGACCTTCGGTCCGACCTCCCCACAAGGGGGAGGTAAAGGCTGCTCAGGCAGCGCAGACTTCGCGGATCGAGCTTTCCAGAATGTCGAGCGCCTCGTTCATGACATTGTCCTGGATGGTGATCGGCGCGAGGAAACGGATGACGTTGCCGTAGACGCCACAGGTCAGTAGGATCAGCCCCTTGTCGAGCGCCTTCAGCCGGATCGCGTTGGCGATCTCGGCCGACGGCAGGCCTTTCTTGACGTCGTTGAACTCGACCGCGTTCATGAACCCTAGACCACGGATATCGACAATCTCGGGCACGTCGTCACGGATCGCCGACAGGCGCTGCTTCAGGCGGGCGCCGAGCGCGTTGGCGCGGTCGCACAGCTTCTCGTCCTCGATGACGTCGAGCACGGCGTGTGCTGCAGCGACACCGATCGGGCTGCCGCCATAGGTGCCGCCGAGGCCGCCGGGGCCGGGCGCATCCATGATTTCGGCGCGGCCGGTGACCGCCGCCAGCGGGAAGCCGCCGGCCAGGCTCTTGGCCATGGTGGTGATGTCGGCCGCGACTTCATGATGGTCCATGGCGAACATCTTGCCGGTGCGGGCAAAGCCGGTCTGCACCTCGTCGGCGATGAGCAGCATACCGTGCTGGTCGCAGAGTTTGCGCAGCGCCGTCAGGAACTCGCGCGGCGCGTCATAGAAGCCGCCCTCGCCCTGCACCGGCTCGATGATGATGGCGGCCACGCGGGCCGGATCGACATCGGCCTTGAACAGCCTGTCGAGTGCGGCAAGCGAATCCGCGACCGACACGCCGTGCAGCGGAACCGGGAACGGCGCATGGTAGACGTCGCCCGGCATGGCGCCGAAACCGACCTTGTAAGGCACGACCTTGCCGGTCAGCGCCATACCCATGAAGGTGCGGCCATGGAAGCCGCCGGCAAAGGCGATGACGGCCTGGCGGCCGGTGGCGTTGCGGGCGATCTTGATGGCGTTCTCCACCGCCTCGGCGCCCGTGGTGACGAAGATGGTCTTCTTTTCGAACTTGCCGGGCAGCATGGCGTTCAGCCGTTCGGCCAGCCTGACATAGCTCTCATAGGGCACCACCTGGTGGCAGGTGTGGGTGAAGCGGTCGAGTTGCGCCTTGACCGCCTCGATCACCTTGGGGTGGCGATGGCCAGTGTTGACGACGGCGATCCCGGAGGAGAAATCGATGTAGCGGCGGCCTTCGACGTCCCAGATCTCAGAATTTTCCGCGCGATCGGCATAGATTTGCGTCGTCATGCCGACGCCGCGGGAAATCGACTGGTTCTTGCGTTCGGAAATGGCTGCGTTCTTCATGGTCATCCCTCGCCGGGCTGGCGCCCGCTCTTGCTTGACAGGTCTCGAGCCTCTTCTGGCCTTATTTCACGTTTTCCTCAAGTCGGCACCGTCGTCCGGCGATTGGGCCTGCCGTCGGTGCGCGGCACGTCGACAGGTCCTGATCCGCTGACCGATACGCGTACGAGATCGGTTTCCTTTTCCTTCGGATCGATTATCCTCCCGATGTCTGGGACAGCTCACCCGTTATGAGCGTTCCGGATCGGTGAGGGACCCTATGAGCAGAAACGCGACATCGTCCGCCCCGCAGCGCCCGGCCTCAGGCCTTCTTTCGTTTTCTCCGATCCTTCTCGCCTGTGCGATGGTGCCGCTGCTGCTGGCCGGCTGCCAGAAGCAGGAGGCGGCCAAGAAACTGCCGATCATGGTGCGCACCGAGACGGTGGCGATGGCCGATTATGCGCCGAGGAGCTCGCTGACAGGCGTGATCGCGGCGCGCACGCTGAACAATCTGTCGTTCCGTGTCGGCGGCCGCGTCGCCGAACGGCTTGTCGATGTCGGCCAGCATGTCGACAAGGACGCCGTGCTCGCCCGCATCGATCCGCAAGAACAGGAATCCGATTTGCGCTCGGCGCAAGCCGATCTCGACGCCGCGCAGGCGCAACTGACCCAGGCGGCCGCCACCTTCGAACGGCAGAAAACCCTGCTTGCCCAGGGTTTTACCACCAGGCGGGACTATGATGCCGCTGACCAGGCGCAGAAGGTGGCGCAAGGCAGTGTCGACCAGGCGCAGAGCGCGCTTTCCAACGCCAAAGAGAACCTGTCCTTCACCGAGCTCAAGGCGGGCGCTGCCGGCGTCATCACCGCTCGGCAGGTCGAATCCGGGCAAGTGGTGCAGGCGGCACAGACGGTCTTCACCGTCGCCGAGGACGGTGACCGCGATGCGGTGTTCAATGTCCAGGAAACGCTGGTCGCCAAAACGGCGCCATCGCCCTCGGTGACGATCACGCTGCTTGCCGACCCGCAGGTGAAGGCCTTGGGCAAGGTGCGCGAAGTCTCCCCCGCGGTCGATCCGGCTTCGGGGTCGGTCCGGGTCAAGGTCGGCATTGCCGACACGCCGGCAGGCATGCCGCTCGGCGCCACGGTCATCGGCTCGGTCAACGCCAGGTCGGCGAAGGCCGTCATCCTGCCCTGGCAGGCGCTGACCTCGATCGAGGGCAAGCCGGCTGTCTGGATTGTCGATCCCTCGACCAAGGCGGTGACAACAGCCCTGGTCAATGTGCTGGCCTTCGATTCCGGCGTGGTTGTCGTCGACAAGGGGCTGGAGGCCGGACAAAGCGTCGTCACCGCGGGCGGCCAGCTGCTCAGTCCCGGGCAGACGGTTGAAATCTCGGGAGCAGCACAATGAGGCGGCTGCGCATCCTGCTTCTCGTGCCCGCTCTGTTTTCAGTTGCGATGCTCGTAGCCTGTTCGAAGTCAGAGGAAAGGCCGCCCGAGATCATCCGGCCGGTGCTGTCGATGGTGATCGAGCCGCAGACGACGCAGACCTTCGGCTTTGCCGGCTCCATCGAGCCGCAGGTCAGCGCCGACCTCGCCTTCCGCCTGCTCGGCCGCGTCGTCTCGCGCGACGTCAAGGTCGGCGACATCGTCAGCAAGGGCACGACGATCGCCACGCTCGATCCGACGGCGCTCGAGCTTGCCGTACAGGCGGCAAAGGCCGAACTCTCCAATGCCGAGGCGCAATTCGCCAACGCCGCCGCCAGCGAGGACCGCCAGCGCCAGTTGCTCGCCGCGGCCAACACCTCGCAGGCCGTCTTCGATGCCGCGCAGCAGGCGAGGCAAGCGGCCGAAGCCGGCGTCGAGCGGGCCAAGGCAGCGCTTGCCAAATCGCAGGAGCAGCTTGGCTATGCAAGGCTGTTCTCGGACTTCGACGGCGTCGTCACCGCCACCGGCGCCGAGGTCGGCCAGACGGTTTCGGCGGGCCAGACCATCGTCACCGTGGCGCGCTCGGATTTGCGCGAAGCGGTGGTCGACATTCCCGACCAATTGATCGGCGATCTGGCTGTCGGCACGCCGTTCGGCGTCATCCTGCAATCGCTGCCGTCGATCCAGACCGAGGCCACGCTGCGCGAGATCGCGCCGCAGGCCGATAGTTCGACCCGCAGCCGCCGCGTCAAGCTGACGCTCACCGATCCGCCGCAGGCCTTCCGGCTCGGCTCGACGGTGACGGCGACACGGGTGGCTAAGGTGGCGCCGACGATCGAGCTGCCGCTGTCGGCGCTGCTGCAGAAGAATGGCGGCGACAAGGTCTGGATCGTCGATGAAAAGACGTCGAGCGTCTCGACGCGCGACATCAAGATCGCCTCGAAGGGCGCCGCCAGCTTCATCGTCGCCGAAGGACTTGAGGCCGGGATGCGCGTCGTCACCGCCGGCGTCCACAGCCTGGTGGAGGGCCAGAAGGTCAAGACTCCACAAGGAGGGGCGTCATGAAGGGGTTCAACCTCTCCGACTGGGCTCTCAACCACCGCTCGCTGGTCTGGTACTTCATGCTGGTCTTCGTCGTCGCCGGCATCTTCGCCTACCTCAATCTCGGCCGCGAGGAAGATCCGAACTTCACCATCAAGACCATGATCGTCCAGGCCAATTGGCCGGGCGCCTCGGTCAACGAGACGGTGCGGCAGGTCACCGACCGCATCGAAAAGAAGCTCGAGGAACTGGACAGCCTCGACTTCACCCGCTCGGTCACCACCGCCGGCAAGACCGTCATCTTCGTCAACCTGAAGGACACCACCAAGGCGCGCGATGTTGTGCCGAACTGGACCCAGGTGCGCAACATGGTCAACGACATCGCGCCCCAATTTCCGCAAGGCGTGCAGGGGCCGTTCTTCAACGACCGCTTCGGCGACGTCTTCGGCAATATCTACGCCTTCACCTCGGACGGGCTGACGCCGCGCCAGTTGCGCGACTATGTCGAGGATGTCAGGACCCAGATCCTGACTGTGCCCAATGCCGGCAAGGTCGATCTGGTCGGCGCCCAGGACGAAGCCATCTATCTCGAATTCTCGACCCGCCAGATCGCAGCCCTCGGCCTCAACCAGCAGGCGATCGTGGCCAGTCTGCAAGCGCAGAACGCCATCACCCCGTCGGGCGTCGTCGAATCCGGACCCGAGCGCGTCAGCGTGCGCGTCGGTGGCCAGTTCACCTCCGAGGAGAGCCTGCGCGGCATCAATCTGCGCGTCAATGACCGCTTCTTCCGGCTGAGCGATGTGGCAACGATCCGGCGCGGCTATGAAGACCCGCCGACGGCACTGTTCCGCTTCAACGGCCAGGATGCCATCGGGCTCGCCATCGGCATGAAGCCCAATGCCAATCTGCTCGAATTCGGCGCGGCGCTTGAGAAGAAGATGGACGAGGTGCTGGCCGACCTGCCGGTTGGCGTCGGCGTGCATCTGGTCGCCGACCAGCCGGTGATCGTGGAGGAAGCCGTTTCGGGCTTTACCCGGGCGCTGGCCGAGGCCGTCGCCATCGTGCTTGCCGTGTCCTTCATCAGCCTCGGCATGCGCGCCGGCTTCGTCGTAGCACTGTCGATCCCGCTGGTGCTGGCCATCACCTTCACGGTCATGGCCTATCTCGGCATCTCGCTGCAGCGCATTTCGCTGGGGGCGCTGATCATCGCACTCGGCCTTTTGGTCGACGACGCCATGATCGCGGTCGAGATGATGGTGGCGCGGCTGGAGGTCGGCGACAATCTGCGCAAGGCGGCGACCTATGTCTACACATCGACCGCCTTCCCGATGCTGACCGGCACGCTGGTGACGGTCGCCGGCTTCATCCCGATCGGCCTCAACAACAGCGCCGCCGGCGAATACACGTTTACGCTGTTCGTCGTTATCGCGGTCTCGCTTTTGGTGTCATGGATCGTGGCGGTGCTGTTCGCACCGCTGCTCGGCGTTACCATCCTGCCGGCGACGATGAAGCAAAAGCACGAGCAACCGGGACGCTTCACCAGCCTGTTCCGGCGCGTGCTCGTGGGCTCGGTGCGACACCACTGGCTGACGATCTTCGTCACGGTATTGTTGTTTGCCGGCTCAATCGCCGGCTTCGGCCTTGTCCAGCAGCAGTTCTTCCCGCCTTCGGACCGGCCTGAGCTGATTGTCGACTGGAATCTGCCGCAGAACTCGTCGGTCACCGAGACGCGCGACCAGATCGAGCGCTTCGAAGGCCGGGCGCTGGCCGGCAATCCCGACGTCGACCATTTCTCGTCCTATATCGGCCAGGGCGCGGTGCGCTTCCTGCTTGCCTTCGACGTGCAGCCGGCCAATCCCTATTTCGGCCAGACGGTCATCGTCACCAAGAGCATCGAGGCGCGCAACCGGCTGAAGCCGGTGCTGGAGAAACTGCTGCGCGAAGAATTCGTCGGAACCGATGCCTTCGTCAAGCCTCTGGAACTCGGGCCGCCGGTCGGGCGCCCGGTGCAATACCGCGTCGGCGGACCCGACATCCAGACGGTGCGCGAGCTGGCGCAACAATTTGCCGGCCTGATCTCGGTCAATACGAAGCTGGCGGCGCCGACTTTCGACTGGAATGAGCCGCAGCGCGTGCTGAGGGTCGATGTGCTGCAGGACAAGGCGCGCCAGCTCGGCATCACCTCGTCCGACATCGCCAGCGCGCTGAACAGCACGGTCGGCGGCGCCACCATCACCCAGGTGCGCGACGCCACCTACCTGATCAACGTCATCGCCCGCTCGCGCGAGGCCGAACGCGGCTCGATCGACACGCTGCAGAACATGCAGCTGCCGACCGGCAATGGCGAGGCGATCCCGCTCGCGGCGGTGGCCAACTTCCGCTACGACCTCGAACAGCCGACGGTGTGGCGGCGCAACCGCATTCCGACGATCACCGTGCGCGCCGGGCTGGTCGGCGACGTGCTGCCGGCAACCGTCGTCAACGAATTGAAGCCGTCAGTCGACGCCTTCATCGCCAAGCTGCCGCCCGGCTATTCGGTCGCAACTGCCGGCTCGGTCGAGGAAAGCGCCAAGAGCCAGGGACCGATCGCCGCCGTCGTGCCGCTGATGCTGTTCGTCATGGCGACCATCCTGATGATCCAGCTGCAAAGCTTCCAGCGCCTGTTCCTGGTGGTGGCGGTCGCGCCGCTCGGCCTGATCGGCGTGGTGGCGGCCCTGGTGCCCAGCGGCGCGCCGCTCGGCTTCGTCGCCATCCTCGGCGTGTTGGCGTTGATCGGCATCCTGATCCGCAACTCGGTCATCCTGATCGTGCAGATCGAAGATCTCGTCGCCGAGGGCAAGGACCGCTGGGCGGCGGTGATCGAGGCGACCGAACACCGGATGCGGCCGATCGCGCTGACGGCGGCGGCGGCGAGCCTGGCGCTGATCCCGATCGCGCGCGAAGTGTTCTGGGGACCGATGGCCTACGCCATGATGGGCGGCATCATTGCGGGTACCGCGATCACGCTGCTGTTCCTGCCCGCGCTTTATGTGACGTGGTTCCGGATCAAGGAGCCGAATGTGGAGGCGGACAACGCTGTGATGGAAGGCGCTGCTGTTGCGGAGACGTAAGGCAAGGTCGAGTTCCTTCGCGCCCCCCTCTGTCCTGCCGGACATCTCCCCCACTAGGGGGAGATCAGCGGTTTCGGCGCCGCGCCAATTCTGCAACACTGGTGATTTGCGAAAACCGCGATGACAGCTAATCTCCCCACCCGTGGGGGAGATGGCCGGCAGGCCAGAGGGGGGCGCGACAGATCGCGACCTCCGCGCTATGTGCTTACAAGCGCCTCACTCGCCGCGAGCATCATTCGTTGTCATTGAAGCCGACAGGACGCGACTTGGCCCGCTGCCAGGGCGACGATTTTGAGCTTCGCCAGGCATGCCAGCCTTCCGGCAAGTCGGCCAATTGGAGGATGCTCTCATCCCGCTTCACCACATTCTGCAGGCTGACGATCATTATGTCGTCGTCTTCGGCTGGACCGGGCTCGCTGTTGTGAAATTGCCAGCTGCCGTCTTCATCGTCATGCGACACATATGCGATCCAGTCATCCCGTTTGAAGATGCTCCTGTCTACAAAAACCGCGACATTGGGCGGATCTGAAAACTTCCACTCACCCATGGCGTTTCCCCAAAAACAGTCCGAGCGAACTCACGCTGTCCGCACAAACCCCTCGCTCGCCCTCAACAGGTTGCGCGTATAATCCTTGGTCACGCGATGCCCGATCAACTGGCTCGCGGTGAGATTCTCTACCGCCTCGCCGCTCTGCATCACCATCAGCCGCTCGCACATATGGGTGATGATGGCGAGGTCGTGGCTGACCATCAGGAAGGTCAGCTTGCGCCGCCGCCGCACCTCCTCGAGTAGGTTGAGCACCTCGGCTTGCACCGAGGCATCGAGCGCCGAGGTCGGCTCGTCGAGCAGCAGGATCGAGGGTTCGAGGATCAGCGCGCGGGCAATGGCAACGCGCTGGCGCTGGCCGCCGGACAATTGGTGCGCGTAGCGGAAGCGGAAACCGTTGCCGAGGCCGACCTCGTCCAGCGCCCGCTGGATACGCTGTTCGCCGTCGGCAAAGCCGTGAATGGCGAGCGGTTCCTGCAGCAGGCGGTCGACGGTCTGGCGCGGATGCAGCGAACCATAGGGGTCCTGGAAGACCATCTGCACTTCGCGATAGAAGGCCTTGTCGCGGCGCGCGCCCAGCGTCTTGCCGTTGACCGTGATGGTGCCGGATTTGGCCGACACCAGGCCGGCAATGGCTTTCAGCAACGTCGACTTGCCCGAACCGCTCTCGCCGACCAGGCCGAAAGAATCACCCGATTGCACCTCCAGGCTGACACCTTTCAGCGCGCGAAACCGGTCGAACACCACCTCCAGCCCGTCAATGGAAATGGCTGGAGTCATGCGGCCCACTCCGGCTTGCGGTCGAGCACCGGCAGCGGATGGCGTTCGTAGCCGATCCTGGGCATGCAGTTGAGCAGGCCGCGCGTGTAGGGATGCTGGGCGTCGCGCAATTCCGAGGCCTTGAGCTGTTCGACCACCTTGCCGGCATACATGACGATGACGCGGTCGCAGAAAGACGCAACCAGCCGCAGATCGTGCGAGATGAAGATCAGCCCCATGCCACGCTCGCTGACCAGCCGGTCGAGGATGCCGAGCACGTCAAGCTGCACGGTGACGTCGAGCGCCGAGGTCGGCTCATCGGCGATCATCAGTTCCGGCCCGGCGATCAGCATCATGGCGATCATGGCGCGCTGGCCCATGCCGCCGGAGACCTCGTGTGGATGCAGGTCGAAGACACGCGAGGGATCGCGGATCTGAACGGCTTCGAGCATGGCCAGCGCCCGCTCGCGGGCCTCGGCCTTGGAGACCTTCTCATGCGTGCGCAGCGTCTCGACGATCTGGCGGCCGATGCTCATCACCGGGTCGAGCGAATATTTCGGATCTTGCAGGATCATGGCGATGCGCTTGCCGCGCAGCGCCCGGCGCTGCCGGGCCGGCATGGCCAGAAGGTCGGCGCCGTCGAGGGCGAGCGTCTTGGCCGTCACAAGGGCCTGCGGCGGGGTCAGCCCCATAATCGCGCGGCCGGTCTGCGACTTGCCGGAACCGCTCTCGCCGACAATGCCGAGACGCTCGCGGCCGAGCGAGAAGGTGACGCCGCGCACCGCCTGGATCAGGCCGGTGCGGGTCGGGAAATCGACGCGCAGATCGTCGACTTCAAGCAATGTGCCTGTCGCGCCGCTCATTGATCGCCACTCCTGGGGTCCAATGCATCGCGCAGGCCGTCGCCAAGCAAATTGAAGCCGAGGCTGACGATCAGGATGGCAAAGCCCGGCGCGCCGGCCACCCACCACTGGTCGAGCACGAAGCGGCGGCCCGACGCGATCATCGTGCCCCATTCCGGCAGCGGCGGCTGCGCGCCGAGGCCGAGGAAGCCGAGGCCGGCAGCGGTGAGGATGATGCCGGCCATGTCGAGCGTCACCCGGATGATCAGCGAGGAGATGCAGAGCGGCATGATGTGGCGCAGAACGATGCGGAAGGGCGAGGCGCCCATCAATTGCACCGCCTTGATGTAATCGGAGTTGCGCACGGTCAGCGTCTCGGCGCGGGCAATTCGGGCGTAAGGCGGCCAGGAGGTGATGGCGATGGCCAACACCGCGTTCTCGATGCCGGGCCCGAGTGCGGCGACAAACGCCAGCGCCAGGATCAGCTTGGGGAAGGCGAGGAAGATGTCGGTGATGCGCATCAGGATGGCATCGGTCCAGCCGCCGGCATAGCCGGCGACGGTGCCGACCAGCAGGCCGATTGGTGCGGCGATGATGGCGACGAGGATGACGACATAGAGCGTCCAGCGCGAGCCAAAAAGAATGCGCGAATAGATATCGCGGCCGAGATCGTCGGTGCCGAACCAGTGCGCCGCGCTCGGCGCCAAAAGACGCGCATTCTTCAAATCGCCAATGGTCGGCGAATAGGGCGCCAGCACATCGGCGAAGGCGGCGACGACCAGCAGCGCGATGATGATCAACAGGCCGAGAAACGCCAGCCGGTTGGCGGAAAAGCGCCGCCAGGCGACATAGGCACGGCCGAGCCTTGCCTGCATGCGCGAGGCCGGCCGCTCGCTGAGCAGCCAGTCACGTCGGGTCTGGATTACCTCGGCGCTCATCGGACCTTCGTCCTCGGATCAAGCACCTTGTAGAGCACGTCGGACAGGAGATTGATGCCGATGAACACGGAACCGATGACGATGGTGCCGCCAAGCACGGCGTTCATGTCGGCGTTCTGCAGCGAATTGGTGATGTAGAGGCCGATGCCGGGCCAGGAGAACACGGTCTCGGTCAGCACCGAACCTTCGAGCAGCCCGGCATAGGAGAGTGCGATAACCGTGACCATCGGCACTGCCGCGTTGCGCAGTGCATGGCCCCAGATGATGCGCGTTTCCGACAGGCCCTTGGCGCGCGCGGCGACGATGTATTCCTGCGACAGCTCGTTCAGCATAAAGGAGCGCGTCATACGGCTGATATAGGCGAGCGAAAAATAGCCGAGCAGCGACGCCGGCAGGATGATGTGGCGGTAGGCGTCGTAGAAGACATCCCATTGCCCCTGCATCGCGGCGTCGAGCAGATAGAAACCGGTGATCGGCGTGAAGGTGTATTCGTAGACGACGTCGAGGCGGGCCGGGAAAGCCACCCATTGCAGCTTGGCGTAGAACAGGACGAGCCCCAGAAGCCCGACCCAGAAGATCGGCACTGAGTAACCGATCAGGCCGATGACGCGTACGATCTGGTCGATAAGGCTGCCGCGTTTTACCGCTGCCAGCACGCCGAGCGGCACGCCGAGCAACGAGCCTATCAGCGTGCCCAAAGTTGCCAGTTCGATGGTTGCCGGAAAGGCACGACGGATGTCGGTCATGACCGGATTTGTGGTCAGCACCGAGGTGCCGAAATCGCCATTCAGCGCATTCTTCACATAGATATAGAACTGCTGGATCAGCGGCAGGTCGAGCCCCATCTCGCGGCGCGTGCGTTCGACGACATCGGCCGGCGCCCGGTCGCCGAGCACCGCCAGCACCGGGTCGATCGGGATGACACGGCCGATGAAGAAGGTCACCGCAAGCAGGCCAAGATAGGTCGTGATCGCGATGACCAGGAAACGGCCGAGCGATGATGCAAGCGCGACGGCGCGGGCGCTGCCGCGCCCGCCCCCGTTTTCAATCGCGCTCATGCTGCGCGTCCGCGGGCACTATTCCTTCGACACCGGCCCGACGAAGTTGGTGTCGAAGCTCGGGCCGAGCGCGAAGCCCTTGAGGTTCTTGCGCAGGCCGGCCACTTCGAGCTGCTGGTGGATGATGACGAAGGGGCTGGTGTCGAGGATCTTCTTCTCGAGATCTTTGTACATATCGGCGCGCTTGCCTGCATCCTTCTCGAGCAGAGCCGCTTCCGTTTCCTTGGTCAGCTCCGGAATGTCCCAGGAGTTGCGCCAGGCAAGCGTATGGGACTTGCCGGCGTCCGAATTGTCGGGGTTCGACGCAAAGGTCTGGGCATTGGAATTCGGATCGAAGTAATCCTGGCCCCACTGGCCGATATAGATGTCGTGGTTGCGGGCGCGGTATTTGGTCAGCGTCTGTTTGCCATCGCCGGGGATGATCTCCAATTTGATGCCGGCCTGACCCAGCGTCTGCTGGATCGATTCGGCCATGCCTGTCTCCGGCTGTTTGCTGCGCACGTCCATGGTTACGCTGAAGCCGTCCGGCATACCGGCCTTGGCCAACAGTTCCTTCGCCTTGGCGACGTCGAGCTTGAACGGATTCTCGTCGAGTTCACCCAGCACGCCCTTGGGCAGGAACGTCTGGTGGATCTCGCCAATGCCCTTGAGGATGGTCGAACCCAAGGCATCATAGTCGACCAGATACTTGAACGCCTGGCGCACCTCGGGCTTGGCGAGGTTCGGGTTCTTCTGGTTGAGGCTGATATAGTAGACCGTGCCCTTCGGCGCGCCGGTGGTGGTGAGATCGGCGTTCTTGGCGATGGCGTCGAGATCGTTCGGCTCGAGATTGCGGGCAACGTCGATGTCGCCGGCTTCGAGCGCCAGGCGCTGGGCCGAACTCTCCTTCATGTTGCGATAGATGACGCGGGCAAGCTTGGCCTTCTCACCGTAGTAATTGTCGTTTCGCTCCATGACGACGGCTTCGTTGGCGCGCCATTCGCGCAGCTTGAAGGCGCCGGAGCCGGCATAGCCGGTCTTCAGCCAGGCATTGCCGAAATCATTGTCCCATTTGTAGTCGGCGCTCGGCGTCACCGCAGCGACATGTTCCTTGACCAGCTTGGCGTCGACCACCGACGCGACGGTTGCCGACAGGCAGTTCAACACGAAGCTCGGCGCATAGGCCTTGTCAACGCTGAACTGGAAGGTTGTGTCATCGATTGACTTGGCCTTCTCGGTGACATTGTCGCCGCTGATGCCGAACTGGCCGATGATGAAGGCCGGGCTCTTGTCCAGCTTGACGGCGCGTTCGAACGAGTAGGCGACGTCGGCCGCGGTGATCGGGTTGCCCGAGGCAAATTTCAGACCGGGCTTGAGCTTGAAGGTATAGGTCAGGCCGTCATCGGAGACGGTCCAGCTCTCGGCGAGATCGCCCTTGACCTTGGACGTGTCACTGAGGTCGAGGCGGACAAGCAGATCATAGGTGTTGCCGGTGACCTCGGCGGTCGACAATTCGAACGCCTCGCCCGGATCCATGGTGATGATGTCGTCGATCGCAAAACCTTCGACCAGCGTGTCGGCGGGCGTCACGGCCAAGGCCGGCGCTACGAGCAAGGCCGACAACGCCGCGCCCGCGAGCAAGGTACGAGAGCGCAGAGCAAATTTTTCGAGCATCATGATGATTGTTCCCTGGTTTGTTGATTGTTGACCCCGAGTTCCCGGCTCAGGGCTGCAGTGTTCTTTTTTCGAGGCCGGAGAACGGCCGTTCGACCTCTTACCGTGTTGGTTTTTGTCCAGTTGGTCAACACCCTATCCGGCAGCTCTCCAACCGGCAACGGGCATTTTATGAGCCGGCATATTGGAGCGGAATGAGCGACGGACGTCGAAGCATGGCCCGGCCAATTGCAGCGCCCGATCCGGAAAAAACTGCTCTTGTCAGTGCTATTTTATTGAGTGCTATTTTATCGCGGCGACCAGATCGGCGTTGGGAAAGCAGGTGGCGGCGCGGCCGTTCTTTTCCTGCCAGCTGCCGATCGAGCGGCGGGTCTTGAAGCCGGGCAGACCGTCGGCGCTGCCGACATCGTAGCCCTTGGCCTCCAGCGCCCGCTGCAAGGCGGCGATGTCGGAACGGTGCAGGCCACCGACCGGACCCCATTTGCCGGCGAAGTCGGCATCACCGTGAGCAATGCGGTCGGCGCCATGGCCGATGAACAGGGCGTAGAGGTCGCTGGTGTTGTATTCCTTGAGTACGTAGAAGTTGGGCGTCGCGATGAAGGCCGGGCCGCTGCGCCCGGCCGGCATCAGCAGAAAACCTTCGGCTTTCAGTTCGCTGCCCGGAAACGGTTTGCCGCCGACGCGGCTGATTCCCAGCGCCGCCCAGGCTGAGATCTTCTTGCCCTGATCGGGACCTTCGAGCGAGCAGGAAACGCTTGCCGGAACCGTGACCTCGAAACCCCAACCGCGACCCTTCACCCAGCCATAATGGACGAGATAGTTGGCGATCGAGGCCAGCACGTCCGGGGTCGAATTCCAGATGTCGGGGTGGCTATCACCGTCGAAATCGACGGCATGCTTCAGGAACGATGTCGGCATGAATTGCGGCTGGCCGAGCGCGCCGGCCCATGACGATTTCATGGCGCCGACAGGGGCCAGACCGCGCTCGACGATTTCGAGTGCGGCCAGCACTTCAGTGCGGAAGAAGTCTTTTTTGGTCGACATAAACGCCTTGGTGCCGAGCACCTCGAACGCGTCGTAAGGCATTTTCGCGGCGCCGAAGCCGGTCTCGCGACCCCAGATCGCCAGCAGCACCTCGCCCGGCACGCCGTAGCGTTTCTCGATAGCAGCCAGCGTCTTGGCATTGGCCGCTTCGCGCGTTCGCCCACCTGACGTGACGGCGCGCACCGTTTTTTCGGCGAAATAGGCACCGGGCGAGCCGAACTCGGCCTGATGCTGCTTTTGCGGGGTTTTGGGCTTTTCTCCGGGTAGGACGAGGTCGGGCAATTTGAGGTTCGGCTTCACGCCGTCGAAGGCGGCATCGAAGGTAGATTTGGAGATGCCTTTGGCTTTTGCTTCGGGCCAGAGGTCGGTCTGCAGCCAGGCGCGGAACTGGTCGTCGATTTTGGCGGCGGAGGCGGGAGCTACAAAAAGCAGGGCGATAACGGATGCGAGAAGCGTAACAAGCGCCAATCTGAAAGATCCGCGCTCTGTCGCGCGGGCGCGAAGGAATGCAGTCATCTCAGCAGCACCCTCCCGCCAATTGCGTCAAAACGCCGTCCGCGCTCGCAACGCGGCGGCCAGTGTACCCTCATCGAGATAGTCCAACTCGCCGCCAACGGGCACACCATGGGCGAGCCGTGTCACCTTGACCTCGAAACCCGAGAGCTGGTCGGTCAGGTAATGCGCCGTCGTCTGGCCCTCGACCGTGGCGTTGACGGCGAGAATGACCTCCTTGACCTCGCCGCCGGCGACGCGGTCGACCAGCGAGCGGATGTTGAGCTGTTCTGGACCGATGCCGTCGAGCGGCGACAGCGTGCCGCCGAGCACGTGATAGCGCACGTTCATCGCCGCCGCCCGCTCCAACGCCCAGAGATCCGAGACATCCTCGACGACGATCAGCGTTGAGGCATCGCGGCGCGGATCGGTGCAGATCATGCAGGGGTCTGACGTATCGACATTGCCGCAGGTCGTGCAGATGCGCACCTTGTCGGCCGCCTCGGCCATGGCGGCGGCGAGCGGTGACAAAAGCTGCTCCTTCTTCTTGATGAGGTGCAGTGCCGCGCGCCGGGCCGAACGCGGCCCGAGCCCCGGCACCTTGGCCAGGAGCTGGATCAGGCGTTCGATCTCGGGACCGGCGATTCGCTTGGACATCGCACTGATCTAGGATTTTTCGGCGCGCTTTGAAACATGCCGCATACGCACAGAGCCCGCCATGCTGCCATGGCGGGCTCTGAAAATGCAGCTGGCCTCAATATGCCGAGAGCGGCCGGGTCTGGTCGGCAATCATCGCGCCGATGGCGTCGGTGTTCTCAGGCGTCGACTGGAAGCCCATCGACGCTTCCTGCGTCGCCGAAGGTACCGAGGTGATGTAGCGGGCGTTCAGCGTGCCACCGAACCGCGAGGCATCTGGCTCGGCCATCGGCTCCTGCATCGCCATTTCGGTCTGCTTTACCGCGACGCGACCGCCCTTCGCTGGGGCCACGGCAGCCGTCACATAGGTCTGCTCGACCGGGGCCTGGCTAGCCTTGGTCGCGCGAACTGCCGCAGCCTGCTTGGCGGGGTCCGGACGGACGATCGTTTTCACCACCGGCTCGGCGTAAGCCACCTGCACCGGCGCTTCAGCCACGGGCGCGCGCGGCGTCACTGAAGCAACCATGGTCGTCGGTTCATCCGGCAGCGGCTGCCAGTTGCGGCCGCGCTTCTCGTAGAAAGCATTGCCGCCGGCGACCATGGTGTAGTGCATGTTCTTGTAGGGGAACTTCAGGCCGGCGGTGTGGAAGTACATCGTGTTCTTCAGCTTGGCCTTGCGCTCGCCCTTGAGCACGGCGTCGGCGGCTTCCTCGACATCAGGCATCGCCTTGGAATTCATCGGCCGCGTCATCACGCCGGGCGCGAACTGGCCCGGTTCACCCACCACCTGGCAAATGGTGCTGCCATGGTTGCCGGAGCGCAGCCGGTTCATCACCACCGTGCCGACGGCGATCATGCCGTCGCGGCTCGACCGGTTGGATTCGAAGAACATCGCCCGCTCCAGGCATTCCTTCTCCTTCGGCGTGTTGCGGTAGGCGCGCGTCGAGAGGAAGCTGGGCGTGATGGCGTCGGTCAGGCTGGCGACCGACATGCCGTGAGAAGACGTGGTCTGGCTGCAACCCGCCAGGAACAAAGGGGAGAAGATGATGCCGAGCAACAGCGGCGTCTTCCATCGCGTCGCGATCAACAAAAGTGCCTCATTTTCCAGATGCCGCCCGTCCCAGGATGTGGCAAGAATGAGACTCTTAAAGGCAAAAAGATGGCTAAAGGATTAGCATTCGTGCAGCATAGGTAAAACTTTATAAATGCCCGGATATGTCCGCGTGAGCAAAGCCGGGGAAAGTCTTAACAATAGCCCCCGCAGCCGATTTCCGTTCATAATCAATTAACTGGTGAAGCCGGCTCAGAACGGCAATTTCATTCCGGGCGGGATCGGCAAGCCTGCCGTCAGCGCCTTGGTCTTCTCCTGCATGATCTGCTCGACCTTATTTTTGGCGTCATTGTGGGCGGCCAGAAGCAGGTCTTCTAGGATCTCGACATCGTCCTCCTTGAACAGGGACGGGTCGATCTTCAGCGACTTCATTTCGAACTTGCCGGTCAGCGTGACACTGACCAGGCCGCCGCCGGCCTGCCCACTTGCTTCAAGCGTGGCGATCTCGTCCTGCATGGCCTGGAACTTGGCCTGCATTTCCTTCGCCTTGCCCATCAGGCCGAGAAGATCTTTCATGGTCGGGTCCTTTTCGGATTTGTGCTGTGGTCAGGTTTCGTCGTCGTCGCCCGGTGGCTCGACCGGCACTTCGGCCTTGTCGGTGTCGACTTCCGGCGCGTCGGGAATGCGCACGTCGATGATCTTGGCGCCGGGAAACCGCGCCAGGATGGCGGCCACCGTCGGGTCGCTTTTCGCATCGGAGAAAGCGGTCTCGCGCTTGGTCGATTCCATCTCGGCCAGCGTCTGGCCGCCTTCTTCCTTCGACAGCGACACCAGCCAGTTGCGGCCGGTCCAGGCGCGCAGCTTGGCGGTCAGCTCGTTGAGCAGCATTTTCGGCGCATCGTCGGTCAGGCTGACGTCGATGCGGCCGGGTTCGATGCGCACCAGTCGCACACAGCGCTTGACCTGCACCTTGAACGCCATGTCGCGCTGCTGGTCAGCAAGGGCGACGATGTCGGCCAGCGATTTCACCGGCACAGGGGGCGTCTCAACGACCGGCTCCGGGGGCGCAACGAAGCTGGCCGGCAGCGGTTCGGGCTCGACCAGGCGCATCGTCTGCGCGCCGCTGCCGGGCGACGGCATCCGCGTCTGCGCCACGGCACTTGCGCCGCCGCCATTGCCTGGGCTCGTCGGCGCACCGTTCGGACGCGGCGTGCCACTCGAGACGGAAGCGCCGCTCTCCAGCGATTTCAGCGCCTCGTCCAGGGTTGGCAGGTCGGCGGCGTGCGCCAGCCGGATCAGCACCATTTCGCCAGCGCTGACTGGGCGGTTGGAAGACTGCACCTCTGGGATGCCTTTCAACAGCATCTGCCAGGTCCGCGACAGTACCTTGACCGACAGCGTGCTCGCGAATTCGGCGCCGCGCCGGCGCTCGTCCTCGGACAAAGAGGCGTCATCGGCAGCCGTCGGCACGAAGCGCAGCCGGGTGACGAGGTGGTTGAATTCGGCCAGATCGGTGAGCACCGCGGCCGGATCGGCGCCGGTGTCGTACTGGTTGCGGAATTCGGCGAGAGCGGCCGCCACATCGCCTTTCATCACATGTTCGAACAGGTCGACGATGCGGGCGCGGTCGGCAAGGCCCAGCATGGCGCGCACCGCCTCGGCACTGACCGCGCCGCCGCCATGGGCGATCGCCTGGTCGAGGATGGACAGCGAATCGCGGGCCGAGCCTTCGGCGGCGCGCGCGATCATCGCCAGCGCATCGTCGTCCACCGATATGCCTTCCTTGCCGGCAATGGACGACAGATGCGCGACCAGCGCGCTGGCATCGATGCGCCTCAAATCGAAGCGCTGACAGCGCGACAGGACGGTGATCGGCACCTTGCGGATTTCGGTGGTGGCGAAGATGAATTTGACGTGCGGTGGCGGCTCTTCCAGCGTCTTCAACAGGCCGTTGAAGGCCTGGGTGGAGAGCATATGCACTTCGTCGATGATGTAGACCTTGTAGCGCGCCGACACTGGGGCATAGCGCACGCGCTCGATAATGTCCCTGATGTCGTCAATGCCGGTGTGGGAGGCGGCGTCCATCTCGATGACGTCGACATGGCGGCCTTCCATGATCGCCTGGCAATGCTCGCCCAGGACGGCAAGGTCGACCGATGGCTGGTCAACTGTCGGCGTCTTGTAGTTGAGCGCCCGCGCCAGGATACGCGCCGTGGTCGTCTTGCCGACGCCGCGCACGCCGGTCAGCATCCAGGCTTGGGCGATGCGGCCGGTGGAGAAAGCGTTGGTCAGGGTGCGGACCATCGGCTCCTGGCCGATCAGTTCGGAGAAGTTCGCCGGACGGTACTTGCGCGCCAGCACACGATAGGCGGCGGCCTTTTGCTTATCCAGGTTTTCTGGGCCCGAATTTCCGGCTTCGCTCATTCGCCCGTAAAGCTCCAAAAGGCCGCGTCGGAGGTGGCCGATTCCTGCTAGAGCGTTTCACCGTTTTCTGAAAACGGCAAACCGCTCTATCCCCTTGCTTTAACGCAATTCCGGACGGGAAACCGCTCACACTTTCCCTGGAATTGCTCCAATAGTCTCGCCCGCGCTGCAATGCGTCGTCAATGTCGCGAGAGTGGCCGATGAGGTGGGAGGCTGGAACAATGACCCGTTCCGGGCTCGTTAGGGCTGCTTCCTTCCGGACCTGACCCGGTTGGCGAGTGGATCGTCCACCACCAACCTCCCGCGTTCCATATCGGCAATTCAGCGATGAAATGCAAGGGTGCATTGAGAATCGGGCGCCCTTGAGCTCCGCCGCTCAATGAATCGCTTGCAGCCCCCATGCAGCCGCTCTAGCGTTCTGAGATTGGGAAATAATGCGAGAAACGCAAAGGGAAACGCCGATGCTGCCGGGCCTCAAGGCCGGATTCACGCTCGACTCCAGGCTGGAGGCGGACAGCGAGCAGCTGATGTGGCTCGGCCTGTGCGAACTCAGGGTGATGAACGACCGCCGCTGGCCATGGCTTGTCCTGGTGCCGCAGCGGCCCGGCATCGAGGAAATCCACGACATGACGCCGCTCGACCAGGCGATGCTGACCTTCGAGACCAATATGGTGGCGCAGGCGCTGAAAAGGACCACCGGCTGCACCAAGATCAACACCGGCGCGCTCGGCAACATCGTGCGGCAACTGCATGTCCATGTCATCGCCCGCTCGGAAGGCGACCCGGGCTGGCCGGGTCCGGTATGGGGGCACGGCATGCGCGAACCCTATCAACGCTCCGAAATCCGCCGGTTTGCGCAACAGATAAAGGCGGCGCTATAAACTGCGCTCGTGTCCATCCCTGAACCTTCGAGCCTCCATGACCTTTCGCCTGTTTGACGCGCCCTTGCGCGAGCCGAGCCAGTTCGTCGGTTTTGCCGGCAACACGATCGACCGGCAATCCGAGACCCGCGCCGATGATTCCGTCGAAAAGGCGCTGGCCGACCCGACGGCACGGCTTTTGCCGATGCATGGTGGCCGGCTTTATCTGAAACTCAGCGACGGCAACTTCGACCCTTGGTTCGATGTCGCCGGCAGCGAGTTGCTGCAGCCGTCCTTCGCGCAAGGCGTGCTGCTCGGCTTTGCCGAGAGCAACCCGGTGCTTGCCGTGCCGGTCGGCCTCGATCCTGAACAGCTGCCGGAGACCATCAAGGCCATCGACTATCGCTCGGTCTACATGCAGGGACTGATCGATGAAGCGGCGGCGGGCGCGCTGGCGCAAGGGGCGGCGCTGCTTGCCTGGCATGCCAGCCATCGCTTCTGCAGCAAATGCGGCCATGAATCCGAAATGCGTGCCGGCGGCTACAAGCGACACTGCCCCAACTGCGGCACCGAGCATTTTCCGCGCACCGATCCGGTGGCGATCATGCTGACGGCGACACGGGAGAAATGCCTGCTCGGCCGTGGCCGGCATTTCGGGCCGGGAATGTATTCGGCGCTTGCCGGCTTCATCGAGCCGGGCGAGACGATCGAGGCGGCGGTGCGCCGCGAGACGCTGGAGGAAGCCGGCATAAGGCTCGGCCGCGTCGTCTACCACGCCAGCCAGCCCTGGCCGTTCCCCTATTCACTGATGATCGGCTGTTTCGGCGAACCACTCAACGAGGATATCCAGGCCGACATGAACGAGCTGGAAGACTGCCGCTGGTTTTTCCGCGACGAGGTGCGCTCTATGCTGGAGAGGACGCACAAGGACAATCTGGTGACGCCGCCGAAAGGCGCCATCGCGCATCATTTGATCCGCGCCTGGGTCGACAGCGAGTAAATAGGGATAACGGGAGCAAGAAATGATCCGTCACACCGTGGTTTTCACCCTGAAGCACCCGCAGTACTCGCTGGAGGAAAAACGGTTCCTCTCCGACGCCAAGCGCATTCTCAGCGCGATCAAGGGCGTTACCCATTTCGAGCCGCTTCGGCAGGTCAGTCCCAAGAACGACTATCACTTCGGCTTCTCGATGGAGTTCGCGGATCAGGCAGCCTACACCAGATACAATGAGCATCCCGACCACGTCGCCTTCGTGCGCGACCGCTGGGTGCCGGAAGTCGCGACCTTCATGGAAATCGACTACGTGCCGCTGGCACTTTTGGTCTAGTCCGCGACCTTCCACTGCTCGCGCGACTCACTCGCGGGATAGACACCCAGGATGCGCACTTCACGCGAGAAGAAGCGCAGTTCGTCGAGCGCCAGCTTGACCAGCGGATCGTCGGGATGGCCTTCGATGTCGGCGTAAAACAGCGTCGCGGTGAAAGCGCCCAGCTGGTAGCTCTCCAGCTTGGTCATGTTGATGCCGTTGGTGGCGAAGCCGCCCATGGCCTTGTAGAGCGCAGCCGGCACGTTGCGGACGCGGAAGATGAAAGTCGTCATCATCTTGGTGTCGGCCGAGGGACGCTCGGCCCACTGCTTGTTCTTAGTCAGGACGACGAAACGAGTGACATTGGAGTCCGTGTCCTCGACGTTTTTCTCGATGATGTCGAGCCCGTAGAGCTCGGCGGCAAGTGCGGGCGCGAGCGAGGCCATGGTGCGGTCCTTGAGCTCGGAAACCAGCTTGGCCGAACCCGCCGTGTCGCCCGCGACCACCGGCTTCCAGCCGTTCTTGCGGATGTATTTGCGGCACTGGCCCAGCGCATGGATGTGGCTGTGGACGGTCTTGATCTCTTCGCGCTTGACGCCCGGCAGCACCATCAGCTGGAAATGGATCGGCAGGAAATATTCGCCGACGATGTGCAGTTTCGATTCCGGCAACAGATGGTGGATGTCGGCGACGCGGCCGGCGATGGTGTTTTCGATCGGGATCATGGCGAGGTCGGCCTTGTTGGTCTCGACCGCGTTGAAGGCATCCTCGAAGGTCGGGCACGGCAACGGCTCCATCGACGGGAACATGTTGCGGCTGGCGGTGTCGGAATTGGCACCGGGCTCGCCCTGGAAGGATATTCTGTTGGTCTTTTCAGGCATGCCGATGTCTCAGGTTGAAAGGATGGTTCTGGCGCGTTCGAGGTCTTCCGGCGTGTCGACGCCAAGCGGCAGCGATTGCACGATCTCAGCGTCGATGCGCATGCCGGCCTCCAGCGCCCGCAGCTGCTCCAGCCGCTCGCGCCGCTCCAGCGGCGACGGTTTCAGCGCGACGAAGCGTTCGAGTGCGGCGCGCCGATAGGCGTAGAGACCGACATGGTGATAGAGCGGCCCCTGGCCCCAGGGCGCGGTGGCGCGGGTGAAATAGAGCGCCTTCAGCCGCGTCGCCGACAGCGGTGAACCGACGATCTTGACGACATTGGGATTGGTCTTTTCCTCGTCGCGCACGATCTCGACGCCGAGCGTGGCGATGTCGACCGCCTTGTTCTCGAACGGGCGCAGCGACGCGCCGATGATTGCGGGATCGATGGTCGGCAGGTCGCCCTGAACATTGACGATGGTTTCGACCTTGCGGCCGGGATCGAGCGCGGTCAGCGCCTCGAAAATGCGGTCGGAGCCGGATTCGTGGTCGATGCGCGTCATCACCGCCTCGAAACCGTGCGCGCGCACCGCCTCGGCCACGCTTTGCGTGTCGGTTGCCACCACCACCCGGCCAAGCCCGGCCTCGGCGGCGCGGCGGGCGACATGCACGATCATCGGCGCGCCGGCTATATCGGCCAGCGGCTTGCCCGGCAGGCGCGTCGAGGCCATGCGGGCCGGGATCAGGATGAGCGTGGACATCGGGGCTGCTGGCGTTTGAAAAGACGATGGGAAAAGTGGCAAAAGGTCTCACTGGAAGCGCCCTTATAGGTGTTGCAACGCTGGAGCAAAAGACCTAGTTTCCGCCCGATTTGACCGGCTCGACGGGGCGGGTCACGATACCGACGGACGGAGTGGACGATCGGTCCGCCGGAAAAGGGAGCAAGGGGCGCATGGATTCCAACGAAGTCAACAAGCTGCTCGCCGGATTGCTCGGAACTTGTTTCGTCGTTTTCTCGGTCGGCCTGGTGTCTGACGCGCTGTTCGCCTCGCCCACGCCCGAGAAGCCCGGCTACGCCATCGAGGCGACCGAGCCCGCCGAAGGCGGTGGCGCCGGACCTGCCGTGGAGGCCAAGCCGATCGCCGACCTGCTGGCCACCGCCAATGTCGAGCAGGGTGCGGCCGTGTTCAAGAAATGCCAGGCCTGCCATTCCGGCGAAAAGGGCGGCCCGAACAAGGTCGGCCCGGACCTCTGGGACATCGTCGACCGCCCCGTCGCCGAGCATGAGGGTTTTGGCTATTCGGCCGGCATGAAGGACTTTTCCAAGGGCGGCGCCGAGAAGTGGACCTATGACAACCTCAACCACTTCATCACCTCGCCGAAGAAATTCGTGAAGGGCACGGCGATGGGCTTTGCCGGCCTGCCGAAGGACGAGGACCGCGCCAACGTCATCGCCTATCTGCGCACGCTGTCGGACAGCCCGAAGCCGCTGCCGACCCCAGGTGCCGCCGCTGATGCAACGGCGCCCGCCGAGGGTGCCGCTCCGGCGAAGCCGGCTGAAGGTGCCGCTCCCGCAGCACCGGCTCCGGCGCCTGCCAAATAACCGAATTGTCATCTCGATGACCTCAGAAAAGCCGGGTTCAGCCCGGCTTTTCTGTTAGGAAAATCGCATATGCGGCGACAAAGCCGGCGCATGGCGGTTTTCACCGGCGTCAAATCATCTAGGATTGCCGGGCATCGCGAAGAGGAGAACGCATGACGGTTGGCCGTACGCTTCTGAGGTCCTTTCTGGTTGTGGCCACCCTCGCAGGCGGCCTGCAGGCAGCCTTCCCGGATGAATGGCACACCACCTCTTCGCTGATCGGTCCCTCCAAATATGGCGAGAATTTCCAACGCTACGATTATGTGAACCCGGACGCGCCGAAGGGCGGAACCTACAATTCAGTCGTTTCCGGCACATTTGACAGCTTCAATCCCTACATCGTGCAGGGCTCGCCGGCGGCCGGCCTGCAGCCATTTGGCGGCGGCCTGCTCTACGACACGCTGATGGATCAGGCGACTGACGAAGGCAGCGTCAGCCACCCGCTCATCGCCGATGCCTACAAATACCCGACCGACTATTCCTCGGCCACCTACCGGCTCGACCCACGCGCGAAATGGCATGACGGGCAGCCGATAACCACCGAGGACGTGATCTGGTCGTTCCAGGTGCTGAAGGCCAACAGCCCGATGTACAGTCGTTATTTCGAAAACGTCACCGACGCCGTCGCGGTCTCGGACCGTGAGGTCGAGTTTCATTTCGACCAGAAGGGCAATCGCGAGCTGCCCAAGATCCTTGGCGACCTCGTCGTGCTGCCCAAGCATTGGTGGGAAGGCACCGACGCCAACGGCAAGAAGCGCGACATCACCAAGGGGACTCTGGAACCGCCACTAGGCTCGGCTGCCTACAAGATCGCCAGCTTCAAAGCCGGCTCGGAGATCGTCTGGCAGCGCGTGCCCGATTATTGGGGCGCCAAGCTGGCGGTGAAAATCGGCCGCGAGAATTTCGACACCCAGCATTTCACCTACATTCTTGACGACAACGCCTCCTGGGAGGCGTTCAAGAAGGGGGGGCTTGACGACATCAAGCCGGAAAACAGCTCGAAGCGCTGGGCGACGTTTTACGACTTCGCGGCGATCAAGGCCGGCGACGTGATCAAGCAAGAATTCAAGACCACCTCGCCCGAGCCGATGCAGGCTTTCATGCTCAACCAGAGACATAAGCTGTTTGCCGATCGTCTGGTCAGGGCCGCGCTCACCTACCCCTTCGATTTCGAATCGATGAACCGCACGCTGTTCTTCGGTTTCAACAGCCGGACCCACAGCTATTTCCAAGGTACGGAACTGGCCTCGAGCGGCCTGCCGCAAGGCAAGGAACTGGAAATCCTGGAGAAGTACCGCGACAAGCTGCCGCCCGAACTGTTCACCCAGGAATTCAAGCTGCCGGTCTACGATTCGCCGCAGGCCGAGCGCAAGTATCTGAAGCAGGCGGTCGACCTGTTCGCCCAGGCCGGCTGGCTGATCAAGGGCGGCAAGATGGTCAACGCCAAGACCGGCGAGCCATTCAAGTTTGAAATCCTCGGCTCGGGTGAAACCGACCAGGTCATCTCCAGCCCCTGGATCGCCAATCTGCGCAAGATCGGCGTCGATGCGACATTGCGCATCGTCGACCCGAGCCAGTACACGAACCGCGTCAGAAATTTCGATTATGACGTGATCACGGGACAGCTTCAGCAGTCGGAATCGCCCGGCAACGAGCAGCGCGATTTCTGGAGTTCGAAAGCAGCCGACACACCGGGATCGCGCAACTATTCCGGCATCAGTAACCCGATCGTCGATGACCTTGTCGACCGCATCATTTTTGCCACGGACCGCGATGACCTCGTCGCCACCACGCATGCGCTCGATCGCGTGTTGCTGTGGAATTACTATGTCGTGCCGCAATACTACCGCGCCGTGGTATGGCTCGCTTACTGGAACAAGTTCGGCATCCCGGAAAAGCAGCCCGGCTACCGTGGCGCCGACATCGATTCCTGGTGGATCGATGCGGACAAGGAAAAGGCGCTGGCCGCCAAGTACAAGGGCGGCAATTGATGGCGGTGCTTCCTCGCCGCGACTTTCTGGCCCTCGGTGGCGCCGCGGCCGCTGCTGCGCTGCTTCCGGGCAAGGCTTTCGCCGCCAGCCCGACCGGCGTGAAACTGCACGGGCTGTCGGCTTTCGGTGACCTCAAATACAAACCGGACTTCACCCACTTCGACTATGTCAATGTCGATGCGCCGCAAGGCGGCACCTTCAATTTCCTGCCGCGCACGTGGGGCTCCAACCAGACGCCGCTGACCTTCAACACGCTGAATTCGTTCGTCCCCAAAGGCGACTCGCCGCAGCGCATGGAAATGTGTTTCGACTCACTGATGGTGAGAGCGTTCGACGAGCCTGACGCTGTCTACGGGCTGATCGCCGACGGCGTGACGATTTCCGACGATCGCAACGGTTTCACCTTCTCGCTGCGCCCGCAGGCCCGTTTCCATGACGGGACGCCGCTTACCGCTGAAGACGCCGCGTTCACCTTCAAGCTACTCAAGGACAAGGGCCACCCGGACTATTCGCTGCCGCTGACGCACCTGAACGACGCGATCGCCATCGACGCTCACACGTTGAAGCTTAACTTCTCCGGCAAGCAGACAAGCCGCACCATCCTCAACGTCGTCGCGTTCCCGATCCTGTCAAAGGCTTTCTATACGGCCAACCCGTTCGATTCCTCGCAGATGAACCCGCCGCTGGGGTCAGGCACGTACAAGGTTGGTCGCTGGTCCGCAGGGGCCTGGATTGAGTATGAGCGTGTGGCCGACTATTGGGGCAACAACCTGCCGGTCAATCGTGGCCAGAACAATTTCGGTCGCATCCGCGTCGAGTTCTATCAGGATCGCAACGCTTCCTTCGAGGCGTTCAAGAAGGGAGAAATCCTCTACAAGGAGGAAGCCGTCTCCCGCATTTGGGCGACTGGCTATGACTTCCCCGCTTTCATTGCCGGCAAGGTGGTGAAGCACGAATTCCCGGCCGAAACGATGCCTTCCATGCAGGCCACTGCCGTCAACCAGCGGCGCGAGCAGTTCCGCGATCCGCGCGTGCGGCAAGCGATCGGCCTCTGCTTCGACTTTGAATGGACGCGGCGCAATTTCTTCTACGGCTCTTACGAGCGCTCGCAATCCTGCTTCGAGCAGTCCGAGTTTCGTGCCGAAGGCTTGCCGTCGCCGCAAGAGCTGGCTCTTCTCGAACCGCTGCGAGATCAGATCCCCGCTGAGGCTTTTGGCGAAGCCGTGATCCAAGACGTATCGAACGGCTCCGGCCGTGACCGCCGATTGCTTGGCAAGGCGGCCAAGCTTTTAACCGAGGCCGGCTGGAGACGCTCCGGCGATTTCGTCGTGAACGACAAGGGCGGCCGATTGTCGGCGGAGTTCCTTGTCGACGACCAGATCTGGGAGCAGATTTATTCGCCCTGGGTCGAAAACATGAAGGCGGTCGGCATCGATGCCTCGATCCGGCTGGTCGATGCGGCACAGTATCAGCTGCGGCAGAATTTGTTCGACTACGATCTTGTGTCAGTTGGGGCCCGGTTTCCGGCGACACCGACCCGTGACGACCTCGAAACCTTTTTCCACTCGCGAACAGCTACCCTGTCCGGCGCACGCAATCTGCCGGGAACATCGAGCCCGGCCATCGACGCCCTGGTCGACGCCGCAGGCGCCGCCGAGGATCGCGAAACCCTGACAATTGCCATGCGCTCGCTCGACCGGGTCTTGCGTGCACGACGCGATTGGATTCCAAGTTGGTTCCTGGCGAATCACCGAAGCGCCTATTGGGATATGTTCGGTTTTCCCGAGCGGAAACCCGATTTCGATTTTCCGGTCGAAGCGCTGTGGTGGGTCGACAAGGGCAAGGCGGCAAAAATTGGCAAAGCCTGACATGACCGTTCGCGCAGGACTGGCGGCCTGATGGGCGCCTACATACTGCGACGCATCCTGCTGATGATCCCGACCCTGTTCGGCATCATGGCGGTCGCTTTCGTCGTCACTCAATTCGCACCGGGCGGACCGGTCGAGCAGGTTATCGCCAGCCTGACCAACCAAGGCGGCAGCGACCGTCTCGGCAGCGGCGGTGGCGATGCAGGAGGTGGCGGTAATTTCGATGTTGCCGGCGATGTCGGCTCGAAGTACCGCGGCGCGCAAGGGCTCGACCCGGAATTCATCAAGAAGCTGGAAAAGCAGTTCGGCTTTGACAAACCGCCTCTCGAACGCTTCGGCATGATGCTGTGGAACTATGCGCGCTTCGATTTCGGCGACAGCTATTTCCGTGACATCTCGGTGCTCAACCTGATCCTGGAGAAAATGCCGGTATCGATCTCGCTCGGATTGTGGATCACACTTTTGTCCTATCTGATCTCGATACCGCTCGGCATCCGCAAGGCGGTCAAGGACGGCTCCGCCTTCGACGTCTGGACCAGCGGCGTGATCATCATCGGCTATGCCATACCGGCCTTCCTGTTCGGCATATTGCTGATGGTGCTTTTCGCGGGCGGCTCGTTCTGGGACTGGTTCCCGCTGCGCGGCATCGTCTCCGACAATTGGGACCAATTGTCGTGGCCGGACAAGATCGTCGATTATTTCTGGCACATGACCTTGCCTCTGACGGCGCTGGTGCTGTCGGCCTTCGCCACGACGACGCTGCTGACCAAGAACTCCTTCCTGGAAGAGATCCGCAAACAATATGTGGTGACCGCCCGCGCCAAGGGCCTGTCGGAGCGGCGGGTGCTTTACGGCCACGTCTTCCGCAACGCCATGCTGATCGTCATTGCCGGCTTTCCCGCTGCCTTCATCTCGGCCTTCTTCACCGGCTCGCTTTTGATCGAGAACATCTTTTCCCTCGACGGTCTCGGGCTGCTCGGCTTCAGGTCCGTGTTGGCGCGCGATTATCCGGTGGTGTTCGCCAACCTCTATATATTTTCGCTGCTTGGCCTGTTCGTGACGCTGCTGTCCGACCTGATCTACACATGGGTCGATCCGCGCATCGATTTCGAGCGGAGAGACGTCTGATGACGCAGGCCGCAGCCGAGACGACACCGACAAGGATCGCGCGACCCTGGCTGTCACCGCTCAACCTGCGGCGCTGGCAGAACTTCAAGGCCAACAGGCGCGGCTACTGGTCGTTGTGGATATTCCTCGCTCTGTTCGTGCTGTCGCTGTTTGCCGAACTGATCGCCAACGACAGGCCGATCGTCGCCTACTACAAGGGCGAGATCCTGTTCCCGGTGGCGGTCGCCTACCCGGAAGAAAAATTCGGCGGCTTCTACGCCGTCACCGACTATCGCGACCCGGTCATCCGCGACGAGATCAACGCCAATGGCTGGATGATCTGGCCGCCGATCCGCTATTCCTACCGCACCGTCAACAATGCGATCCCCGACGCCGCTCCGGCAAAACCCTCGTGGGAATACGACGCGCAGAAGCGATGCAGCCAGTATCCGCAGGGCGCTGCCGATCCCGACTGCATTGTCGGCAACTGGAACTGGCTGGGTACCGACGACCAGGCGCGCGACGTGCTGGCGCGCATCATCTACGGGTTCAGGATTTCCGTTCTGTTCGGACTGATCCTGACCGCGGGCTCGTCGGTGATCGGCGTCGCGGCCGGCGCGCTGCAAGGCTATTTCGGCGGCTGGACCGACCTTCTGTTTCAACGCTTCATAGAAATCTGGTCAGCGATACCGCTGCTCTATCTGCTGCTCATCGTTGCCGCCATCCTGCCGCCCGGCTTCTTCATCCTGCTTGGGCTGATGCTGCTGTTCTCCTGGACGTCGCTGGTCAGCGTGGTGCGCGCCGAATTCCTGCGCGCCCGCAACTTCGAATATGTCAATGCGGCCCGCGCGCTCGGCGTGTCCAACCGGACCATCATGCTGCGACATCTTCTGCCCAACGCCATGGTGGCGACGCTGACCTTCATGCCTTTCCTGGTCAGCGCCTCAATCTCAACGCTGACCTCGCTCGACTATCTCGGCTTCGGCCTGCCGCCAGGCACCGCTTCGCTCGGCGAACTGCTAAAACAGGCGCAGAGCAACCTCAATGCCCCCTGGCTTGGCATATCCGGCTTTGTCGTCATCTCGCTGATGCTGTCGCTGCTGGTGTTCATCGGTGAAGCGACGCGCGACGCGTTCGATCCGCGCAAGGCGTTCCGATGAGCGAGGTCCTGCTCTCCGTCCGCGATCTCAGCGTTGCCTTCACCCAAGGCGGCAACGAGTCGATCGCTGTCGATCACATTTCCTTCGATCTCGCCAAGGGCGAGACGGTGGCGCTGGTCGGCGAATCCGGTTCCGGCAAATCGGTCTCGGCGCTGTCGGTGCTGAAGCTCTTGCCCTATCCGACCGCCAGCCATCCCTCGGGCAAGATCCTGTTCCAGGGCGCCGACCTGCTGGCGATGAACGAAAAGCAGTTGCGCAGCGTGCGCGGCAACAAGATCACCATGATCTTCCAGGAGCCGATGACCTCGCTCAATCCGCTGCACACGATCGAGCAGCAGATCGTCGAGATCCTGGCGCTGCATCAGGGCATGGGCGACCGCCAAGCCAAGGCGCGGACGCTGGCGTTGCTCAACGAGGTCGGCATCCGCGAGCCGGAAAAACGCCTCGACGCCTATCCGCATCAGCTGTCCGGCGGCCAGCGCCAGCGCGTCATGATCGCCATGGCGCTGGCCAACGAGCCGGAACTGCTGATCGCCGACGAGCCGACGACGGCGCTCGACGTCACCGTGCAGGCGCAGATCCTCGAATTGCTGGCGGGGCTGAAGAGCCGCAAGGGCATGTCGATGCTGTTCATCACCCATGATCTCGGCATCGTCCGGAAGATCGCCGACCGCGTCTGCGTGATGACCAAGGGCAAGATCGTCGAGACCGGGCCGACGAAGGAGATCTTCGCCAACCCGCAACACGCCTATACCAAGCACCTCTTGGCGGCCGAGCCGAAAGGAAAGCCGCCGGCCGCCAACGATGCAGCCAAGCCGGTGATGACGGGCAAGGACATAAAAGTCTGGTTCCCCATCAAGAAGGGGTTTTTCCGCACCACCGTCGACAATGTGAAGGCGGTCGACGGCATCGATGTCACCGTGCGCGCCGGCCAGACGCTTGGCGTCGTCGGTGAATCCGGTTCCGGCAAGACGACGCTCGGCCTGGCGCTGGCACGGATGATCTCGTCGACCGGCACCATCCAGTTCAACGGCAGCGATATCAACCAGTTGTCGTTCAACGCCATGCGGCCGCTGCGACGCGAATTGCAGATCGTCTTCCAGGACCCGTTCGGCTCGCTCAGCCCGCGCATGTCGGTGTCGGAAATCATCGAGGAAGGGTTGAAGATCCACGAGCCGAAACTCTCGCCCGACCAGCGCGACGACAAGGTTGTCGCCGTACTGAAGGAGGTCGGGCTCGATCCCGCGACCAGGAACCGCTATCCGCATGAATTCTCCGGCGGCCAGCGCCAGCGCGTCGCCATTGCGCGCGCCATGGTGCTCAATCCGCGCTTCGTCATGCTGGACGAGCCAACCTCGGCGCTCGACATGAGCGTGCAGGCGCAAGTGGTCGACCTGTTGCGCAATCTGCAGGCCAAGCTCGACCTTGCCTATCTGTTCATCAGCCACGATCTGAAAGTCATTCGCGCCCTTGCCAACGACGTCATCGTCATGCGCAATGGCAAGATCGTCGAGGCTGGCCCGTCCGAACAGATTTTCGAGCGGCCGCAGACCGACTATACCAAGGCGCTTATCTCGGCCGCGTTCAGGATCGAGACGGCGCCGGTCGGCATCGTCAGCGAATAACGGGTTCAGGCTGGACTAACAGGGAAGAAAAATCCGCAAATGGAAAAAGGCAAAATCCTGCTTGCCGTCACCGGCTTTCATCCGCAGCGCTGGCGCGAGCTGCTGTCGGCGGAACGCGAGGTGGTGCTGGAGCCGGACGGTGCTTCGGACCCGTCGATCACCTATGCGGTGGTGTGGAAGCAGAAGCCGAACTTGCTCAAGTCGCTGCCCAATCTGCGTGCCATCTTCTCGATCGGCGCCGGCGTCGATCACATCTTCGCCGATCCCGGCCTGCCCGACGTGCCGATCGTCAAGGTGGTCGCCGACAATCTTACCCAATACATGACCGAATATGTCGTCTGGCGTGTGCTCGACCATCACCGCCAGGGCATGCTCTACCGCGCGCAGCAGCCGAAGAAGATCTGGCACGAACCGCCGCAACGGCCGGCCGGCGACATATCGGTCGGCATTATGGGCCTCGGCAATCTCGGCCGTGCGGCCGCGTCGGTACTGTTGTCGCTCGGCTTTGCCGTCAATGGCTGGTCGCGCAGCGACAAAACCATGAAAGGCGTCTCGACCTATGCCGGCGAGGCCGGGCTGATCCCCTTCCTCAACGCCACCGACATATTGGTGGTGCTGTTGCCGCTGACACCGGACACGCAAGGCATCATCAATCACGGGGTGCTGAAGGAACTTCGCAAGCGCAATGGCCTCGGCGGCTCGGTGCTGATCAATGCCGGGCGCGGCCGGTTGCAGAAGGATGCCGACATTTTGCGCGCCTTGGATGATGGCACGTTGAAGGAGGCGAGCCTCGACGTGTTCGAGGTCGAGCCGCTGCCGAAAACCAGCCCGCTGTGGAGCCATCCGAAAGTGTTCGTGACGCCGCATGCGGCGGCAACCTCGGACCCCGTCCATCTGGCGCCGATCATGCTTCGCCAGATGGATGCCTTCGAGCGCGGCGAAAAGCTCGACAATCTGGTGGACCGCAAGGCCGGTTACTGAGAAAGCCCAGGTTCAGCTCGGCAGGGCGAACTTCTTCTGCTTGTTGGGCTTGCCGCAGTCGCGGCGTTCCAGCGAGCGGTTCATGGCGTCGATCTTGCCGCTTGCCAGGTCGGTGTCACGTTTGCCTTTGGAGCGCATATCCGGCGTGAACGGGCCAAAGCCCATCGCCGGATTGGAAAAGCTCGGTTTTGCATCCGTCGATAGATGATATTGCTGCGCCAGCCCGTTGCGCTGCGCCAGCAATTGATCGCAAGGCACGCTGTCGTACTGCAGTGACGATTGCACGTCCTGGTCTTGCCGTTCGGACATCGAACTGCCCATGCAGCCGGTCATCGCCAGGCAAGACGCCAAGACCATCATGTTCCAGCGCATCCGTTTCTCCTCAATGCCAAACCGAGCGGAGCTTCTTCTCGGCAGATAGCCTATCTGATGCCGCGCCAGCCGCAAAAATCCTAGTCACATTTTCGAACAGGACGAGACATCAGCCGGACGATAGCGTCGCCAGCACGGCCAGCCCATCGACCGGCTGGCGGCGATCCCAGCGGATGACCGTGGGCTGCACGGACAGCACCGACAGGCCGCTGGCGGTAAGCACCCGCTCGACATAGGCTTGAGAATGGGCGTAGCGACGCGATGGCCGAAGCGCAAAACCGGCTTCGCCGGCCGCCTCGCCTTCGCCTGGCGTCTCGACGGAAAAGGCAAACAGGCCATTGGCGGCCAGAATGCCGGCAACGGTCCTCATTACGCCTTCCAGCGCGCCGACATAGATGAACACGTCGGCCGCCACCACCAGATCGGCTTTCGGGCCGGCATAGGCAAAGTGTTGCAGATCGGCCTTGGCGAGCAGGTCGTAGACACCTTTGGCGCGCGCTTTTTTCAGCATGGCAGCAGAGATATCGTAGCCCACCAGCCGATCGGCAACCGGCCGCAGTCTTTCGCCCATCAGGCCGGTGCCGCAGCCGAGGTCGAGAGCAAGCGGAAAATGACCGGGCCTTGCCGCTCGAATGGCGCGATCGAGAAACTCCGGCAGCCGGTAGCCGAGCTTGTTGACCAGCTCACCCTCGAAGCTTTCGGCATAATGGTCGAACAGCGTTTCGACGAAGGCGCTGGGCGGCGCCGCGGCAGCAGGCGCCTTGCCGATCAGTTGCAGCTTCAGCGCAGCCCCGAGGCGATCCGCCGGGTCGAGTTTCAGTGCCATCGCCCAGGCCTGCGCCGCCAGGTCGAACTGCTCGCTTGTCTCCTGCATCTCGCCGAGGCGGAACCAGCCCGCCGCCCATTGCGGCGCCAGTTCCAGCGCGCCGAGCAGCAATTCCGCTGCTGCCGAAGGGTCGCCCGAGCCGAAAAGCATCTCGGCATAGTCGGCACGGCGGTCGGCGGTCAGGTCGCCGGACGAGGTTTTCAGCGTTTGCATGGCGTGGGTCCGCCGGCTGATGCGGCCGGTGGCTGGCTGTAGGACGAGTCAGCAGTCTCTTGCAACAGGCTTCCCGCACCGGAATTAGCCACTATCTTGACGGGATGCGTGCCAGTGACCTGCTTCATCCCCGGCCGGAGGGCCTCTATTGCCCACCCGGCGATTTCTTCATTGACCCGGTGCGGCCGGTCAACCGGGCCCTGATCACACATGGCCATTCCGACCATGCCCGCTCCGGCCACCGCTCGGTGCTGGCGACGCAACAGACGCTCGACATTATGGGACTGCGTTATGGCGAGGACTTTGCCGGGACGACGCAGGCCGCAGCCCTCGGCGAGGCAATGGCGCTGAACGATGTCACCGTTACCTTTCATCCGGCCGGCCATGTGCTGGGCTCGGCGCAGATCGCGGTCGAGCACAAGGGCACGCGCATCGTCGCCTCCGGCGATTACAAGCGCCAGAAGGATGCGACCTGCGCTCCCTTCGAGCCGGTGAAATGCGACGTGTTCATCACCGAGGCGACTTTCGGCCTGCCGGTGTTTCGCCATCCACCCGACACGGAAGAGATCGCTCGTCTCCTCAAATCGGCGGCGCAGTTTCCCGAGCGCTCGCATCTGGTTGGCGCCTATGCGCTGGGCAAGGCGCAGCGGGTGATGCGGCTGCTGCGCGATGCCGGCTATGACAGGCCGATCTATATCCACGGCGCGCTGGCCAAGCTCAGCGAGTATTATCAGAGCCAAGGCATCGACTTGGGCACGCTGGAGCCGGCAACGGTGGACAGCGGCGGCAAGCAGGATTTCACCGGCGCCATCGTCGTCGGCCCGCCATCGGCCTTTGCCGACCGCTGGGCGCGGCGCTTTCCCGACCCGATCTCGTGCTTTGCGTCGGGCTGGATGCGCATCCGCCAGCGCGCCAAGCAAGGCGGCGTCGAACTGCCGCTCATCATCTCCGACCATGCCGACTGGGACGAGCTGATCGCCACCATCAAGGAAACGGGCGCCGGCGAAATCTGGGTGACGCATGGCCGCGAGGAAGCGCTGGTGCGCTGGTGTGAGCTGGAAGGCATCGCCGCGCGGCCGCTGCATCTGGTCGGGTATGAGGACGAGGGCGATTGAGTTGAACCGCTTCGCCGAACTTCTCGACCGCCTGGTGCTGACGCCGTCGCGCAACGGCAAGCTGACGCTGCTGGTCGACTATTTCCGCAGCGTCGAGGATCCCGACCGCGGCCTGGCGCTGGCGGCGATTACCGGCGACCTAAACATTGCGGCGGTCAAGCCGGCCATGCTGCGCACGCTGGTCACCGAGCGCATGGACCCGGTGCTGTTCGGCTATTCCTACGACTATGTCGGCGACCTCGCCGAAACGGTCTCACTGGTCTGGCCGCAAACGCCGGGGCATATCCCGAACCGACAGCCGACGCTTGGCGATGTCGTGGCGAAACTGCAGGCGGCAAGCCGCTCCGATGGGCCCAAGGTGCTGGCCGGGCTGCTCGACAGCGCCGGCATTTCGGCGCGCTTTGCCATCATCAAGCTGGTCACCGGCGGCTTGCGCATCGGCGTTTCGGCACGGCTGGCCAAACAGGCGCTGGGCGATTTCGGCAAGGTCGATGTCGCCGAGATCGAAGAGTTGTGGCACGGGCTGACGCCGCCTTACACTGCGCTGTTCGCCTGGCTGGAAGGCAAGGCCGGAAAACCGCAGCGCACGGCGCTGGCGCTGTTCAGTCCGGTGATGCTGTCGAACCCGGTCGGCGACGGCGATCTCGAAAAGCTCGATCCGGCCGACTATGCCGCCGAATGGAAATGGGACGGCATCCGCGTCCAGGCGGTGTGCGAGGGCGGCGTGCGCCGTCTCTATTCGCGCACCGGCGACGATGTGTCCGGCGCCTTTCCGGATCTAGCCGAAGCAATGAATTTTTCCGCCGCGCTCGACGGCGAATTGCTGGTCGGCGAGCCCGCCGCGACGGGCACGTTTTCGGACCTGCAGCAGCGGCTGAACCGCAAGAGCGTGACGTCGAAGATACAGCAACAGTATCCTGCCTTCATGCGCTGCTACGATGCGCTGCAGATCGAGGGCGAGGATCTGCGCGCGCTGCCTTTCGCCGATCGGCGGAAGCGGCTAGAAACCTTCATCCAAACGCTCGACCCGCGGCGCTTCGATCTTTCGCCCTTCGTCGAATTTTCAGATTGGCGGTCGCTGGAAGAACTGCGCCGGGCGCCGCCGCACCCGATCATCGAAGGCGTCATGCTGAAGCGCTGGGATTCGCCCTATCTCGCGGGACGGCCGAAAGGCCCGTGGTTCAAGTGGAAGCGCGATCCGCACACGGTCGATGCGGTGCTGATGTATGCGCAGCGCGGCCATGGCAAGCGCTCCAGCTTCTATTCCGACTATACGTTCGGCGTCTGGTCGGGGCCGGAAGGCGCGGAAGAACTGGTGCCGGTCGGCAAGGCCTATTTCGGTTTCACGGACGAGGAGCTGAAGCAGATCGACAAATATGTCCGCGACAACACGGTCGAGCGTTTCGGCCCGGTACGCTCGGTGCGCGCCGACCGCAAGCAGGGGCTGGTGCTGGAGGTGGCGTTCGAAGGTCTCAACCGATCGACCCGACACAAATCCGGCGTCGCGATGCGCTTTCCCCGTATTTCGCGGCTGCGCTGGGACAAGCCGACGGCCGAAGCAGACCGCATCGAGACGCTGCAGGCACTGTTGGATTGATAGGCGTAGTTTACGGCTCGATCGAGACGCGGATCTCGTAGATATCGACCGCCTTGCCCTGCTTGTCGAAATCGGAGTTGATGGC
Source organism: Mesorhizobium sp. CNPSo 4688 (assembly GCF_057784295.1). Lineage (NCBI taxonomy): Bacteria > Pseudomonadati > Pseudomonadota > Alphaproteobacteria > Hyphomicrobiales > Phyllobacteriaceae > Mesorhizobium > Mesorhizobium sp. CNPSo 4688. The sequence goes on from NZ_JBWLUY010000004.1 coordinate 171,863, forward strand.
GATGCTGCCGGCCGCGCCCGGGGGCTTGTCGGGGAACTTTACGTCGAACAGATATTCGTTGCGCTGCTGTCCGACGGCATAGCGCTTGCGACCGCAGTCGCCGAGATCGCCGAAATTGCAGTCGACGGAGATCTGCGTGTCCTTGCCGTCCTCGGCGCGGGCGATGATGTCGAACACGGCATGTTTGCCGGCAAGCTTCTCCAGCACGCCTTGCCCGACATCGAAGCTGATAGCCGAGCCGGACGCGCCGGAGCGGATGCGCAGGAAGGAGCCGGTATCGTCCTGCACGACATCGGCCTTGGCGTCGGAGGGCGTCGCCACATGAGTCGGATCGGTGGGTGTAAACACGTTGATCCAGTCACGCGCCTGTTCGGCCGCGCCAGGCTGCTGCGGCGCGTTTGTATCGGCGGGCGGCGTGAAATCGTCATCGTCGACCGTCGGCGGCGCCTCGGGCGGGGCCGTGTCGAGCTGTGCCGGCGTCTTGAAGACGCCGGTCTGGACGGCGAAATAGAGGCCTATGCCTGCGGCGGCGAGCAAAGTGACGCCAAAGAAGATCGCCGTCAGCGGCAGGCGGCGGCCTCTTATCCGCCTTTCGTCGCGGTCAGGCGCCACTTCCGTCGCGGTCTCGGCCGTCGCGGAATCGGCCATGTCGATCGCCGGGGCGCCGGGAAGCGTGGCGTCGGGCATGATGTCGGGGACGACCGGCAGCACGCGCGAGCGCGGCGCGTCGGATGCATCGGGCTGAACCGGCCCATCAACGACGATCGCCGGCGACGGGCCGGCCGCGATGCCTGTCGGGGCATCGACCGCAGGCGCGGCGCCGGCGCCTTGCGTCTCCGCAGTACCTTGGGCCTGAGCGGCGCCTTGCGTCTGCGCAGCGCCTTGCGTCTGCGCAGCGACGTCGGGGACCGCCGGCAGGAATTCCGATTCGATCTCGGTGATCTTTTCCTGCACCGCCTTGCGGCGCTTGATGGCGGCTTCCACCGTCACGCCGGGATTGGCCTGAAGGACGCGGTCGAGCGCCGCGAAGGCCGATCGATAGACCCTCTCGCGAAACGCCCGGTCCTCGGCATTGCCTTTCTCGAAGGCGTTGCGGATCGCTTTTTCGATCGCGTCCAAGCGAATTTCCCCTGTCCGTTCGCTCACATTGCCATGATCGTTAGCCGCAGGCGACCAATCAATCAACGGGCGAGCGTCCGCATTCTGCCTCGGCGGGGCGTTGAAAGCCAATTTCCAGGGTTTTTAACAATAAAATCAGCCTGTTTCGCCACCTCCCGGACAATTTACGCGCAGACCGCCGAGATATTCCCATGCGATCGAAAAACGAAACGAGACGTGGCTCCTTCCAGCGCAAACGGAAAATGCCGGGACGATTTGCCGGATGCCGCCTTGAAATCGCGGTTGCCCATCTTGAATTAGCGGCCGGTTGAGTCTATCACCCAGCCGATCTTGGAAGCCCTGCGCTTCCCGGGCCGCTTTAGCTCAGTTGGTAGAGCACATCATTCGTAATGATGGGGTCAGGTGTTCGAGTCACCTAAGCGGCACCAGAAACTTCAACAAAAGCAGCCGACTAGTGCTTTGTGACCCTAGTTCCACGGCTGCGCGGCTATCCGTGGCACCATGATGGCACCAAACTGCCGCAAACTCACGCAGACGATCAGCGATGAATCCAATTCTTTCGGGCGGCCACGCTTTCACGGCGGTAACAGGGGTTCGATGCACTTGGGCGTACCAGCAAAATCAAGCACTTAGGTGTGCCCCCGAAAAATTCATCTAATATCCGTCTATTATCGGCCACGTGGAAAACGATGGAGCGGGATGGAGATCGCAGGAATCATACCGCTGAGATGGCGGTTCCGGCCTCAACCTCAGGGGCGTTTACAGAGGCGAAGCGTGTCGCTGAAGCGAAAAACTCAGCGCAAAAAAATGATTGCTAGCATCGGTAGGCACTTTGTCTCAATCCGCTTCGACAATGTGTCTTGCCGATCGAACGGTCGACTCGGTCTTTGAAGTTGGGCTTTCACCAACTGCTCCCTATTCTGCGTTGATGATTGATCTGCGCAAAGCGATTACAATTCGCCGGTTAAGCACAAACCGGTCATCGGCCGGGCGTCACGGCAGCGCCAGCCAAGCAAGCGGGTCAGGGACTTCGCCGATTGCTGGGCAAATCGCTCGGTTCGATATGACTCTTGCCGCCGGGGGCCATGGTGCAGGCACTTTGCTGAAAGCGATTTATTGCGCTAATCTTCGAATATGCACCAACGCTGATAGACCATTTCGCTGAGGGGGCGAAAATTCATGGAGATGCAGCAGGTCCGCTATTTTCTGGCCCTGTCCAACACGCTAAATTTTACCAGAGCAGCGGAAGAGTGCAATGTCACGCAGCCGGCTCTGACTCGCGCAATCAAGACCCTCGAAGACGAGTTGGGCGGTGAGTTGCTTCGTCGCGAGCGCCAGCATTCCCATCTGACCGAGCTCGGCCGGCGCATGCTGCCCCTGCTGCAACAATGTTACGATGCTGCCACCTCCGCAAAATCTCTCGCAAAGGCCGTGCAAAGCAGTGACGTCGCCCCACTCAACGTAACCATTTCCAACAGCGTCAACATAGCGCTGCTGGTCTCTCCCTTCACCGAGCTTTTCCGAGCCTACCCTGGGGTGCATCTCAAGATCAGTCGCGGTTCCCCGACCGCTGTCATCGAAGCCCTCAAGAGCGGCAATGTCGAACTGGCGGTTGCCGGTCCGCTGGGACAGGCTTGGGATCGGCTCGACACGTGGCCGCTTTTCCAGGAGGGGATCGAGCTCGTCGTGAACTCCGATCACCCTCTTGCCCGCCGAAACGAAGCGGATGTAGCGCTGAGCCAGTTAGCCGCAGAACCCGTGCTCAGTCGGATCGACTGGGAAACGAGCGAAGATCTGTCGCGCGGTCTCTCGGCCAAAGGAATTACGCCTCGCACCACACATGAGGTTGAAACCGACCAGGATTTGCTGGCGCTGCTGGAAGCCAATGCAGGCGTTGGCTTTGTCTCGATGACCGCACCCCGCTCGCCCAACGTCCGCAGACTCAAGCTGCGTGATCTGGATGTTTCTCGGATCGTCGCCGTCTACGCAGTCGCGGGCCGACATCGCTCGCAGGTGGCCGTGACGCTCCTCAACCTCCTGCGATCAACCGACTGGTCGACATTTGGCGTCAGCGAGCCCGCCTGAGCGCCGCGATCAAGTCGTCGATGTCCATCCGCCGACGATAGTCGGGATCGACGAACCGATCTGTGATGATGCCATCAGTTCCAACGACGAAAGTAGCAGGGATCGGCAGGAACCAGCTGCTGTTGCCCTGATAGTTCGGCAGATCGAGGCCGAGGCCCATCAACCGCTCCATCTCGGCTCCCACCCAGATCGCCAGGTTGAGGGACAAAGCGTAGCCATTGTCCATGTCCGTCAGGAAAGGAAACTGAGCACCAACCGAGGCCTTCATTGCCTTTGCGAATTTGCGCCGCTCCGGCATGATGACCACGACCTGGCCGCGCAGCGTCGTAATCTCCAGTTGGGCTTCGACGATGCCGATCGCATTCAAGCGGCAATAGGGACACCAATGTCCGCGCTGAAAGGTAATGACGGCCGGCCCGTGGCTAAGGATTTCAGATAGGCTCACGAGCCTGCCCTCGTCATCAGGCAGCAGGAATGCGGGCATAACATCGCCGGGGGCGGGAGCACTTGCACCAGCTCCCTGTTCCCTGAGGCGCGCCACCAGCCGGTCAACCGCGTCAGCGAACTCCGAGTTCAGTCGGCGCACTGCGCTCGCGATCACCGCCAGCCTCTGGTTGAGAGGTGCATCGAGTTCGATGGCAGCCTGGACGGACTGTTCAAATGTCATTGGCTGGTCATCGGCGGCCATTTCTGCACTTTCGCAATTTCCATGCAGCCTAACATTGAAGCCCCACGAGCACGGCCATGCTTTTCTTGCATGGAGTCGATGCCCTGCGTGCATCGAAGCTATGCGGATTCATCTTCTGTTCGGTATTGCGGCTCGAATCGTTACATCAGATTTCCTGACTTCCGAAGCGGAAGTCTGAAAGCGGCAGCCAGGCATCGCGTGTGGCTACTGTCACAGCCATCCCTGCACCACCGCCACCGAGGATCGCGACATCACATTTTTCCACCGTCCCGGCCCACCGAGATTCAATGCAATTTGACCCGCGGTTTGGTGCGGTGCGACAGGATTCCCACGATCGTATCCCGCATGGTCTTGAAGGTCCCGTGCACCGCGTTGAGGTGCATCTTGTAGAGCGAGCGATACATCAACCGGGCAAGCAGACCCTCGACCTTCAGTCCGCCGATCAGGCTGCCGAAAGTGCCGTAGTCGGCCAGTGAAACGAGGGAACCGTAGTCGCGGTAACGGAACGCCGGCGCCGCCTGCCCTTCGAGGCGTGCCGCAATCACCTTGACCATATGATCGGCTTGCTGATGGGCCGTCTGGGCGCGCGGCGGCAAGGGATCTTCGCTGCCGGGCAACACACAACTCGCGCAGTCGCCGATCGCAAACACGTTTTCGTCTCCCATGGCCCGCAGCGTCTCATCCACGACCAGGCGGTTGATGCGATCCGTATCGAGGCCATCGAGTTGCTTCAGAAAATCCGGCGCCTTTATCCCCGCGGACCATACGACGAGTTCAGCTGGCACGAACAGCTTCTCGCCAAGCCTGATACCGTCTTCTGTCACTTCGGTGACCTTTATGCCGCATCGGATCTGGACGCCGAGATCAACAAGCCGGCGCGCGGAAGAGCGCGCAAGGTGTTCCGGCAAAGCCGGCAGGATGCGCGGTCCTGCCTCGACGATGGTGATGCGGATCAGCCTTTCGAAATCGATGTTGTCGAGATTGTGCGAGGCGATTTCTCGCATCGACTTATGCAACTCGGCGGCCAGTTCAACGCCGGTGGCCCCGGCGCCAACGATGACGCAATGGAGTTGGCCTGGTGAAAGCTTCTCGTATTGGGCGTTCGCACGCAGGCAGGCGTCAATCATGCGCTTGTTGAAACGGGAGGCCTGACCGGTCGTGTCGAGCGCGATGGCGTGACGCGCCGCCCCCGGCGTCCCGAAATCGTTGCTGACGCTGCCCACGGCCAGCACCAGCGTGTCGTAGCCCAACACCCGCGGCGGGATGATCCGTCGGCCGTCGTCGTCGAAGCTCGGCGCCACAAAAACCTGGCGCTTGGCGCGGTCAATGCCGACGACTTCGCCGATCCGGTAGCGATAGTGGTGCCTGCTGGCATGTGCGATGTATTCCACCGCATCGCTCGACGGATTCAACGCACCGGACGCCACCTCGTGCAGAAGTGGCTTCCAGACATGTGTGCGATTGCGATCGACGAGCGTTATGGAAAGCCGCCGCTTGCCGAATTTCCTGCCGAGCCGTGTTGCCAACTCGAGTCCACCGGCACCTCCGCCGACGATGACTACGCGATGCCGTGAACTGTCGGCGTGGGATGGCGTCTCCGGTATCGTGCGGAAAAGCGCGGCGTCGTTGGCGAGCACGGCTTCCGGAACCAGCCGCATCCCAGGAGTGATGATCTGCATCGGTAGTCTCCGTCTTTTCCTCGGGCTCGCCGCTGGAACAACTCACACTTGCGATTCGTGAATAACGATGCCCTGGAGCAGGTCGACTTCGCATTCCCACGGCTTCTCCAAGAGGACGCGTTGCCCGTGCTCGTATCCGGCCTCCCAGCGGGTGCGAATGCCTGCGCGGGTAAAGTCGATATCCTTGGTGTGGTCCTCTCCGTCGAGGCGCGGTGACAGCAGCCGCACAAGATGCATGACCGACGGACAGCCGTAGGCCGCAAGCTCCTTGAACATTGGATCCTCGCGCAGCTCTTCAGGGACCAACTTTCCCATTTCGCGCACGACGTGGCGCAAACGATGCAGTTGCTCCTGGCGGGCGACGTGGCTACGTCCGCGGCTGGCGTATTGAAGATCCTTCTGCCGGCCCATGACCTGCCAGATCGATTTCGGTTCAGTGGCGCGCGGTTGCCACATGTTGACGGCAAAGATCAGCGCGTCGCGCCGCGGGCGCTCGTCCAGCACGACCTCGATGGGCGTGTTCGAATAGATGCCGCCATCCCAGTAGGGCTCGCCGTCGATGCAGACTGCCGGGAAAGCCGGCGGCAAGGCGCCCGACGCCATGATATGGGCCACCGACAACGGCATCAGGCTGCTATCGAAATATTTGAGTTCGCTGGTGTTGACGTTGACAGCGCCGACTGTCAGCCGCGTGTAACGGCGGTTGAGGCAGTCGAAGTCGATAAGGTTGTTTAGCGTCCGCTTCAGCGGATCGGTGGTGTAGTAGGATGCATTCTCCACACCCACTTCGCGATTGACCCCGAACATGGCGCTTGGGTTGGGCTCGAAGAATCCCGGTATGCCATGTATCACCGTGCCCATATTGGCAAAAATGTTGCTTGGAACCATCATCCGGAAGAACTCGTCGAGCGGACTGCTGCGACCGACGCCATCCCAGAATTCGCGCAGTCTTGGCAGGCGGTCTTGTGGTTCGTTCCCGGCAATGAGCGCGGCGTTGATCGCGCCGATCGAGGTGCCAATCACCCAGTCCGGCTCGATACCGCCTTCGACCATCGCCTGGTAGACGCCGGCCTGATACGCGCCCAGCGCGCCGCCGCCCTGCAGGACCAGCACAGTCTGCCGCTGGACCGAACCACCGGCCACACTCGCGGCCGCTTGCAGAGGTTCTGACGCCGAAGGATTTCTGGTGATCTTGTTCATGGTTGTTCAGCTCCTCGTTGCCGGATTCAATGGGCAGTCCAGCCGCCTTCGATCGGCATGATCGCGCCGGTGATCGAAGCCGCATCGTTCGAGGCCAGGAACAGGCAGAGAGCCGCGACCTGGGCGACAGTCACGAACTGTTTGGTTGGCTGGGCTGCCAGGAGCACGTCCTTGATCACCTGTTCTTCCGTGATCCCGCGCGCCTTGGCTGTGTCGGGAATCTGCTTTTCGACCAATGGAGTGAGGACGTATCCTGGGCAGACAGCATTGACGGTGATGCCTTGCTCAGCGACTTCAAGCGCGACCGTCTTGGTCAGACCGGCGACCCCGTGCTTGGCAGCGACATAAGCGGATTTATACGGCGAAGCGACGAGCGCGTGGGCAGATGCAACATTGATGATGCGACCCCATTTACGGTCTTTCATGGCCTGCAGCGCGCGCCGGATCGTGTAAAACGACGACATCAGATCGATCGCCACGACCGCCTCGAATTTTTCGATCGGAAAGTCATCGATCGGCGCGACATGCTGGATGCCGGCATTGTTGACGAGGATGTCTATTGCGCCGAACTCGGCGATTGCCTTGTCCATCATCGCGGTGATCGCGCTGCCCTTGCTCATGTCCGCGCCGTCGTAGCGAACAGTCACACCATGGTCCGCGGCAAGCTTTGCTCTCAGCAACTCGATCTCACCGAGATCGCCGAAGCCGTTCAGAACGATGTTGCAGCCCTTCGCGGCGAAGGCTTCGGCAATGCCTTGGCCGATGCCGCTGGTCGAACCTGTGATCAGTGCCGTCTTTCCTCTGAGCATCGTTGTTTCCTTCGGTTGAAGCCGGGGCCGAAATGGCCTGTAAACGGCTGCGAGCGACGGGCCTTGGAGCCCAGTCTCGACTTCTGGGCCAAGTATGGCGGGCAGCTGGAGGCGGCGGAAATGCCGTTGAGACATGGTTTCGATAGCCCACGGTCACATCGTCGATCTGTCGTCTGGGACATGAATCGCCTGATCGGGTTGTTTGACGTTGGGGCAACTAGTAAGATCACCGGGCAACAACGCGGGTCGTGCCGTGTGCCAGCCGCTGGGGGAGCGTGCAGTGGAGATCAGCCAGGTCAGGTATTTCTTGGCCGTCGCCAAGGAACTGAATTTCACCATGGCGGCCGAGCTGTGCAACGTTACGCAGCCGGCACTGTCGCGCGCAATCAAGCTGCTCGAAGACGAGTTCGGCGGCGCGCTTTTTCACCGTGAGCGACGCTTCACTCATCTGACGGAACTCGGTCGCATGGTCGAGACCTATCTCGAAGGCGTTTTCGAAAACTCCCGGCAGGCCAAGCAGATCGCCGAGCAATATGTGCACCTCAAGAAGACGCCTCTCCGGGTCGGCATCATGAGCACGATTGCTCCGGATGAAATCATCGAGCTCATTTCGTCCGTGCGCACGCACCATCCGGGCGTGGAGCCTCATCTTTGCGATGCCGATGCACCGAGCTTGCGCAAACGACTGCTCGGGGGAGATCTCGAGGCAGCAATTTACGCGTTGCCGTCAAACGTGCCCGATGAGGAGGTTCATTCCTTGCCGCTGTTTCAGGAGCAGATGGTGATGGCCGTTCATCTGAACCATCGCCTGGCCAACCAGCGCAGCGTGCGGGTGACGGATATGAGCAATGAGACCTACATCCACCGCAACAATTGTGAATTTGCCGGTTATGCCGATGCCATTCTTGCCTCGCAGGGCGTCACCGTCAGTCCCGTTTACTGGAGCGATCGTGACGATTGGACACTCGCAATGATCGCCGCCGGGCTTGGTTTCGGATTCATGCCTGAGCATACCGCCAAGCACCCCGGAGTGGTGCCGTTGCCGATCACCGATCCGGAATTCTGGCGCGAGGTCAATCTCGTCACGGTGCGCGGCCGCAGGCATTCGCCGGCGGTTGGCGCACTCGTGCGCGAGGCCACGCAGAAGAAGTGGTTCGGCGAGCGTGCAAAGGCGTTGTCCGCCGCTGAATAGCCTCTGCGCGCAAACACGTTCTTTCCCATGCCAGAGTGATGGATCTCCGGCACATGTCCACGCTCAGTTCTTCCTGATTGTCGAGGTCACCGACTGGATGACCTCGGTTGCCATCTTGAACTGCGGGGCGCGATCCGTGATGCCATGACGCTTGGCGATCCAGTCGAAGTCGCTATAGGCGGCGTAAACCGCGCCATCCGCAGTCTGATAGACCAGCACGCGCACCGGCCAGTCGAGACCGGCTTCGGGATTGGATGTGATGAAGGTTGTCCCGAGGGCCGGGTTGCCGAACATCACCAGTCGCGACGGCCTGACTTCGTTGCCGGCATTGTTGCCCAGCTTTGCCTGGTCGATGACGCCGAAGAACTTGATGCCTTTCTTGAGGACATCTTTCTTGATGCGGGCGATGGTTTCAGTGACGGAATAGTCGCTCTTCACCGTGACAACGCCATCAGAAGCGGCGGCTGGGATGGCGGCAACTATCAGTAGGGCGGCTCCAGCAATCATGGTCTTGAGGTAGTTGGTCATGTCAGTCTCCTTTGTTGAATGGTCATTTTTCGGTCTTGGGTGTCACGTCTTTGGAGGTTGCAGCACGCGCGCCACCGCGATGGCGCCGGCAAGGAAGGCGGCGAGCACGGCCACGCATGCGGTCCACCCGATCCGGTCGTAAATCTGTCCGATGACGAAGCTGCCAGCGAGCCCGCCCCCATAGTAGGAGGCCAAGTAGATGCCGCTCGCGGCGGTGCGATCGCGCGAGGCGGTCCGGCTGACGTGCCCCGTAGCTATCGCTTGCGCCAGGAAGGTTCCCATGGCGATCAGCGCCATCCCTGCAAGGACGATCGGCAGGCTGGTTGTGAGCAACAGCAGCAGCCCAACGATTGCCATCGCAAGCGTTGCACCGATGCCAATCCTCGGGCCGAGACCGGCCGTGACACGTCCGGCGAGTGGCGTGGTCAGCATCGATGGCAGGAAGACGAAATAGATCAGTCCGAGTGCCATCGGTGACAGCGACAGCGGCGGGGCGACAAGCTGGAAATTCACATAGGTGAAGGTGCCTATGAAGACGAAAAGGATCAGGAAGCCGATCGCGAAACAAGCACGTAGTTCGGCATTCTCCAGCGGGCCTTTCCAGGATGCGCGGGCAGATTGACCGACCGTATCGACGCGCATCGCTGCCGAAGTCTTTTGTAGCGTGAACCAGACAAGCGCCGCGCCAGACAAATTGAGAGCCGCGAAGGTCAGAAAGTTGGTGGAGATGCCGAATGTGTCGGCGACGGCGGCCGACATCAGTCGTCCGAAGAAGTTGCTGGCGACATTGCCCGTTACATAGGCGGCGAGCGCACTGGTCGTCTGCCGTGCGGAGAAATGTTCGGCCAGGTAGGCCATCGTCAGCGTGAACGCGGTCGACATGCACAGGCCTTGCGCAACGCGCAGGAGAGCAAAGACGACTATGCTGTCGGTCTGCGAAAGCAGTGTTGTCGGGATCGCCAATATGGCCAGGCTGATCCAGATGCCGTTGCGACGATCGATGCCGCGCCCGAAGAGGGCAACAGCGATACCTGCCACCGCCATGCCGAACGTGCTGGCGTTGACGGCGAAGCCCATAGTTGCACGGCTGACGCCGAATTTTATCACCAGTGAGGGCACTATTGCCTGGGTGGCGAACAGATCGACAAGCGTAAGAAATGCGATCAGCGCAACAAGGCCAAAGCGCCAACTATCTGCGGCCACGTTGTGCAGCGGCGTCATTTCTGTCTGTTCACTGGTTGTCATGACGAGGCTCCGTGGCCGGACGTCCCCAGGCGATTACCTGAGGACGCGCATTCGGTTGCTGAGTGTGGGAACTGTCCGCCGAAACGTTCGGATCACATCATGTGGTCGTCGTGCATCGCGGGCGGAAGGACGTCGGCGGAATAGAGCACCGCGGGCACCTTTCCGTTGTTCTTCCACCAATGGGCGAGCTGGCCGAACTCGGCGGTCACATCGCCAGCAGGGTGCTCGATTCCGACCTTGCAGGTGCTGGCGTATTCAGTGATCGAGCCCTCGACGACGATAATGTTAGCGGGGCGAACCGTGTGCTCATGCCACGGCACCACGCCGCCCGGCTGAACGACGAGCTTGCGCAGACGCAGCATGTTGCCCTTCCAGGCTTCGCCCTTCGGGCTGAGATCGATCGCCGAAAGAACGGTGTCGGTCACGCCGACCGGCTTGCTGGGATGTTCCTGGATGTCGGTCGTGGCGGCCTGTCCGGCAGGGCAGTCGCCGGCGAAGGCTGGAGCAGAGGAAAAAGCAGCGGTTGCCGAAAGCAGACCTGCCGCAAACGAAAGGATGAGTTTTTTGGTAGCCATCTTGTATTTCTCCTTTGTCGGTGCCCAAACGCGGGAGGCGGGGCATGACGAGGAGAGTGACGGGAGCGATCCGAAAAGAGAAATGCTGACTGGGTCTGAAATCGATACCTGAAAACTATCGTGGACCATCGCAAATGCATGTGGGGCACACGCGGCAAACCGCCACGTGCGACCCCTTAATTCTTTGATTTGCTTCAGGCAGCGGTCTTTTGGATGGCCTGGACGATTGCGCTCTCAGGCCAGCCATGCGCCTTGACGCTGTTTACGAAAGCCGATGCCGCAGGCGAGAAGCGTCGCCCCGCCACCACGACCAGGGAAACCTCCCGCCAAACTTCAGGATCGATCACCGGCCTGATCTGCAAGCCCGGGATGACGGCACTGAATTCCGGGATGAAGCAGATTCCCAGCCCCCCGGAAACCATGTTCTGAATCCAGTCCTCGCGCTCGCTCGCATAGGAGATCCTGAGCTTTACGCCACGGTCGTTGCACAGGCCCGCGAGATGATCGCGATACTCGCAATTGAGCCGCCTGAGATAATTTTCACCATCGAGTTCGGAGATTGCCACGTTGTCATTGCGGGCCAGCCGATGGCCGTTTGGAAAGGCGAGGACAAAGCGCTCGCGATAAAGCGGTGTGACGTCGAAGCGGTCCGGAAAGCTGTCGCTTGACGCCATTATGGCGACATCGATCTCGCCGGACTCTAGAAGTTGGGAGAGTGATGCCGGGACGCCCTCAACCAGTTGCAGCTGGATGCCCTGCTGACGCCGGTTAAAGTCGGTCAGCAGGCCGGTGAAGCGACGGGGGCCGATCGTACACATGACGCCGACCTTAAGGTTGGCGTTTTCCAGGCACAGGAACCTTGATGCCTCCTGCCGCACTCCAGTCAGTTCGTCGAGGATCTGCTGGAAACGCGGGCGAAGCAGCACACCTAGGTCGGTCAGGTGGGTCAAGCTTCGTTCGCGGCGAAACAGTAGCCCTCCGACCTCCTCCTCAAGTTGCTGAATGGCGCGGGATAGCGCCGGCTGAGTGACGTTGCACTTTTCACCTGCGCGCGTGAAGTTTCGCGTCTCGCACACGGCCAGGAAGTAGCGGATGTGGTGAATGTCCATGCCGATTTGTCCCCGAATTGCAGACGTGGCTGTTCGTGCTTCGGAGACTGCCGCAAGGCGCGCTTTGGCGCCAATGCACTGCGGCTATAAAGTCGATAGCGGTCTGTCATGGCGCCGTGACAGCGCTCGCTACGGACAAATTGTGTTGCGCAGCAGTTACCACCTTCAAATTGGATGGCGGAGCAGCTCAATTGGCGCCGCCAAGCGCCAATACATTGGCGCAGAACGCAGCGTGCGGCTTGCTTGTGGCTGCGTCATTGCACATCTTCATCATCGTGCCCCGATCCTTCCGAGGCACAGCCAGCCAGGCCTTCTTGAAACCGGCCATAGGCTTCATCGTTTTCATTCCGGCATCGCTATAGAATGATGGCAGCGACGCCAGATCGCTGAAGGCATCGGCGGATGCGCGTCTGGCCAAAAGACTGAAGGCGAACACCCCACACAGACAGTTCGTATTCTCATGACACGCTCTTCCTTGTGCTGAAGGCTTGCCAGCGACCGTCGCGCCAAGCAAGATCGTCGCCTGGCTGGCAAAACCTTGCGCCGCGCAAGGGATTGCAGCCAATGCAATCTGCCTATGGAGTTCATGCCACCTTGGCATTTCGCCAATGGAGGATCATGCGGCAGTGTCTCCATCAAACGCCTTGCCGGGCGTTCTTCGGGAGGAGACTCAAAAGATGCAAATCCAGGCCGCAACCGACCAAGCCTTCATTGCCGGTGCGAGACCCGCGACGGAAGACCGCCAGCTGATCGACATTACCCTGGCAAGCGATGCACACGGCGCATTTGTCTGGGGCGTGCTCGATCGCTTGCTGGATGAACCTCGTCTTTCCTTCCGCAGCATCACCGCATGCGGTTTCGGGAGCATGGAAGCGGCGGTTCTTGCCTACGGACTGGCTTTGGGCGGCAGGCGTGGGGCAAGGACGGCGCTTACCAATTTCTGGCGGCGCGTCAGCCACGCATCGATGTCTGTGGCCGCGACAGCCAATCCATTGAAATCAATCCTGGAACAGTCGATCGACATTGCCGAGTTGCACAAAAACAGCTGCCAGTTGAAGCTCAACATCCTGACTTCAAATGCCCGCACCGACACCGTGACGATTTTCTCCGGCGACCAGTTGTCGATCGACGCTATCCTGGCGGGAGCGACAGTCCCATTTCTATTCCCGCCCGTGGAAATCGATGGCGATACGTATTGGGGCGAAGGCGATTTTTCGGCCTTGCCAGCAGTGCAGCCGATCGAGGCTGGGCATTGGCTCATTGTCAGCGGCAAACCCTCCGGGTGCATGACGCCTTGTGCGGCTTACCGCCTCGCCGCAAATGCCGTGAACTCTGGATCTGTCCTCTTCGACAGCCATCACAGAACAAGCGCTGCCTTGTTTACCAGGCCTTGGATCGACTGGGGCGAATTGACCGACATGCGTGACCGCGGTCGCCAGCGAGCCGAGGACTGGCTTCTCGCCGACCATCCAACCTTGAGCGAAAGCTGGGTCGTCGACAACAAAAATCGATACGTCTAGGCGCCTCCCTCCGCCTAGCCGCGCCCGCTTCGCTCCGCTCACGAAGTGCAGGCGCCAAAGCCCTCCGGTTCCCCGCCGGAGGGCTTTTGCTCGTTATCCTCCTCAACATAGTGACCGCGTATCAAATCCATGCCGAGACAGCATTTCAGCTTCATCGCACGTTCGACGACACTGTTTGCAGACAGGCCGCCAGGTCAGTCTTCCCTCGAAACGCAATCAGGAGAAACGACCGTGATCAACACCAAGACCCTCATCGGATCGGCCCTCGCGGCCGCCACCTCGCTTGCTGCAACTGCAGCCTATAGCGGCCCCGCCGCTAAGCCCAGCTTCTCGTTCGAGAAGTGCTATGGCGTCGTCAAGGCCGGCCAGAACGACTGCCAGACAGCGACGCATTCATGCGCCGGCACCTCGACCGCCGACAACCAGCCGGACTCCTGGCTCTACGTGCCGGCCGGCAGCTGCGCCAAGATCACCGGCGGCAGCGACAAGCCGAAAGCCTGACCGACCCAGACTTCAAGCCAACCCCCTTTGGAAGGGAGCAGACCGATGTCCCGTGCATTTCAGCCCCTCACGATCCCGGCATCCGCTGGCATCGGTCTGCGCTCTCCTCACATCAGCGAGATGCTGACCCGCAGACCCTCCGCTGGCTGGCTCGAAGTGCATGCCGAGAACTATATGGGCGACGGCGCCGCCGTCGAGGCGCTTGAACGGCTGCGCCAAATATATCCGCTGTCGGTGCACGGCGTCGGGCTGTCTTTGGGCAGCGCACAAGGCGTGGACCGGGATCATCTGGAAAGGCTGCGCAAGGTCTGCGAGCGGTTCCAGCCTGATCTTGTTTCGGAGCATCTTGCCTGGAGCGTTGCCGACGGAGCCTATCTCAATGACCTGCTGCCCCTTCGCTATGACGAAGAGGCGCTGGCGATCGTGGCGCGCAATGTAGCGACCATCCAGGATACGCTGAAGCGGCGTGTGCTGATCGAGAACCTGTCCGCCTATGTCGCGTTTGCGGACTCCTCCATGAATGAAGCTGAATTTCTGGCCGAGCTGGTGGCGCAAACGGGCTGCGGCCTGCTTCTGGACGTCAACAATGTCCAGGTTTCGGCGCACAATCTTCAATACGATGCCAAGACCTTCATCGACGCTTTGCCCGCCGATGCCATCGGTGAAATCCACCTTGCCGGCCACGCGACCAATCAGGTCGGCGGCGACACCGTGCTGATCGACGATCATGGCTCTCGCGTGCCGGCAGTTGTCTGGCACCTCTACCAGCATGCCATCACCAGTCTTGGACCGCGCCCTACGCTGATCGAATGGGATACCGATGTGCCGGTTCTCGACGTTCTGCTTGGTGAAGCCATGTGGGCCGACATGCTCACCGCTTCGGTCATGTTCAACCGCAAGCAAGCCGCGCGGCACATCGCCACGACTATGGCCCCGCCGGCGCCCACGCTACCGGCTTTCGAAAGCTCTCAGACCAGCATGCCTGTGCTTGCGGCATTTGCCGCTGCCAGAGCCAAACCGGCCATGCACATGGCCTTGCCGACAATCGAGGGAGGATATGATGCTGCCGCTTGAACACCTGCAAACCATCGTTACGCGCTCGGTGCTGGCCATAGAGCCTCTGATCGACGCGAGAATGCTGACCGCCGGCAAGGCCGACCCAATGGCTCGCCTGCGCATCTACCAGAACAATACGCGCAGTTCGTTGACTGCTGTGCTGATGGCGGTCTTCCCCGTTACGGCTCGCCTCGTCGACGAACGTTTCTTCCGCTTTATGGCGAGCGAGTTCATTCGACGGCATCCGCCGGCGGAGTCACGCCTGGCGCGTTATGGCGCTGGCTTCCCTCGCTTCCTGAAGACCATCGACACGCTGTCCGACGTGCCGATCGTTGCCGAGACGGCTCGGCTCGAATGGGCCATTGCCGAAGCGCTCGATACGGCTTCGTTGCCGGCCCGCAGTCTCGCAGAATACGACAGCACCGACCTTGGGCTGTCGCCGGATATCTTGCTCCAGCCTTCACTGCGACTGATCGTCTCCCACTGGTCGATCCTATCGGTATGGATGGAGCATCAAAAGGAGACTGCGGTCGATGAAAAAATCCCCTGGACAAGGCGCCCCGAGCGGGTGGCGCTGTGGCGATCTGGGAACTACGTGCGGCTTTTTCTGCTCGACCGCGCGACCTTCGCCTTCTGGCATTCGCTGAAGCACGGCTTCGGCCTTGAGCATGCCACTGGCCGCGCCTTGGCGCTCGACCCGGCCTTCGACCTGGTTTCAGCGCTTGTGCGTCTGTTCCGCGACAGGCTCGTCACCGACGTGCGCGTCCCGGTGCCCCCTCTCTCAAACTGAAGGAAACGATCATGACTGCGATACCGGAATATTCCCCTCCTCGCCCTGCCGGCCTTGTTGGTCTTTACCGACGAGTGATCAAGTTGCCGGAGCGTATCCCATTTTCGCTGGTCCAGCTCGCAGCTCGAGTAGCGATTGCGCATGTCTTCTGGCAGTCCGCACAATCGAAGCTGGCGTCTTGGCCGGTGACGCTTCAGCTGTTCGCCAGCGAATACAATCTACCAATCATCGATCCGTCGATCGCGGCGCCGCTGGCGACAACGGCAGAGATCACCGGGGCGGTGCTGCTTTTCCTGGGGCTGTTCTCGCGTCTCGGCGCGCTGATGCTGCTCGGTGTCGTTTCGGTAATCCAGATCTTTGTTTTTCCGGAGAACTGGGCGGAACACCTGCTGTGGGCCTCGCTGCTGTTGCTGGTGCTTACGCGTGGTGCCGGGGTTTTCTCACTCGACTATGTAGCCGATCGAATCTCTTCGGCCTCCAAAACCTGAACATTTCAGCCCCGGGGAGGCTGACCTGACGTGCATCCTCACCCATGCTTTGAAAGCCGAATGAAGTCCAACCCACTGGACACAGCGTCGCAGGCCGCCGTTCCCGCCCGAGCTAGGTGCACCTCAAGGGTTGACGTGGCGGTCTTCGGTCTTGCCGTGGCCAAGAATTCCGGCAGCGGTCACGTTGCTGTGAGACCGTAACGGGCACTCGCCGCGCGGCGAATACGGATTCATGCAAGTTCTCTCGCCTCTTCGGACGATGTTTGAGCTCTCGCGCACCGGATCCAAAAGAAAGTTCGCCAGCGTGTCTTTCAGTCGACTTCTCTCAAAAGCGTCACTCTACCCTTCAAGTTCTGCCAGCGGATATGGGCGCCGTTGCCGATAAGGTTGATCGTGGGTTTTGGCTTCCTTGCTCATGGCTATGCCAAACTCAGCAGAGGGCCGGGAAGCTTTGGCGTCGTGCTTCAGACACTGGGAGTCCCAGAGCCTCAAGTGCTAGCATGGTTGACAACGCTGGTTGAACTTGTCTGCGGCGGTGCTGTGCTGGCGGGCGCGTTCATTCCGCTCGTCAGTGTTGCGGAATTTAGCGGCGCATCGGGAATTTGGCACTCCCGCTTCGCGAATATCGCCTATCCGGCCGTGCCCATGTTTGGCGTGACGTCACGACAGGACCGCTTCCACCGGCCGGCGCGGCGAGAACGGCAAGGTGGGTCCGTAGCCGAACCGCATCACGATGTCAGGCCTACCGCCGGGCATCCCCAGAAGGCTTGCGAGCTGTGTCCGCAGGGCGGTGACTTCGACGGGCTGATTGATGAAGGCGTGCTTGAGGCCGAGCGTTGTTGCCTGCAGGGCGAAGCGCTGGCAGGCGCGTCCTGCGCGGACCCAGTGATCCTCGTCGTCGCGCTCCGACACGAAGATCGCAACCCCAGCGGAGGAGCGCAGCTGCCGGGCGTATTTGTCATTCTCTGCGCCAGCACGGAAGAGCAGATCGAACATCAGACCGCCGAGCCAAGTAGGCGCGGTCGGATTGCCGCTCGCCGCGCTGAAGAGGCCGTCGCCGGCTTCGAGCGCCCGGCGGGGATTGAAGCGAAGCCAATCCTTCAGCTCGCGCACGAAGGCGGGATCGTCCATCTGCGCGCTGTTGTCCGCGATGACGAACTCGAGCACGCGCTCAATCTGCTGCCGATCGGTCGTCAGAATCAGATCGACTCCGGGAATGCGTGCCGCCGCGGCCAGGACCTCCAGATCGTCGACGGCGACCGGCCGTCCGTCATAATCGGCGCGCGTCGACTGGCGCGTAGGGATCGCCTCGAAGAGGGTGGAACGTTCCGCCGGCCCGGCGCCAAGCTCGAAGGCCACGAAGCCGTTACCGGCCGGATCGAACCGCAATTCGCCGCCGCGGCCGCGCGCAGCGGCGGCGAGCGCGAGGTTCTCGGCGGCGCAGCCGAGGCTGACGAAAAGATGGTGGTCATCGGGATCCACCATGGGCGTGCGCCGCGCGAAATCCGGAAGGATCGCAATGCGGCCATCGGCAAAGTGAAAGCGCCAGGGCTGGGTATTGTGGCCGTTCGCAGCCAATGTGGCGTAGCGAACGAGGTCTTTGAGTTCCGGACGTTCGGAGAGCGTCGCCCGCATCGCGGAGGCCGCAGCGGCGTAGTCGGCCATCGAGCCGGTGCGCGAGAAACTGAATGCCGCCGCGCCGACGGTGCCTGCCATCAATGCACCCGCACCGATCAGCACTTGCCGCCTGTTCATTGATCAAGACCTAAAGAAACGGGTTGGGTTCGGTTCGTCACCTGACTTCCTCCCACCAGGACTTTCATACCGAAAACGATACGTGATCCTGATGGCACACGGCTTGAATGGCGGCGCGGGCGGTCATCAGACCGGTCGGCAGGCCGCCGCCGGGATGCACCCATTGCCCGGCCCGCAAGAAATTGCGCAGCCCCGGCAAGGTCAGCGGCAAGGACTTGAGGCCGGTATCGGGCGTCATCAGCCAGCCTTCCATGCTGCCCTTCCAGTTGCCGGTAAAGCGGATGACCGAGGCGGGCGAGGAGATGTCGGTGACTTCGATGTCGGCTCTGATGCCTGGCATCCGGCGTTCCAGAATGCCTATGACTTCGTCGGCCACACGGTGCTTTTCCGCCTGATAGGTGTTCTGATCACGGTCGCGCAAATCCGCCCAATAGCTGAAATTATGTGTCGGTAGGAAGCAGGTGACGGCGGTCTTGCCCTTCGGGGCGAAGGTCGGATCGAAGTGAAAGAAGCGGAAAGACACGTCGGGAAGCGCCGTCTCTGGGTCGATCTGAAGCGGTTCATCCAGCACGCGGGTCACATAGCCGGGCTGATCCGACAGATCGCGGGCCACACCCAAAGACACCTGAAGGTAGGATGGAAAAGTCTCAAAGCTGCCATAGGCGGCGTCGACGGCCTTGTCCTTGTACTTGCCGCCAAGCATTTCATAGATGGTGGCATGGCCGTCGGCGGCGGAAAGAACCCAGTCGGCCTTGACAATCTCGCCCCCGGCCAGTTGCACGCCCACCGCCGCATCGTCTTCGACCAGAATCTTCTCGACTTTCGCGCCGTAACGCACCTGCCCTCCCAGGGCCGTGAGCCTTTCGGCAATCAGCCGGATCAGCGCCTGCGCCCCGCCGATGGCGTAGCCCGCATTGCCCGTGCTCATCCAGCCCAGGGACAGGATCAGCGCCAGAACAGACAGGCGGCCCATAGCTCCCGCCCCGAAAAAGCGCCGCAGCAGGGGGTGGTTGAAACGCTGGCCGTACTCTTCGACACTGATGTGCGACAGACGCCACAGCAAGGGCAGGTCGGGCAGGGTGCGCACCAGGCCCAGCAACTTGTGCGACCAGCCTTCGTCCAGGCCCGGCATGGGCAGGTCGCCGAGCTGGCGAATGGCCCCGACCAGGTGGCGGATTTCCGTTTCATCGCCGGGCGCGGCGTTCAGCAGCTCCGCTTCCAGCCGATCGACATCGGTATAGATGCTCAAGCTGCCGCCGTGTTCGTCTTCCAAACGCAGGTATTCCTCGGCATAAACAAAGCGTAAGCTGGCGATGTCGCACACTTCCTGCCATTGCGCGTGCAAGGTGCCGGCAGGATTGGAGCCGAGCAGCCAGTGCAGGCAGGTCTCGAAGGTGTAGTCGCCCCGTCTCCAACTGGTCGCTAGTCCGCCTGGACCGTCGTGCTGTTCGAGAAGCTCGACCTCGTAGCCGCATTTTCGTGCGTAGACGGCCGCGCATAGCCCGGCGACGCCGCCGCCAATGACAATGACCTTGCGACTTTGGCTTGTCATGGCGACCTCATCCGATTGTGAATCTGATGTCTGAAGACTGAAACAAATCCGCCATCGGCCACTCCACGTAGCGTAGTGATTTCGCAAGCCATCGATTGGCTCCTGAACCAGCGATGGCAGTATCAAAGCATCAAAGCCGTGAGGCGTATTTGACCTGAGTCATAAGACCGTGTGCAAAATGCGATATGCTTGCTCAGTATGGCGGGACTGATCATTCAGCTCATTCAGCAATTACCGAACGGGCGCCTAACATGGAGGCGGCGAATTTCGGGATGATTTCATGCGCATCCTCGTACTGAACGCCCACCCTGACGAAGGCAGCTTCTGTGATGCCGTGACGGCGGCGTATGTGGACGGCGCACGGGCGGCAGGCCACCGCAGCATCGCACTGAGAGAGCTGCGCTTTGATCTGGTTCTGCCCGGCGGCTTTCACAGCGCCAAGCCGCTAGAGCCCGACATCGCTGAACAGCAGCAGTTCATTCGGTGGTGTCAGCACCTCGTCGTGGCGTCGCCCAATTGGTGGTGGGCGGTGCCGGCATTGCTGAAGGGCTATGTTGATCGCGTTTTCCTGCCAGAGTTTGCCATGCGTTATCGCGCGCGCTTTCCCTATGTGACGCCGCTCCTGACCGGCCGGTCAGCGCGAGTGATCTACACGCAGAACTCGCCACGGATCGTCGGCTGGCTCTTTCGAGGGGACCTGTTCTGGCGATGGATTTCTAGCGCCGTGCTTGGTCACTGCGGATTTCGCCCGGTCCGCCGCCTTGCGCACTATTCGGCAAAGGACTCCTCAGCGGAGCGGCGAACTCTGCGCAATTTCATATGGTCACGAGGTCCTTAGCGAGTTCGCTCACCACGCCCCTGAGCCAGCGATGTGCGGGATCATGACGGTATCGGACATGCCAGGCCATCTCGACGGGGAATGTACCGAGATCAACAGGTGCCGGAATGACCTTCAGACGAGAATCACGTTCGAGGCTGCGGCAGATCAAGCGCGGGAGCGTGGCACAATAGTCGGTGACGGCAATCATTTCCGGAACTGCCAGAAAGTGCGTTACGGACACGGCAACGTCGCGCTTGAGATTTTGGTGCCCCAACGCCTGGAAAACGCCCGCACGAATTCGGCCGGGAGGCAGCACGTTGACGTGTTTCAGGCCTTCGTACAATTCCCGAGTCAGGACGTGACCGACATCGGGATGGTCCCTGCGCACGATGCACGCAAGCCCGTCGTCCATCAGATGTTGGACCATAAGGTTGTCTGGCGGATCGATGACCCTTCCCAGCACCATGGCAGTCGTTCCCGAAATCACGCCGGTCTCAGCAAGATCATTGCCAAAGGGTGTCATGCGAAGCTTGATCCCCGGTGCCTGCTCGCGAAGCCTGGCAACCAGCGCGGGCATCAGGACCAGCTCGACATAGCTGTTCGGCGCGATCATGAACAGGCGCTCCGCGCTTGACGGATCGAAATCCTGCTGATGAGCGACCAGATCGTCCAGCTGGGCCAATGCCGCCTCGATCGTCGGCGCGATTTCCTCTGCAAGCTGTGTCGGCCTGATACCGTATCTTTCCCGAATGAACAGTGGATCTTTGAGCATGTCGCGAAGACGGTTGAGCGAATTCGAGAGTGCAGGCTGCGTAATGCCAAGACGGCTGGCAGCGCGCGTGACACTTCGTTCTTCCATAAGGGCCAAGAAGACGGGCAGAAGGTTCAGATCGTATTTCATCCAGATATAATGGTATGTGAATATCTAAAATACGATAAGTAAATTTCTCAAATATCTATTCGGATGCGATGATCACCTTATCGAAAAGCCAGCGGGGCTGATCGAACTTCAGGCCAGACTGGCCGCGACGTCAAAGGATACGGCGATGAAAGTTCTCATGGTACTCACCTCGCACGACACTCTCGGCAATACCGGTCGGAAGACCGGCTTCTGGCTCGAGGAGCTCGCAGCGCCTTACTACGTCTTCAAGGATGCCGGCGCTGAAATCACCCTTGCTTCGCCCAAGGGCGGCCAGCCGCCGCTGGACCCGAAGAGTGATGAGCCAATGTTCCAGACCGAGCTGACAGCTCGTTTCAAAACCGACGCAGAGGCGAATGCCCAGCTCGCCCACACCGTACGCCTCGACAGCGTCGACCAGAAGGACTTCGACACGGTCTTTTATCCCGGCGGCCATGGTCCAATGTGGGATCTGGCTGAAGACGCGAATTCCATTCGCCTAATCGAATCCTTCATCGCAGCCGGCAAGACGATCGCGCTGGTCTGCCATGCTCCGGGTGTCCTGCGCCATGTCAAGAATGCCGACGGCTCGCCATTCGTTGAGGGACGGTACCTCACCGGCTTCACCAACACTGAAGAGGAAGGTGTTGGCTTGACCAAGGTCGTGCCCTTCCTGGTGGAAGACGAGCTTATCAGCCGGGGGGCGGTGTTCTCTAGAGTAAAGGACTGGGGCGTCCACACTGTCGTGGATGGCCAGCTGATCAGCGGTCAGAATCCGGCATCTTCTGGCGAGGCCGCCGAAGCTCTGGTCGCCGCCCTGAGACTGGCACAAGCCAAGGCCGCTTGACCATTCAGTATCGTCAGCCGCCGACGAGCGGTGACCGTCAATGCCGACCTTACCTGGACGCGTGCTCTTGGTTCAAACTGACGGAGGCGACGAAATCTACCTTGCCCCCTCACTGACCCAACCCCATCAGGCTGCTATCGGCCCCTTCAATCTTTCAGCTCCAGACCGGTAGCAGCGCCCGATCCCAACTCAGGTTGGGTCGGGACGCCAAAAGCGCACGTCCGATTAGCCGCGACGGAACGAAATACCCTGCCTGATCATCGGGCAAGCAAGAGACCCGTCCACACAATTGTCAAAAAGGATGTACGAAATGAAATTCCTCGACTCAGTTAAGTCGGCCGCTGCGGTTGCTGTGATCGCAATCACAATTGCCCTGCCGGCCAAGGCCACGGACTTCACCGCCAAAACCGTGGTACTCGTCCACGGCGCCTTCGCCGACGGGTCATCTTGGAACAAGGTCATTCCGCTTCTCCAAAAGGCTGGCCTGAAGGTCGTGGCCGTTCAAAACCCCCTCGACACTTTGGAAAATGACGTTGCTTTCACCGATCGTGCGATTGCCGATGCCGTAGGTCCGGTTGTTCTTGTGGGACACTCCTATGGAGGCGCTGTCATTACGCAGGCGGGCGTCAATCCGAAGGTGCATTCACTAGTCTACGTCGCCGCTTACGCCCCGGAGGTTGGACAGTCGGTGCTTGACACGCAAAAGCCATACCCGGATGCGCCCGGCAGGTCATTCATCAAGAAGGATGACGCCGGCTATCTGAGGTTCACCGACGAAGGTATCTTCAACTATTTCGCACCCGATGTGCCTCGTAATGAGCGTGCATTGATCGCAGCGACACAGGGGCCGTTTGGCGTTAAGGCCGTCTCGACGCCTGTAACACAGGCGGCCTGGCACACAATTCCGTCCTTCGAGGTCGTATCTACCGATGACAAGATCATCCAGCCACAGCTACAGCGCGACCAGGTCAAGCGTCTCAAGGCGATAGCAGTCGAAGTGGCGTCGAGCCACGTGGTCATGCTGTCCCACCCGGACGTCGTGGCAAAGTTGATCATCCAGGCTGCAAAGTAATCTGATTGATCGCTGGACGACCACGCATGATCACTGGGCACTTGGTCCGGGCCCGGAAACCCGGCCCGGACTCCCTACGCAAACGCCGGAACTTCCGGCCCGCGTCGACATGCGCCCTATGGCCGCCGCCACAGCTGCGGATGTCTCCGGTTGTCAGCTCCCAGCACCGGGATTGATCGCGCCATCGGGAAGGACTGCGTCGTCAGGCGCTTGGCCATCGACTATGCTGCGTTGCGCAAAATCGATAGTTTCCATTTTGCCGATTATTCGGCAATATAAACTTCAGTCATAAAATACAACACCTATCTTCTTAAGCTATTTTGTTAGCCTACTGAAGACATCAAGCCATGCAGATTCGAGACATGTAATTAAACCAGGTCTTCGTGATATGATACAACTCGCCCGACGGGGCATGGCGCGCGAGAAAGTCCGTCGACGACACAGCGCATTTGCCAAACATATCCATTTTTAGCATTCACTCACGTAAACATTACAGTTCGGAAGATATTTTGTGTTGCACTGCACCATTGCCCGGCTACACCATTTCCTGGGGGATTCAGTACCGGGACGTGCGCCGTGGAGGATTCCGCCAAGGTGACCAGCTTGAGTTTTTCGCTGGCCACTACCGATTTCGAGACTGCCTCGCGCACAAGGCGCGGGTTTGATGTTGTCTGCGCACTGTCAACGCTGGCAGACCTGAGACCCGGAATGGCGGGCCGCCGGCTTCATCGGAGATCTCAGACCGGCGGAAATGGCTGATGGTCGCGCGCGACAATCAGCTGGACGCGCTGCGGGCCATCGCTGTCACGATGGTTCTCTATTCTCATTTCCTGGCTCCCAACGGGTCCTCCTTTTGGGGCCATATCGGCGTGCGGCTGTTCTTCGTGCTGAGCGGCTTCCTGATCACCCGACTGCTGCTCGAAGCCCGCGCCGCGGCCGAATTCGAAGCCGGCCCTGCATTGAGATCCTTCTACATCAGGCGCGCGCTGCGCATATTCCCGCCCTATTTCGCCGTGCTCGGGTTCGTTTGGCTGACCGACCTGGAGCGGTCCAGCGGATCGCTCGTCTGGCATGCGCTTTACCTGTCGAATTTCTGGTACGCGCTGCGCAACGAATGGACACCCTGGCTACTCTGCCATTTCTGGAGCCTGAGCATCGAGGAGCAGTTCTACATCGCCTGGCCGCTGGTCGTGCTTCTCGCACCGCGCCGGCGCGTGGAAGCGATCACTATCGGCGTCATCCTGTTGTCGCTGGCCTATCGCTTCTACTGGCCGATCACCGCCACCCCGGCGCTGGCGCGCGACCTGCTGCCACCGGCATCGATGGATGCGCTGGCCTTGGGTGCTCTGCTTGCCTGCCGGCGGGCCAGAGGCGCAGGCCTGCCGCAATGGATGCGGCTAGGCTGGCCAGCCCTTGCGGCCATCTTCCTGGCGATTGAATGGCTTGTCCCGGCACCGGCCGATCCCATGCTGGAATGGGCCCGCTGGGCGCTGCTGCAGATCCTGCCCTTGGTGCCGCTGGTGACCGTTGTCGCCGCCTGTTCAGCCGGCCTTGGCGGCGCCCTCGGCAGGGTTTTCGAACTGCCGCCGCTGCTGTCACTGGGCCGCATCAGCTACGGCGTCTATCTCTACCATCCGATCCTTCTGTCGCTCGCCGTCAAGTCACAGCCCTGGATTCCACTCAATGTCTCGGAGCAGGGGCCAGGGCGGTTCCTGGTCGCGAGCGCCGCCACGATCGCCGTCGCTTCGATCTCGTGGACGGTTTTCGAAAGGCCGCTCAACGGCCTCAAGCGTCGCTTCCCCTATGTCGCGCGCCGCCGCTCCCAGGCACGCGCCGGCGATGCCGTCTGGCTCGGCAGGGCGCCCAGCGGATCCCCCGATGGCCGCGTTGCGCTCGATCTCCAGCAAACGGATGCCCAGAGATGACCGCCGCGCCGCTCGTCTCCGTCCTGCTGCCGGTCTACAATGCCGGGCCTTATCTCGCCGCTGCGCTGGGGAGCATCCTGCGGCAAGACTACGATCGCCTGGAGGTCATCGCTATCGATGACGGGTCGACCGACAATTCGCTCGAGATCCTCGAACGATACCGCCGGGCCGACAATCGCGTTTCCGTCATCTCACGTGAGAACCGCGGCCTCGTCGCCACCCTCAATGAAGGCCTACGACTGGCCCAGGGCGAGCTGGTTGCGCGAATGGATGCGGACGATGTCGCCTATCCCTGGCGCCTCTCGCGCCAGGTGGCGCTGTTCGAGCGGCGGCCCGAGCTCGGCTTCTGCGGCGCCGGCGTCGATACCTTGCTTCACGGCCGTATCGCCAAGGGCAGGCTCGACCCGGCGTTCCGATCCGGCCGGCTCGACATATTGTCGATGTTCTTCACGATATTCATGCATCCGACGGTGGTCTACAACAGGAGGGTCATAGGGACCGACGATCTCTATTACGATCCCGAATACAGGCACGCCGAGGATTTCGATCTCTTCAGGCGGCTTGCTCGCCGTTTCCCAGCGACCATCTCACCCGAGAACCTGCTCGTCTATCGCATCCACGCTGGAAGCGTGACCATGCGGCATGCCAAGGAAATGCGCAGGACGCATTTGCGGATCGTGGCCGAAAATCTCGAACGTGAGGGGCTCGCGGAAGCCACCGCGGATCTGCGCGACATCGGCGAGGTCGTCTCGTTCGACACGGTTGCGCGCGCAGCCGATTTCATCCGTGCGCTGGAAGTGCGGATTTCCACGCTGCCAGCCGACACACGGCCAAGCTTCGAGGCCGGCGCGCTGAACCTGTTCTATTTCCTGTACCAGCTCGTCAGCGACGAAAGAGAACCGCCGCTGACGCATGAATTGCTGACGCGGACAGCGAGATGGAACTTCATCCGGCGCCGCGAACAATATGCGCTGCGTCCCGGCGTCTGGGCGCCCTGGCTCAGCCTGGCCTCGATAGCGGCCGGAAAGCGGGCGGACGCGGTGGAGTACTTCTTCAAAACGACGCCGGCCGAAGCGGTGCTGGCGCGTTATCAGCGGGGAATAGTATGACCGACAGGCCCCACCCGCTCCTGCGCGATCACCCGTTTGTGAGTGCGCCTGTCCCGACAACTCCCCGATCGGAGCGGCCGTCGTTCGAGGTCAGCTTCATCGTCTGCACGCGCGACCGCGCCGCTGTGCTGGAGGCCTGCATAGCGTCGATCCAGGCTGCATGCCGGGCGCACGCCGCCTTCGCGGCTGAGTTGGTGGTGGTCGACAACGGTTCACGGGACGGCACGTCAAAGCGGCTGGCCGGTATCGCCGAAACGTCAGACATCCCGGTCACAGCCGTCTCGGAGCCCCGTCCCGGACTAGCCGCTGCCCGCAATGCCGGATTGGCGCGAGCGCGAGGCCGCGTGCTGGTCTTCATCGACGATGACTGCAAGCTCGATCGCAACTATCTCCGCGACCTCGAGCGGCACTACCGGAGCGGCGAGAAATGGCTGATCCGCGGCGGTCGCGTCGAGCTCGGTGATGCCCGGGACCTGCCCTTCACCATCAAGCGCTGCGAGGCACGCGAGCGGCTGACCCCGGCGGTCCACCCAGGCGGCTTCGTGCTCGGCTGCAACATGACCATGCACCGCGACGTTGCGGCCCGCATCGGGCCGTTCGACGAACGCTTCGGCGCTGGCGGCCCGCTACGCTCGGCTGAGGATACGGATTATCTCGTGCGGGCGATGCTGCTCGGCATGCCGGTCGAGTATGTGCCCGACATGACGGTCTTGCATCATCACGGCCGGCGAGACCGCAAATCGATCGACAAGCTGCACCGCGACTATAGCCTCGGTAATGGTGCACTGTGCCTGAAACATGTCCGCCACGCCCCTTGGCTGCTTCGCCATGTCTATTGGTCCGCGCGGGCCGCGTTCAAGGAACTGGCGGGCCGTCCTCGCTTCGACCGCGACCTCGATCTGTCGCACTGGCCTATTGTCGTCATGAATCTGGCAGGTGCCGCCAGATTTGCGCTGCTCGTCATGATGGGATGGCCAAAACGGCTGCCGCTGCGCCAGGACCGGCAAGCCAGCGAAGCCAATGCGGAGGCCAGAGCGCGATAATGTCACGGATTCCGTCAGCCCTGCCAATGCTGCGCCGCGCGCTTGGTGGCAGGCTGTTGCGGCTCGTTCCCATCGTGGTGGGGCTCGGGCTTGCGGGCGCCGCGCTGGAAGGCCTCGGCATCGGCCTCATCATTCCGCTGCTCGGCATCATTATGGGGCGTGGCGAAACATCAGGCATGGCCGGTTTTTCTGCCCTCCTCCAGCAGGTTGGAGCGGACCTCGGCGAGCGCGAGCGGCTGATCGCCATTTCGGCCGCCATCCTCGGTTCGATCGTGCTGAAGAATGTCTTTGCCTTCGCCAATACGCTGCTGACCAGCTTCATCTACGGCAAGGCAGGTTATTCGATCCGCAGCGCACTGTCGGAGCAGTTGCTCAGGGTCGGCTACCCCTTTTTCCTGCAGCAAAGCCCCGGACGGCTGCTCAACATCATCTCCAACGAATCCTGGCGAGCGTCCGACGCTATCCAGGCCCTGCTCGGCGCGATCGTCAGTGCTTCGGCCGCCGTCATCCTGCTCGCCTTCCTCCTGCTCCTGTCCTGGCAGATGACGCTGCTGGTGACGCTGGGGCTGGCGCTTGTCCAGCTGGCGCACGGAATTTTGTCGTCCAATCTGAAGGCGCCGAGCCGCAGCGTCGTCTCACGCAACAGCGCACTCGCGTCGCAGATGCTGCATCTGGTGCATGCTGGGCGCCTGATCCGCATCTTCGGGCAGGAGAACCGCGAAAAGGCGGTTTTCGCCAAAGCGTCCGACGGGGTGCGGCGGGCGGCTTTCGTGCTTTCAATCCGCCAGGGCGTCTTGCCGCCGCTGACCGAGGTGTTGCACGCGATGCTGTTCCTGGCGGTGGTGATCGGAGCCTGGCTGGCGAATGTGAGCTTCCCGCTGACCGTTGCCTTCCTTATCCTGCTCTACCGGCTGCAGCCGCATATGCGCGCCTTGCAGATGTCGTGGAGTCAGCTGCAAGGCATGAGCGGCTCGCTGGAGGAGGTGCAATGGCTGCTCGATCCTTCCGACAAGCCCGAGGCGCCGCAGGGCAGCCTGCCGTTCGACGGCTTGCGCCAAGGGATCAGCTTCGATGATGTGAGCTTCGCCTATTCCGGTGCCCTGTCCGGCCCCGACGCGCGCGAGGCAGTGCTGCATCAGGCGGTATTCAACATCCGCAGCGGCCGCTCGACGGCGCTGATCGGCCGCTCGGGCGCCGGCAAGACGACGATTGTCAATCTCCTGTGCCGCTTCGTCGAACCCGACAGCGGCAGGATCCTCGTCGATGGGGCACCGCTGGGTGAAATCGACCCAAGGCAGTGGCTGCGGAACATTGCCCTGGCCAGCCAGGAGCTGGAATTGGTCGACGGCACAATTTTTGAAAACATTGTCTACGGCCACGACACGGCGTCGGCCAGCGATGCCATGCACGCCGCAAGGCTGGCCGAGGCACATGAATTCATCGAGCACCTGCCGCGGGGTTACGCGACACTTGTCGGATACCGGGGCGTCAACCTGTCAGCCGGACAAAGGCAAAGAATCGCCCTGGCGCGGGCGCTGGTGCGCGATCCCGATATTCTCATCCTCGACGAAGCCACGAGTGCGGTGGATGGCTTGTCGGAAGCCGCTATTGTCGAGACGCTGAAGTCGCGGGCCGGCCGCCGCACCACCATTGTCATCAGCCATCACCACAGCACCATCTCGTTCTGCGACGACGTGGTGATCTTGAGCCGCGGCCGGGTGAAGAAACAGGCCCCCTTCGCAACGCTGGCAAAGCTTAGCATGGACGAGCTTTACCAACACGGAGCGGGTGAGTGATGGGGCGCACCCGAATCTGCGACGCGGCTTGCGCCCGGCAGCTCGCGGATTGCGATCAATCCTGCCGGCAAACCACCGCCGCGACGCATTCCCGATTGCGCAAAAGCATTGCCAGGGAGGTCAGGCAGCCTTTTTCTTCGCCAACCTGGCCTTGATCGAGGCGACGTCGGCACGCGGCGTCGCGGCGAACAGCGTCCTCGTGTAGTTGTGTTTGGGGTCGGCAAAGACCTCCTCGCGGGAGCCGTATTCGACCGCCTCGCCGAAATACATCACCATCACGTCGTCGGCGATGTAGCGCACCACGGACAGATCGTGGCTGATGAAGACATAGGTCAGCTGGAATTCGTCCTGCAGGTCGGCGAGCAGATTGAGCACCTGCGCCTGCACCGACAGATCGAGCGCGGAGACCGGCTCGTCGAGCACCAAAAGGCTCGGGTTCAGCATCAGCGCGCGGGCAATGGCGATGCGCTGGCGCTGGCCGCCGGAGAACATATGCGGATAGCGATTGTAGTGCTCGGTTCCAAGGCCGACCTTCTTCAGCATCTTCATGGCGAGGTCGCGCCGCTCTTCGGCCGGCTTGTCGGTGTTGATGAGCAGTGGTTCACCCAACACATCGCCGATCTTCTGGCGCGGATTGAGCGAGCCGTAAGGATTCTGGAAGACGATCTGCACCTTGCGGCGCATTTCCTTGGTCAGGCCGTTCCGGGCGATGTCGACCTTGTTGCCGTCGATGAACAGTTCTCCCGACGTTGCCGGATCGATCAGTGTGATGATGCGGGCCAGCGTGGACTTGCCGCAGCCGCTTTCACCGACGATGGCCAGCGTCTTGCCCTTGTCGACACTGAACGAAACGCCCTTGACCGCATGCACGGTGCGCGCGCCGCGAAACAGGCCGCCGCCGACGTGATAGTCGCGCTTGATGTTCTTGCCTTCGACGACCTTGATGCTCATCAGGCGACTCCGGCGGCCGGTTCGAAGAGCATGTCGGAGACGGTCGGCAGCCTGTCGCCGACGGCGTTGTCCGGCAGCGCCGACAAAAGCGCGCGGGTGTAATTGCTCTTCGGCGATTCAAACAGCGACAGCACGTCGGCCTCTTCCATCTTGCGGCCCTTGTACTGAACGATGACGCGGTCGGCGGTCTCGGCGACGACGCCCATATTGTGGGTGATCATGATCAGGCCCATGCCGTATTTGACCTGCAGCGAGACCAGCAGGTCGAGGATCTGTTTCTGGATGGTGACGTCGAGCGCGGTGGTCGGTTCGTCGGCGATCAGGAGCTTCGGATTGCAGGCGATGGCAATGGCGATCATGACGCGCTGGCACTGGCCGCCCGACATCTGGTGCGGGAACGAGTTAAGCCGTTCAGCCGGCTCGGCAATGCCGACCTGCGTCAAAAGCTCGATGGCGCGCTCGCGGCGCTGGGCCTTGTCCATGCCCATATGGAAGCGCAGCACTTCCTCGATCTGGAAGCCGACCGTGAAGCACGGATTGAGGCTGGCCATCGGCTCCTGGAAGATCATCGACATGTCCTTGCCGACGATCTTGCGCCGCTCGGCCGGGCTCAGCTTCAGGAGGTCGCGGCCATTGAAGCTCATCTCGTCGGCAGTGACCGTCGCGGTCCACGGCAAAAGGCCCATCACCGCCAGCATCGACACCGATTTGCCGGAGCCGGATTCGCCGACGATGGCCAGCACTTCACGTTCGTTGACATGCAGCGAGACGCCGTCGACCGCGCGGAACGGGCCGGATGCGGTCTGGAACTCGACGACGAGATTGCGGATGTTGAGCAGCGCCATCACGACCTCCGCAGCTTCGGATCGAGCGCATCGCGCAGGCCGTCGCCGACCAGGTTGATGGCCAGAACGGTGATGAGGATGGCGAGGCCAGGGAAGGTCACCACCCACCAGGCGCGCAGGATGAATTCACGCGCCGAGGCGAGCATGGTTCCCCATTCCGGCGTCGGCGGCTGGGCGCCGAGGCCGAGGAAGCCGAGAGCGGCCGCCTCGAGGATGGCGTTGGAGAAGGACAGCGTGCCTTGGACGATCAGCGGCGCCAAGCAGTTGGGCAGGATGGTGCGCAGCATCAGCCTTATATGTCCCGCGCCGGCGACCTTGGCGGCGACCACATATTCACGGCTCTTTTCGGCCATGACAGCAGCGCGCACCAGGCGCGCGAAATGCGGCTGCAGGACAAGCGCAATGGCCAGCATGGCGTTGAACAGGCCGGGGCCGAGGATGGTGACCAGAACCAGCGCCAAAAGCAGCGACGGGAAGGACAGGATCAAATCCATGACGCGCATGATCGCCACGTCGACCCAGCCGCGGAAATAGCCGGCCAGCAGGCCAAGCATGATGCCGCCGGTAAGTGCCAGCGTGACGACGACGGCGCCGATCAGCAGCGAGAAACGCGCGCCATAGAGCAGGCGCGAGAGCATGTCGCGGCCGACCGCGTCGGTGCCGAGCAGATATTCGGCGCTGCCGCCCGCCTGCCATGCCGGCGGCCGCAGGAACGCGGTCTTGTCCTGGATGTCGGGCGCATAGGGCGCCAGCAGCGGCGCAAACAGCGCCGCCAGCACCAGCAGGATGAATACGAACAGGCCGATGACGGCGCCGCGGTTCACCGAGAAATAGTGCCAGAAGGTCCTGAAGCCGGTCAGGCGATCAGGATTGCCGGCGGCCATCGGGGCGATTTCGGTCGACTGGCTCATCACGCTGCCCTGATGCGCGGGTTGATGACGGCGTAAAGCACGTCGACGATCAGGTTCACGGCCATGACGATAAGGGCGATCAAGAGCAAGCCCGACTGCACGACGACATAGTCGCGCTTGGATATGGAATCGACCATCCACTTGCCGATGCCCGGCCAGGCGAAGATGGTTTCGGTGAGAATGGCGCCGGCGAGGAGCGTACTGACCTGCAGGCCGATGGTGGTGACCACCGGGATGAGCGCATTGCGCAGCGCGTGCACGCCGATGACGCGGGACGACGACAGCCCCTTGGCGCGGGCGGTCCGCACATAGTCCTCCCCCAGCACTTCGAGCATGGCCGAACGCGTCTGGCGGGCGATCACCGCCAGCGGGATGGTGCCGAGCACAATTGTAGGCAGCACCAGATGGCTCAATGCCGAGCGGAAAGCATCCCATTTGCCGTAAAGCAGGCTGTCGAGGGTCAGGAAGCCGGTGATAGGCTTGATGAAGAACTGCAGGCCGATGCGGCCGGAAACCGGGGTCCAGCCGAGATAGCCGGAGAAAAAGATAATCAGCAGCAGGCCCCACCAAAAGATCGGCATGGAATAGCCGACAAGGGCTGTGCCCATCAGCCCCTGGTCGAACCAGGAGCCGCGCTTGACCGCAGCGAAGATGCCCGCGGGAATGCCCAGCAGCATGGCGAAGATCATGGCGAAGACCGAGAGCTCGATGGTTGCCGGGAAGAGCGTCATGAAATCTTCGATGACCGGGCGCTTGGACGAGATCGACACGCCGAAATTACCGGTCGCGGCATCGCGGACATAATGCGCGTATTGCTCCCAGATCGGCAGATTGTAGCCGAACTGTTCCTTCAGTTCCGCGTAGCGCTCGGGCGACACGCCATGCTCGCCGGCCATGGCAAGGATGGGATCGCCGGGCAGCAGCCTGACGAAAGCGAAGGCACAGATGGTGATGCCGATCAGCGTCGGAAGCACCAAGACGATTTTGTTGAGGAGATATCGGAGCATCTTGAAAAGGGGGCGGCGCTTGATTGCGCGCCGCCCGCCTAACAGTTCTATTCGGCCTTGTCGACGCCGTCGAAGCGATGAATGCCAAGCGGATCCATCATGTAACCGCTGACATTCTTGCGCACGACGGAGTAGACTTGGCTGTGTGCCATGAGGAAAGCCGGGGCCTGCTTGGCAAAGACAACCTGCGCCTGTTCATAGAGCTTGGTGCGTTCGGCCTGGTCGCTGGTCTTCTTGGCCTTCTGGATCAGGTCCTCGAAGTCCTTGTCGCACCAGCTGGAGTAGTTCGACACGCCGATGGCCGAGCAAGCGAACAGCGTGGCGAAGAAGTTGTCCGGATCGCCATTGTCACCGGTCCAGCCGATCTGGAAGGCGCCGGGGCGTTCCTTCTTCTTGCCTTCCTCGCGGTACTTCGTCCACTCGTAGCTGACGATCTCCGCCTTGACGCCGACCTTGGCCCAGTCAGCCTGGATCAGCTCGGCGGCACGCTGGAAGTTCGGGTTGTAGGGACGAACGCGATCGGAGGCCCAGAGCTGGATCTCCTTCAGCCCGGCATCGGCCAGCACCTTCTTAGCCGCTTCCGGATCATAGGCGTCGGACTTCACGTCCTTGTTCCATGACCACATGGTCGGCGGGATCAGGTTTTCGGCCGGCGTGGCGCCGGCGTCCTGGAACAGCGACTTGATGAGCGATGCCCGGTCGATCGCCTGGTTGAGCGCATGGCGCACTTCAGGCTTGTCGAGCGGCGGGATGGTGGTGTTGTAGCTCATGTAGCCGATGTTCAGGCCGGCCTGATCCATCAGGGTCACGTCGGCGTTGGCCTTGATCGTGCCGATGTCGGCAGGATTCGGATAGGGCGCGATGTCGCATTCGCCGGCGAGCACTTTCTGGATGCGTGCGGTCGCGTCAGGGGTGATGGCGAAGACGAGATCGTCGATCTTTTCCTTGCCCTTGAAGTAATCCGGGTTGGCCGCATAGCGGATCACCGAATCCAGCTGATAGTCGACGAACTGGAACGGACCGGTGCCGATCGGCTTGGTCGAGAAGTCGGCCATCTTGCCTTCCTTCTCGAGCTGGTCGGCATATTCCTTCGACACGATCGAGGCGAAGTCCATGCCGAGATTGGCCAGCATCGGCGCGTTCGGCTCGGTCAGCGTCAGCTTCACGGTCAGGTCGTCGACCTTTTCCCACTTGGCGACATATTTCGGCATATCCATGCCGGTGTAGTAATCCCAGGTCAGGTTCGGCAGGTACTTTTCGCCGTTCCAGGGGTTTTCCTTGTTGAACTGGCGATCGAAGGAGAAGACGACGTCGTCCGCATTGAAGTCACGGGTCGGCTTGAAATAGTCGGTGGTTTGGAACTTCACGCCCGGATGCAGATGGAAAGTATAGACCAGGCCGTCGTCGGAGATTTCCCATTTATCGGCGAGGCCGGGCTCGATCTCGGTGCCGCCATGCTTGAATTCGACCAGGCGCGAATAAACGGTACGCGACGAGGCGTCGAAGTCGTTGCCGCCCGTCGTGGTACCCGGGTCGAAGTTGGCCGGCGAGGCCTCCGAGCAGTAGACCAGCGTCTTGGCATTGGCCACGCCGCCGAGGACGCTTGCAGCCAGCAACGCGGCTGCAAAAGTCAGTTTCTTTTTCATTGAGCACTCCCTGATGTTCTTCCAAGCCCCTCTATCAGGCTCGCGAAGCGCGCATATAAGCACCGTTTTTCCGGCTTTGGAACACCCTGTTTGCCTACCCCACCGTAAGCAGAAAATATTTCTCGGCTTTTGCTCGATTTCAGAAAGAAATAGCAAAATCTGCTAATCACGGGATTGTTAACGACCGCATTTTTTCATTGATGACCTATATCGCTGGAACAATGATCCATGGGCCCGGGTCCCTCAAGGCCATCGCGACGAGCTGGTGCCTAAGACAGCAGCGCGGGACAGATTTTGACGGCAAATCTTTGCCGTCCTGCCGCTGGGGCAAGACTTGCACGGCCGCCGATAGTCGCAATAGATAGATGACACGCCGGATTTCCCGGGAATACGCGACATCGCTGCAGCGGAGGACGCCTCACCATAGAGAGGCGGTGCAGCATGGAGCAGGCAACGAACGACTGAGGGAGGCTAGAGGTGGCAAAAGCAACAAAGACAACGGCCCCGGCGAAAGCAAAAGCGGCAACCGCTTCAAAACCCGCCGCCGCTGCCGCCAAGCCGAAAGCGCCACCGGCCAAGACCGCCGCCAAGCCTAAGGCAGCCAGCGCGCCGGCGAAGGCAAGCGCCAGGCCGGCAGCGAAACCTGCGACCAAGCCCGCGGCCGCGAAGACAGCACCTTTTGCAAAGCCCGCCGCCAGCCCCGCAGCGAAAACGGCGGCGGCAAAGCCGGCCTCAAAACCGGCGCCGAGCCCGGCCAAAAAACTGCCGAAGACGCTGACAGCGCTTGCCGCAGGCTTGCCTGAAAAGCCGTGGCTCAAAAGCTATTCGAAAGTCGTGCCGGCCGAGATCGGCACCCTGCCCTACAGTTCGATCGGCGACTTCCTGGTCGGCGCCTGCAAACAGTTTTCCGGCCAGCCGGCATTCGTGTGCATGGGCAAGTCGATCTCCTATGCCGAGCTCGAGCGGCACTCGACCGCCTTTGGCGCCTATCTGCAATCGAAGGGCCTGCAGAAGGGCGCCCGCGTGGCGCTGATGATGCCGAATGTGCTGCAATATCCGGTGGCGATGATGGCCGTGCTTCGCGCCGGCTATGTCGTGGTGAACATCAATCCGCTCTACACGCCACGCGAGCTCGAACACCAGCTCAAGGATTCCGGCGCGCAGGCGATCGTCATTCTGGAGAATTTTGCAAGCACCCTGGACGCGGTGATCGCCAGGACTGATGTCAAGCATGTGGTGGTCGCGGCGATGGGCGACATGCTCGGCGGCCTCAAGGGCACGATCGTCAACCTCGTCGTGCGGCGGGTGAAGAAGATGGTGCCGGCCTGGTCGCTGCCCGGCCATGTCAAGTTCAATGCGGCCGTGAAGGCCGGCGCCGGTATCGCCTTCAAGCCAGCCAAGATGGAAGCAAGCGACGTCGCCTTTCTGCAATATACCGGCGGCACCACGGGGATTTCCAAAGGTGCTGTGCTGCTGCACTCCAATGTGCTGTCCAATGTGGCGCAGAACACGCTGTGGCTGCAGGACGCCTACGCGATCAAGCCGAAGCCGGCGCATCTCAACTTCATTTGCGCGCTGCCGCTCTACCATATCTTCGCGCTGACGGTGAACGCGCTGATGGGCATGCAGCAAGGCGCCCAGAACGTGCTCATTCCCAACCCGCGCGATATTCCGGCTTTCGTCAAGGAATTGCAGAAATACCCGGCGCACATTTTCCCCGGTCTCAACACGCTGTTCAACGCGCTGCTCAACAATGAGGACTTCCGCAAGCTCGACTTCAAACCGCTGATCATGACGCTGGGCGGCGGCATGGCGGTGCAGAAGGGCGTTGCCGAGCGCTGGAAGGCGTTGACCGGCAACTCGATCACCGAGGGCTACGGGCTGTCGGAGACCTCGCCCGTGGCCACCGCCAACAAGTTCAGCGACAGCAATTTCACCGGCACGATCGGCCTGCCGCTGCCGTCGACCGAGATCGCCATCCGCGACGACGACGGCAACAATCTGCCGCTGGGCGAGGTCGGCGAGATCTGCATCCGCGGGCCGCAAGTGATGGCCGGTTATTGGAACCGGCCGGATGAGACCGCCAAGGTGATGACCAAGGACGGCTTCTTCAAGTCCGGCGACATGGGCTTCATGGACGAGCGCGGCTACACCAAGATCGTCGACCGCAAGAAGGACATGATCCTGGTCTCAGGCTTCAACGTCTATCCGAACGAACTCGAGGAAGTCGTCGCCCAGCATCCGGGCGTGCTGGAAGTGGCGGCAATCGGCGTGCCGGACGAGCATTCGGGCGAAGTACCAAAATTGTTCGTGGTCAAGAAGGACCCGGCGCTGACCGTCGAGGCACTGACCGCCTATTGCCGCGAGAACCTGACCGGCTACAAGCGGCCGAAATACATAGAGTTCAGGACCGAACTGCCGAAGACGCCGGTGGGCAAGATTTTGCGCCGGGCGCTGCGGGAATAGATTTGAACGACGAGTGTAGTCGCGGTGCAGACGACAATCCGCGTTCCGAGGCGGCGACGTTCATCAAGGCGAACATGCGCCTTGCGCCTGTTCCAGCACTTCCCGAAATCCTGCTCTACACGGCCCATCCGGCCAGTGGCCTGAGGCGGCTTGCCGAGCCGCGCCAAAGTGGCGACGCGGACGATGCAGTCGAGCTCGAAGATGACGCGCAAGAGCCGCAGCCGCCCTACTGGGCTTACGCCTGGGCCGGCGGCGCGGTGCTTGCGCGCTATATACTCGACCATCCGCAAAGCGTGGCCCGCCGCCGCGTGCTCGACCTCGGCGCCGGCTCCGGCCTCGTCGGCATCGCTGCCGCGAAAGCCGGCGCCAGCACGGTGATCGCCGCCGAGATCGATCGCAACGGCGTCGCAGCCATCGGCCTCAATGCCGCCGCCAACGGCGTCGAGATCACCATTGTCGGCAAGGATATCACCACGGGTCCACCGCCGGCGGTCGACCTCGTACTTGCCGGAGACGTGTTTTACAGCCGGGACGTCGCTCTACGGATTATCCCGTTCCTCGACCGCTGCCTGGCAGCCGGCATCGCGGTTCTGGTCGGCGATCCCCGCCGCCATGACCTGCCGCTGTCGCGGCTGCGGTTGCTTGCGGAGTATCCGGTGCCGGATTTCGGCGACGCGAAGGGTGCTGCGATCAAGCCGAGCGGGGTGTTTTCGTTTGAGGCGGAAGAGCGCTGACACCTCTACAAACCAAATCACTCGGAATGGCTGAGTTCGACCCTTTGCAGACTATTCTATGGGAGCTATAGTCCAAGTCATGGGGTATCGGCTCGATATGGAAGCCTCGCTAGCCCCGCTTCACTTTGATCAAAACACCCGCACCTGCACACATCGACCCATCCCTGTTTTCGCAGTTTCGTTCGCCCAGTCGAGGTTCCGGCAATCCCGAGCCTATGACCAACCCCGTCTGGGCATGGGCAATTGAACACCGTCTCAGCGGTTACGGCCTAAACAAGACGTTCAACGGCCCACGTTCAGAAGATGTCGGACCGTGCTGGAGCTTCAGCCGCTACGGGCGCACTGAAACCATGCTGCCCGATGGCCGCCTTGTCAGGATCGGCGGCGAGTATGAAGATCACTATGATGCGGACTTCTACATCTACAATGATGTGATTGTGCGTCATCCAGACGGCCGCATCGAGATTTTCGGCTACTCGGACAACGTGTTCCCACCCACCGATTTTCACACGGCAAATCTCGTCGATGACCGCATTTTTATAGTGGGGAACCTGTCTTATCCAAGTGTGCGTGGCCAAAAGGCGCAAGTGCTCGTTTTGGACGCAACGACCTATGCCATCGATCGCTTTGATACGACTGGTGAAACTCCTCCGTGGATATACAAGCACACGTCGGAACTCGTGGAAGATAGTGGCGCGCTCCTAGTCAGCGGCGGGCATATCTGCGGACCGCGGTGGCCTGCAGTGGTCGAGAACATCGACGATTGGCGACTGGATCTCTATACCGGCCGCTGGGAACGCCTTACGAGGCTGGCCTGGCCACGATTTGCATTCGTTCGAGATGATGGTTGTCAAAATCATCTCTTTTGGCTTCGCCGCCGTCTTTCAGATCGCGCCAGCGGCAGACCGGAGGATAGTAACGGTTTTCGAGCCAGGCACCTTAGCCATCTTGGCCCCAATCCTCGCATGGACTTGCTCGAAACATTGTACACGCCTGACGTGCCTAATTCGAAGACGCCTGAAATCACGGACGAACATGGTGTCCATCGCCTGTGCGTCGAGGGCGTCACCGTGCGCTATGTCGAGGGTTGGC
This sequence comes from Mesorhizobium sp. CNPSo 4688, assembly GCF_057784295.1. Classification (NCBI taxonomy): domain Bacteria; kingdom Pseudomonadati; phylum Pseudomonadota; class Alphaproteobacteria; order Hyphomicrobiales; family Phyllobacteriaceae; genus Mesorhizobium; species Mesorhizobium sp. CNPSo 4688. Next base: position 210,916 of record NZ_JBWLUY010000004.1, read on the forward strand.
ACGATATCCAGCTGACAGTGGAAGGTGTTCTTCCGGACCGGATTGTCGAGATGCTCCGCCTGGATCTGCTGACCAAACTGGCGGCCATCGAAAACACGACCATCAACTGTATCCAGGTGATGGTCTAGTAGGACTGCGGAAGGCGTCCGAAGTCAGGAAGCTCCCCGTCAGATCGTCTCCTTGACGCGCGCCGACAGAAAATCCGGCAGGTCGGCAACCGAATCCAGCACGAAATCGGCGATCGATGACAGCGATTCCCGCGTGCCGGTGCCGGAGAGTACGCCGATCGCCAGTCCGCAGCCGCCGGCCCGCGCCATCTCCAAATCGTGACGGTTGTCGCCGACCATGGCGATCTCGGCCGGCCTCAGCCCGGTCAGGTCGCAAAAGGCGAGGATGGTGTCGGGCGCCGGTTTCGGATTGGCCACCGCGTCATAGCCATAGGCGGCATCGAAGAGCTGGGCGACGCCGAGCGTGACCATGGTCTTTTCCGCACCGGCGGTGGAATCGTTGGTGGCGACGCCGAGTCGGTAGGATCGTTTGTGCAATGCCGTCAGCGCCCCGACGATGCCCGGCAGCGCGACCGCCATCGACGAGCCTTGCACAGAGGTGATCTCGTTGAAGCGGGCGACGGCCAGCATCTGGTCCTCATCGGACAGGCGCGGGAACCACAGTTCGACAACATCCATGTTGGTGCCGGAGGCGAAGATGGAATCCGGCTTGAAACGTTTGTTGACGAAATCGAAGCCCGCCGCTGAAAGCAGCCTGTCGGCCTTCCAGCGATCGCCCTCGGCGGCGTCCATGGCCATGAAATCGGCAATGCTGAGCCAGGTCGCGTTGAAATCGACCAGCGTGCCGTCCTTGTCGAACAATATGCCCTTGATGTCGGCCGGGTTTTTCATGCCGCACCCCGCAATTCCTGGATGCGCGCCACCAGCCCGGCGGTCGATGCGTCGCGCTTGGCGGCGCTCTCCTTGCCTTCGACGACAGGCAACAGGCCGGTCGCCAGTTCCTTGCCGAGTTCGACGCCCCACTGGTCGAAGGAATTGATGTTGAACAAGGTGCCTTCGACGAAGACGCGATGCTCATAGAGCGCAATCAGCCGGCCGAAGGTGCGCGGATCGAGCTTGCGATAAAGGATGGTCACCGACGGACGATTGCCGGAGAAGACGCGGTGCGGAGCGATCTTGTCGACATCGGCAGGCTTCATGCCCTTGGCCAGCATCTGCGTGCGCGCTTCTTCAAGCGTGCGCCCTTTCATCAAAGCTTCCGACTGCGCCAGGCAATTGGCGAGCAAGAGATCGTGCTGATGTTTCAGATCAGGCTCATGGCCGACGGCGGCGGCGAGGAATTCGACCGGGATGAAATCGGTGCCCTGGTGCAGCAGCTGGAAGAAGGCGTGCTGGCCGTTGGTGCCGGGCTCGCCCCAGACCAGCGGTCCGGTTGGCGTCGTCACCGGCGTGCCGTCAAGGGTGACGCCCTTGCCATTCGATTCCATGTCGAGCTGCTGGAGATAGGCCGGCAGCCTGGACAGGCGCTGATCATAAGGGATGACGGCGCGCGCGGGATAACCGCAGATAACGCGATGCCACCAGCCGACCAGTCCCAGCAGCGCCGGCAGGTTCTTCTGCAGGGGGGCTGAGCAGAAGTGCTCGTCCATCTCATGCGCGCCGTCGAGGAAGGCGCGGAAGTTGCGCGGGCCGATGGCGATCATCACCGGCAGGCCGATGGCGCCCCACAGCGAATAGCGGCCGCCGACCCAGTCCCAGAAGCCGAACACGCGATCGGCCTCGATGCCGAACTTGGCGACCAGGTCGAGTGCGGTCGAGACGGCGGCGAAATGCTTGCCGACAGCTTCCTTGCCGAGGGCCTTCTGCACCCATTTGCGCGCCGTCTCGGCATTGGTCATCGTCTCGACCGTGGTGAAGGTCTTCGAGGCGATGATGAAGAGGGTGGTTTCGGCGGACAGGCCCTTCAGCGTGTCGTGGATATGGGCGCCGTCGATGTTGGAGACGTAGTGCGCGCGCGGGCCGTCGTGATAGGGCGCCAGCGCCAGCGTCGCCATGGCCGGGCCGAGATCGGAGCCGCCAATGCCGATGTTGACGATGTCGGTGATCTTCTTGCCGGTGGCGCCGGCGGCCTTGCCCGAGCGAATGGCGTCGGCAAAGGCGCCCATGGCGTCGAGCACGGCAAGCACATCCGCCTTGACGTCCTGGCCGTCGACGGTGACGCCCTTGTCCGAGAGGTTGCGGAGCGCCGTGTGCAGCACGGCGCGGTCCTCGGTGATGTTGATCTTCTTGCCGGAAAACATTGCTGCGCGGCGCCCTTCGAGGTCGGCCGCACCGGCGAGCTTTTCGAGCAGCTCCATGGTGTGCTGGTCGACCGCGCATTTCGACCAGTCGAGCAGAAGGTCGTCGTCGCTGGCCGAGAATGTCTCGAAGCGCTTGGGGTCGGCGGCAAAAGCCTCGCGCATCGTGCCCGATGCCGCCGCGCGCGCAGCACGCAAGGCGACAAGCTGTTTGTCGAAGGAGGAATGATCCACTGCCGGCTCCTGATACTTTTTCATGACATCTTATCAGACCGGATGTTTCCGGCGCGTGTCGCGCTGGAGTTATTGAGCCGAATTCCATTTCTTTCAATGCGTGGGGATGACGCAGTGCAACATAGCGGCCGTGTGGCGCAGTATTGCGGTGGTGCAGCATAACGCGACGACGCTGCGCGTCGCGCGAAGGATCACTGGCATAAATCCCAGCGATCAGAAAAATTGATTGGCGCAACCCCTTGTGCCACGGTTACCTTCCGCTGGTCCAGCCAAGCAAAAAAGTTTGGCCATCGAGGAACATCTCCCATGCCACAGCGTAACGACACGGCCATATGGTCCGGCCTGTTCCGGATTTCGGCGGAATCGGGCCAGACCCTGCAGGCGCAGATTCGCCAGGCGATCGTCGCCGCCATCCTCGACCGGCAGATCGCCGCTTCGATGCCGCTTCCGTCCTGCCGAATCCTGGCCGAAAAACTCGGCGTTGCGCGCGGCACCGTGGTGCTGGCGTTCCAGCAACTGGTCGACCAGGGTTTCTTGGTGGCGCGCGAACGTCGTGGCCATTTCGTCAATCCCGATGTGCTGGCCACCCCCGCCAAGCCGCACCAGAAGGCGCCGGACCAGCAGAACGAGATCGACTGGAAGGCACGCCGGCAGATCGCCGCCAGCGACATGCCGCCTCCGGCCAAGCACGACAACTGGATCAAGTCGTCCTACCCCTTCGTCTACGGCCAGTTCGACCCGGCGCTGTTCCCGACCGCCGAATGGCGCGAGTGCAACCGCATGGCGCTGGCAGTGCTCGAGATCCGTAACTGGGCCTCCGACATGGTCGATCGCGACGATCCGCTCTTGATCGAGCAGATCCAGGCGCGACTGCTGCCGCGGCGCGGCATCTTCGCCAATCCCGATGAGATCATCGTGACGCTCGGCGCGCAGAACGCGCTCTATATGCTGGCGACGCTGCTGATGACCAAGGGCTCGAAGGTGGCGATGGAAGATCCCGGCTACCCCGACGCACGCTCGATCTTCAGGCTTGCGGGCGCCGACATCCAGCCGGTTCCGGTCGACCAGTCCGGCATAGTAACCTCTTCCATTCCCAATGATTCCGGCTTCGTGTTCGTCACGCCCAGCCATCATTGCCCGACCATGGTGCCGCTGTCGGCGGAGCGGCGGCAGGATCTTCTGGCGCGCGCAAACCGCCACAACCAGATCATCATCGAGGACGGCTATGACAGCCAGCTTCTCGACGAGGCGCCGCAGCAGGCGCTGAAGAGCCTCGACCGCTCGGGACGCGTCATCTATGTCGGCTCGATGTCGAAGACGCTGGCTCCGGGCCTGCGGCTTGGCTACATCGTGGCTTCTGCTGGACTAATCGCTGAGCTCCGGGCGCTGCGCCGCTTCATGCTGCGTCACCCGCCGGCCAACAACCAGCGCGCCGTCGCGCTGTTCCTGTCGCTCGGCCATCACGAGGCCCTGGTGCGGCGGCTGTCGTCTGCTTTCGACGAGCGGCGCAAGCGTCTGGTCCATGCGATTTCCGCATTCCTGCCGGAATGGCGCTCGACCGATTCAGCCGGCGGCACATCGCTCTGGCTGGAAGGGCCGCGCGGCACCGATTCGCGCGGACTGGCCGAGGCCGCCGCGTCGCGCAGCGTCATCATCGAGCCCGGCGACCGCTTCTTCGACCGCACCGAAAAGCCGTCGCGTTTCATGCGCTTGGGCATTTCCTCGATCGCGCTGCAGCACATCGAGCCGGGTATTCGCGAACTCGCGACCGCGGCCGGCCGCAGGCCGGCAGCCGCCTGATTTCCTCGTGCCGGGGCCCTGAAGGGCCCCGGTCCCCGACATACTTCCCAGCACTGTTCTTTAGTTCCCTGGCATATGCGACGAGGTCCACTGGCCCATAGGCTGTGCCAATGCTGGCGGCATAGTCGGCGGACAAAGGGGACGAAGCAGGCCGACGGTGGACCAATCACCGCGTCCGGTTTCGCAAGCTAAAGGTGGAGTGCCTCCCATGTCAGTGGCTCTTGAGAAGCAGGATGCAGCTCTTAAGGATACATCGGCCGATCAGCGTTCGCGGCGATCCGGCGGGCGCGAAGCGCGCCGCGCCATGCGGGCGGCGCCGCTGGCCGACGACATCCGGCCGGTGCGCGCCGGCCTCGAAGGCGGCAGCTACGGCCCGCTCAACAGGAGCGACCAGGAGCGCATCCATGAAGCGGTGCTGACGCTCTTGGAAACCGTCGGCTTCGCCAATGCCATTCCCTCCTGTATCGAAGCGCTGACCGGGGTTGGCGCCGTCTATGGCGACGACGGCCGCATCCGCTTCCCGCGCGGCCTGGTGCTGGACACGATCAAGAAAGCGGCGCGGAATTTTACGCTGCACGGCCAGGACCCGAAGCATGACATGCTGATCCAGGGTAAGCGCGTGCATTACGGGACCGCGGGTGCCGCGGTGCATCTGGTCGATGTCGAAAAGCGCGAATACCGCGAGTCGCTGGTGCAGGACATCTATGACGCCGCCCGGCTTGTCGAAGGGCTCGACAACATCCATTTCTTCCAGCGGCCGATGGTGCCGCGCGACATTCCCGATCCGCTCGAAATGGACTTCAACACGCTCTACGCCTGCGTGATGGGAACGTCGAAGCATGTCGGAACCTCATTCACGGTGCGCGAGAACGTGCAGCCGGCGCTGGAAATGCTTTATGCGATCGCCGGCGGCGAGGAGAATTTCCGCGCCCGGCCCTTCGTCTCCAACTCCAACTGCTTCGTCGTGCCGCCGATGAAGTTTGCCGAGGATGCTTGCGGCGTGCTTGAGGCATGTGTCGAAGGCGGCATTCCGATCCTGCTCCTGTCAGCCGGCCAGGCCGGCGCCACCGCCCCGGCGGCGATTGCCGGCGCAGTAGTCCAGGCTGTGGCCGAAGTGCTCGTCGGTCTCATCTATGTCAACGCCATCAAACCGGGGCATCCGGCGATCTTCGGCACTTGGCCGTTCGTTTCCGACCTCAGGACCGGTGCCATGTCGGGCGGCTCGGCCGAGCAGGCGGTGCTGACTTCGGCCTGCGCGCAGATGGCGCAATTCTACGATCTGCCGGGCGGTTCGGCCGCCGGCATGACGGATTCGAAACTGCCCGACATCCAGTCCGGCTATGAAAAGGGCATCACCGATGTGATGGCTGGCCTGGCCGGCCTCAACCTCGTCTATGAATCGGCAGGCATGCATGCCTCGCTGCTCGGCTTCTGCCTGGAAAGCCTGATCATCGACAACGACATGCTGGGCCATTGCCTGCGCTGCGTGCGCGGCATAGAGGTGACCGACGAAGCGCTTTCCATCGACACCATCACCGAAGTCTGCATGAATGGCCCCGGCCATTATCTCGGCAATGAGCAGACGCTGCGGCTGATGCAGACCGAGTATTTCTATCCGGCCGTCGGCGACCGCTTTTCGCCGAAGGAATGGAATGAAAAGGGCCGGCCTGATATCTTGCAACGGGCGATCATCGAGAAGAAGCGCGTGCTTGCCGAGCGCTTCCCCCGCCATGTGCCGAAGCTGCTCGACGACAAACTGCGCGCTCGCTTCGGCGAGATGATCAAGCTGCCGCGCAGCGGCATGGGTTGGTAAGCCTAACCTTACGAAGTCAGTCCGCGCTTAGCCCAAATCGTTCGACGACCTCGGCGCTGATCAATTTGCCATGCAGCGCCATCAGCACGATCTGTGCATCCAGACTGTCGCCGGTTTCAAGCGCTGCTTCGATGCGACGCTCCGCGTCCAGCCGTCGCTCCGGGCCGTTGGCCTGCTCGAACGTTTGCGGCCCGGCGATACAATAGCCGAACAGCTGCGCCACGGACCGATAGCCCTCCGGCGGCGGTTCGTCCGGCCAATGGTCTTTCATCAGATTGACGATGGTGAGCTTGACGCCCTCGGGAACAAGCGCCGGATGAAGGTCGGCACCGCGTAGCGCATTGTCGAGTTCCCGCAAATCACCCGAGCGGCCGAACATGCCGAGGAAACCGAGGGAAGAGCGCCGTTTGGCCATGATGGTCTCATCCCTGTGCAGGACGCTTCGAGGTGACGTATCTGTAGGTCCGGCCTGACCGATACAAGAGCGCCGCCAAGAGAAAAGGCGGCCTGCCCGATGGCAAGCCGCCTTTGATTTTGCCAAGCACTGTTGCTCAGTGATTGTCCCTCGGCACGCCTCTGGTGTGCGCGACGTCCTGATACTTCACCGCCGGCTTCAGAACCATGCCTTCGGAGAACTGGTCGACCATGCCGCGCTGGATCTCCTGCCACGGCGTCTGGTGCTGGGGATAGTGGTAGCCGCCATTGCCCTGCAGCGCGGCGCGCCGCTTGGCGATCTCGTCGTCGCTGACGAGGATGTTGGCAGTGCCTTTGCGTAAGTCTATGCGCACACGATCGCCGGTCTTGAGCAGCGCCAGGCCGCCGCCAATGGCGGCTTCGGGCGAGGCGTTGAGGATCGAAGGCGAGCCCGACGTGCCTGACTGGCGGCCGTCACCAATGCAGGCCAGAGCGTGGATGCCCTTCTTGATGAGATAGGCCGGGGGCTGCATGTTGACGACCTCGGCGCCGCCGGGATAGCCGATCGGGCCGGCGCCGCGCATGAACAGGATGGTGTGCTCATCGATGCCTTGCGCCGGATCGTCGATGCGGGCGTGATAGTCTTCCGGTCCGTCGAAGACCATGGCATTGCCTTCGAAGGCTTCCGGATCCTTGGGGTTGGACAGATAGCGCTCACGGAATTCCAGCGAGATGCCGCTGGTCTTCATGATCGCCGAATCGAACAGATTGCCGCTGAGGTTGATGAAGCCCGCATTGACCTTGAGCGGCTTGTCGACGCTGCGGATGACATCCTGGTTCTCGTTGGCCACGCCGCGGCAATTGTCGCCGATCGCCTTGCCGTTGACGGTGACGGCATCGGGATGCGGCAAAAGCCCGGCCTTCAAAAGCTCGGCAACCACCGCCGGCACGCCACCGGCATGGTGGTAGTCCTCGCCGAGATACTCGCCGGTCGGCTGCAGATTGACGAGCAGCGGCACGTTGAGGCCGATTGTCTGCCAGTCGTCATTGTTGAGCGGCACGCCGAGATGGCGGGCGATCGCATTGAGATGGATCGGCGCGTTGGTCGAGCCGCCGATCGCCGAATTGACGACGATGGCGTTCTCGAAGGCTTTGCGGGTCATGATGTCGGACGGCTTCAGATCCTCATGCACCATCTCGACGATACGCTTGCCAGTCTCGTAGGAAATCTGGCCACGCTCGCGATAAGGCGCCGGAATGGCTGCCGAGCCCGGCAGTTGCATGCCGAGCGCCTCGGCCAGCGAATTCATCGTGGTGGCGGTGCCCATGGTGTTGCAATAGCCGGTGGACGGCGCCGAGGAGGCGACGATGTCCATGAACTCGTCATAGTCTATCTCGCCGGCCGACAGCCGCTGGCGCGATTCCCAGACGATGGTGCCGGACCCCGTGCGCTTGCCCTTGTGCCAGCCATTGAGCATCGGGCCGACCGACAGCGCGATGGCCGGGATGTTGACGGTGGCCGCCGCCATCAAAAGCGCCGGCGTGGTCTTGTCGCAACCGATGGTGAGCACGACTCCGTCGAGCGGGTAGCCATAGAGCACCTCGACCAGGCTGAGATAGGCAAGGTTGCGGTCGAGTGCCGCGGTCGGGCGCTTGCCGGTTTCCTGGATCGGATGGCAAGGGAATTCGAAGGGGATGCCGCCCATCGAGACGATGCCTTCGCGCACGCGCTTGGCCAGTTCGATATGGTGGCGATTACAGGGTGACAGATCCGAACCGGTCTGGGCGATGCCGATCAGCGGCTTGCCCGACATCAGTTCGGCCCGCGTCAGCCCGTAATTCAGGTAGCGCTCGAGATAGAGCGCGGTCATGCCCGGATTGTCGGGATTGTCGAACCACTCCTGCGAGCGAAATTTCTTTTTTCTGGTGGGGGCGCCTGCCATCGTGGTCTCCGTATTTGTAAGACAAATCGATATGGCAACGCGCCTTGGCAGGCAAGAGGTCACACAAGCGCACCCAGACTTTGGTGCGATAGACAGGCGCCGGACCCTGCGTTAGGCCTTTTCGGAGCAACGCGGGAGGGTATCAATGGCTTTGGTGATCGAAGGCGAGGAACGCATTGCCGCCCCCCTGCAGAAAGTCTGGGAAGCGCTGAACGATCCTGACGTGCTGCGGGAAAGCATTCCCGGCTGCCAGAACCTGAAGATGAAATCGCCGACCGAAATGGCGGCGACGGTGGTGGTGAAGATCGGGCCGATCAAGGCGACCTTCAATGGCGAAGTGACGCTGAAGAATTTGAAGCCGCCGCATGCCTATACCATCCAGGGCGAAGGCAAAGGCGGCATTGCCGGCTTCGCCAAGGGCGGCGCCGACGTGACGCTGACGGCCGACGGGCCGGATGCGACGGTGCTGAAATACGCCGCCAAGGCCGATGTCGGCGGCAAGATCGCCCAGCTCGGCAGCCGTCTGATCGAATCGACCTCGAAGAAACTGGCCGGGCAGTTCTTTTCGACATTTGGCGAGAAGGTGGGCGGCTAGCACCCTCCCCCTTGAGGGGAGGGTGCCGCGCGAAAGCGCGGCGGGTGGGGTCGCCTCAGCTGCCTCAGCCTGAATTGAGCTGCCTCGAACTTACAAAGAAATAGCGTCGAGCGCTTCACCGCGGACCCCACCCGGCCCTTCGGGCCACCCTCCCCTCGAGGGGGGGTATCCGCACTACTCAAACACAATGCTCGGCACCGCTGCTTCGGCCGCGCCGCGCTCTTCGTTGACTCGCTCCCAGACCTTCGAAGCGATATCGCGATAGATTTTCGCCTCGGGGCTATCGGGCTTGGATGCCACCACCGGTGCGCCTTCATCCGAGCTTTCGCGGATGCCCATTTCCAGCGGCACTTCGCCAAGGAAGGTCACGCCGAGACGTTCGGCTTCGCGCCGGGCGCCGCCATGGCCGAAAATGTCGTAGCGCTTGCCGGTGTCCGGGGCGACGAAATAGCTCATGTTCTCGACGATTCCGAGCAGCGGCACGTCTACTTTCTTGAACATGTTCAACCCCTTGCGGGCGTCGATCAGCGCCAGATCCTGCGGCGTCGAGACGATGACGGCGCCGGCCAGCGGCACCTGCTGGGCCATGGTCAGCTGGGCGTCGCCGGTGCCGGGCGGCATGTCGACGACGAGCACGTCGAGCCGGCCCCATTCGACTTCGCGCAGCATCTGCGTCAGCGCCGACATCACCATCGGGCCGCGCCAGATCATCGGCGTCTCCTCATCGACGAGAAAACCCATCGACATCACCTTGAGGCCGTAATTCTCCATCGGTTTCAGGATCTTGCCGTCGACCGTCTGCGGCCGGCCATGGATGTTGAGCAGCCTTGGCATGGACGGCCCGTAAATGTCGGCATCGAGCACGCCGACCCGCAGGCCATTGGCGGCGAGCCCGAGCGCGATGTTGACGGCGGTGGTCGACTTGCCGACGCCGCCCTTGCCGGACGCAACCGCGATAATCGCCTCGATGCCGGGCACGCCACGCTTGCCCGAGCTTTGCGAGGCCGGGGCGTGCGGTGCGGGACGCGGCGCGGCGGGCGGAGCCGGCGGTGCCGGTCTGGGTGCGGGGCGCGCCGGAACCGGCGCTTCCATGCCGCCACCCTTCTTCTCCGCCGTCAGCGCGACGACCGCGCCGGCGACGCCGGGAATCGCCTTGACGACGCGCTCGGCGGCGGCGCGCAACGGTTCCATCTCCTGCGCGCGGGCAGCGGGAACGGTGATCGAGAAGAATACTTTCGAATCGGCGATGAAAATCTCCGAAACCATGCCGAGGTCAACGATGTTGCCGGTGAAGTCCGGCCCATTGACCGTCTTCAGACGCTCGGTGACGATTTCCTTGGTGACGGACATCAGGTCTTCCTTATGCAAGCTTGCGCCTGAGATAATGCAGTTTCCCGGCAGAACCAAGTCGTGTCGCAACAGCCGGCGTGCTCTGCCCGGAAATCGACGGGATGGTTGAGGTGCCCAACTGCGTCTGGCGCCGCCGCCCGGCGCCGGTTAGCTTGCGCCAATGATCGACAAGCTGGAATTTTTCATCGCGCTGGCCAAGGAGGAGCATTTCGGCCGGGCGGCGGAGGTGTGCGGCGTCACCCAGCCGACGCTTTCGGCGGCGATCAAGCAGCTGGAGGAGCAGCTCGGCGTCATGCTGGTGCTGCGCGGCTCGCGCTTTCAGGGGCTGACGCCGGAAGGAAAGCAGGTGCTGGCGTGGGCGCGCCGCATCGTCGGCGACAGCCGTGCCATGAAGGAAGAGATGCGGGCGGCGCGCCACGGCCTTTCGGGGCGCATCCGCATCGCGGCGATCCCCACCGCTTTAGCGATGGTGGCGCGGCTGACGACGCCATTCCGGGCAAAGCACCCCGGCGTCACCTTCTCGATCCTGTCGCGCACCTCGATCGAAGTGCTGTCGCTGCTTGGCAATTTCGACGTCGATGCCGGCATCACCTACCTCGACAACGAGCCGCTCGGCCGCGTCACCAGCGTGCCGCTCTATGACGAGCGCTACCAGCTGATCACCGCTGTCGGAAATCCGTACTCCGACCGCGACAAAGTGACGTGGGCCGAACTCAGCCAGCTGCCGCTCTGCCTGCTGACGCCGGACATGCAGAACCGCCGCATCATCGACCAGCATCTGGCCGAGGCCGGCGTCGAGATGCGACCGACGCTGGAATCTAATTCAATGATCGTGCTGTTCTCGCATATAAGGACCGGCAAATGGTCGTCGATCATGCCGCTCAACCTTGCGGAAACATTCGGCTTTTCCGAGCCGATCCGGGCCATCCCGATCGTCGAGCCGGATGCCAGCCACACCGTCGGGCTGGTGGCCGCACCGCGCGAGCCGCACACGCCGCTGGTGCAGGCGCTGCTGGACGAGGCGATGGCGCTGGCAGACGATTTCCGCAACCGCCGCTAGGCTAGACAATGCAGGCTGACGGGTTTCGATAGAAAATTTCTATCAAGCAACGGATCAGCTTTATTGATCTCGGGGGTTTCCTCTGATTTCGTAAGCACTTAGCGCGAGACCGCTATCGACCAGGGAGGGCGCTGCATGACGATGCAGCCTGCAAGTACCGAGATCCAGTCGCGCACGGCCGCGATCATCCAGGAGCTGAAGGACCTCGAGGGTCCACTGCTGCCGATCCTGCACGAGATCCAGGAAGAGTTCGGCCATGTGCCGCAGGCAGCACTCCCGGTTATCGCCGATGGGCTGAACCTCTCCAGGGCAGAAGTGCACGGCGTCGTCACCTTCTATCATGATTTTCGCGCCCGCCCGGCCGGCCGGCACGTGCTCAAGCTCTGCCAGGCGGAGGCTTGCCAGTCGATGGGCTCGGATGCGGTTGCCGCCAAGATCAAGCAGCTGCTCGGCATCGGTTTCCACGAGACCACCCGCGACGGATCGGTTACACTTGAACCTGTCTATTGCCTCGGGCTTTGCGCCTGTTCACCGTCGGCGATGCTGGACGGCGAAGTGATCGGGCGGCTCGATGACGAGAAGATCGAAGAGATCGTCGCGGAGGTACGCTCATGATCCCGCGCATCTACGTTCCAGGTGACTCCGGCGCGCTGGCGCTCGGCGCCGAAAAGGTCGCCAAGGCGATTCGCGCTGAACTCGCCGAACGCGGCATCGAGGCCAAGATCGTGCGCAACGGCTCGCGCGGCGCCTATTTCCTCGAACCGATGGTCGAGGTCGCGACCGCCGAGGGCCGCGTCGCTTACGGGCCGGTGAAGCCTTCCGATGTCAAGAGCCTGTTCGACAGCGGCTTCCTCAAGGGTGGCCATCACAAGCGCTGGCTGGGCGCGCCTGACAAAATCCCGTTCCTGGCCAAGCAGACGCGCCTGACCTTCGCGCGTTGCGGCATCAACGACCCGCTGTCGCTCGACGCCTACAAGTCGCTCGGCGGACTGAAGGGCCTGCAGAACGCGGTGGCTATGGCGCCGCTCGACATCGTCAAGCAGGTCACCGAATCGGGTTTGCGCGGTCGTGGCGGTGCTGGTTTCCCGACCGGCATCAAGTGGAAGACGGTGCTTGATACCGCCGGTGAACGCAAATACATCGTCTGCAACGCCGACGAAGGCGACAGCGCCACCTTTGCCGACCGCATGATCATGGAGGGCGACCCCTTCGTGCTCATCGAAGGCATGACGATTGCCGGCATCGCCACCGGCGCGACCAAGGGCTTCGTCTATATCCGCTCGGAATATCCGCATGCGGTGGCTGTCATGAACAAGGCTGTCGAGGTCGCCCGCAAGGCAGGCGTGCTGGGCGTCAACGTGCTGGGTTCGCCCAACGCCTTCGACATGGAAATCCGGGTCGGCGCCGGCGCCTATGTCTGCGGTGAGGAAACCTCGCTGCTGAACAGCCTTGAAGGCAAGCGCGGTGTGGTGCGCGCCAAGCCACCACTGCCGGCGATCCAAGGATTGTTCGGCAAGCCGACGGTGATCAACAATGTCATCTCGCTGGCTTCCGTGCCGATCATCATGGACAAGGGTGCCGCCTATTACAAGGATTTCGGCATGGGCCGCTCGCGCGGTACGATCCCGATACAGATCGCCGGCAACGTCAAGCATGGCGGCCTGTTCGAGACGGCGTTCGGCCTGACGCTTGGCGAGATCGTCGACGATATCGGCGGCGGTACGGCCACCGGTCGTCCGGTGAAGGCGGTGCAGGTCGGCGGCCCGCTCGGCGCATATTTCCCGCGTTCGCTGTTCGACACGCCGTTCGACTACGAAGAATTCGCCAAGCGGGACGGACTGATCGGTCATGCCGGCCTCACCGTGTTCGACGACACCGCCGACATGCTGAAGCAGGCGCGGTTCGCCATGGAATTCTGTGCCATCGAAAGCTGCGGCAAGTGCACGCCCTGCCGCATCGGCTCGACACGCGGGGTGGAGACCATCGACAGGCTTGCCGCCGGCATCGAGCCGGAAAAGAACCTGGCTCTGGTCACCGATCTCTGCAACACGATGAAGTTCGGATCGCTCTGCGCGCTGGGGGGCTTCACGCCCTACCCGGTGATGAGTTCGATCACCCATTTCCCCGAAGATTTCAAGCCCGCGCCGACGCGCGTGGCTGCTGAATAGGAGCTGGCAGATGAATATCAAGGCCGACTTCCCGACACTCATCGAAGAACTCGACTACGGAACCCCGGAATCGAAGGCGCAGAAGCAGGTCACGCTGGTCGTCGACGGCCGCAGTATCAGCGTGCCGGAGGGTACGTCGATCATGCGCGCGGCGATGGAAGGCGGGGTCGAGATCCCAAAACTCTGCGCCACGGACATGTTGGACTCGTTCGGCTCCTGCCGCGTCTGCCTGGTTGAGATCGAAGGGCGCGGCGGCACGCCGGCATCCTGCACGACGCCGGTCGGCGAAGGCATGGTGGTGCGCACGCAATCCGAGCGGCTCGACGCCATCCGCCGCGGTGTCATGGAGCTTTACGTCTCCGACCATCCGACCGGCTGGAACGAGAAGGCCGGTACCGGCGCCAGCGAGTTCGACGTTGTGGCGAAGTCGGTCGGCCTGACCGAGAACCGCTTCGGCATCGAGGGCCGCAACCACGTCAAGCCGGAAAACGGCGTGGCGCCCGGCCATGGCTCGCTGGCGGTCGACTACATCGCCCGCGATGAGTCCAACCCCTATTTCACCTATGATCCGGCGCAATGTATCGTCTGCTCGCGCTGCGTGCGGGCCTGCGAGGAGGTGCAAGGCACCTTCGCGCTGACGATCGAGGGCCGCGGTTTCGAATCGCGCATGGTCGCCGGCATGCATGAGGATTTCATCGCCTCCGAATGCGTGTCCTGCGGCGCCTGCGTGCAGGCCTGTCCGACCGATGCGCTGCGTGAAAAGACCGTGCTTGAGAAAGGCATGCCCGAGCGTTCCGCCGTCACCACCTGTGCCTATTGCGGCGTCGGCTGCTCTTTCAAGGCCGAAGTGAAGGGCGACGAAGTCATTCGCATGATGCCCTACAAGGACGGCAAGGCGAACCACGGCCACTCCTGCGTGAAGGGCCGTTTCGCCTATGGCTACGCGACCCACAAGGACCGCATCCTGTCGCCGATGATCCGGGAAAAGGTCAGCGATCCCTGGCGCGAGGTGAGCTGGGAAGAGGCGATTGCCCACACCGCCAAGGAATTCCGCCGTATCCAATATCAGTACGGACGCACCTCGATCGGCGGTATTACGTCCTCGCGCTGCACGAACGAGGAGACCTATCTGGTGCAGAAGCTGGTGCGCCAGGGCTTCCGCAACAACAATGTCGACACCTGCGCCCGCGTCTGCCACTCGCCGACCGGCTACGGCCTCGGCCAGACCTATGGCACCTCGGCCGGCACCCAGGATTTCGATTCCGTCGAGTTCACCGATGTTGCCGTCATCATCGGCGCAAATCCGGTTTCCGCCCATCCCGTGTTTGCTTCGCGGCTGAAGAAGCGGCTGCGGCAGGGCGCCAAGCTGATCGTGCTCGATCCGCGCCGTACCGAAATGGTCAAGTCGGCGCGTGTCGAGGCCGACTACCACCTGCCGCTGAAGCCGGGCACCAACGTGGCGGTGCTGACATCGCTGGCGCATGTCATCGTCACCGAAGGGCTTTTCGACGAAGCCTTCATCCGCGAACGCTGCGACTGGACGGAGTTCCAGGACTGGGCCTCCTTCGTCGCTTTGCCGGAGAACAGCCCCGAGACCGTCGGCAAGCTGTCCGGTGTCGACCCGGAGCTGATCCGGGGTGCTGCGCGGCTCTATGCCAAGGGCGGCAACGGCGCGATTTACTATGGCCTCGGCGTCACCGAACACAGCCAGGGTTCGACCACAGTTATGGCTATCGCCAACCTTGCGATGGCGACCGGCAATATCGGCCGCCCGGGCGTCGGCGTGAATCCGCTTCGCGGCCAGAACAATGTGCAGGGCTCATGCGACATGGGCTCATTCCCGCATGAGCTGCCGGGCTACCGCCACATCTCCGGCGAGGCGGTGCGCGACATCTACGAGACTTTGTGGGGCGTGAAGCTCGACGACGAACCGGGCCTGCGCATCCCCAACATGCTGGATGCTGCGGTCGACGGCTCCTTCAAGGGCATCTACATCCAGGGCGAGGACATCCTGCAGTCCGACCCTGATACCAAACATGTCGCGGCCGGCCTGGCGGCGATGGAATGCGTGGTCGTGCACGACCTGTTCCTCAACGAGACAGCGAACTACGCGCATGTCTTCCTGCCGGGCTCGACCTTCCTGGAGAAGGACGGCACCTTCACCAATGCCGAGCGCCGCATCAACATGGTGCGCAAGGTGCTGGAGCCGAAGGCGCGCTATGCCGACTGGGAAGCGACGCAGGAGCTTGCCCGTGCGATCGGGCTTGACTGGAACTACCAGCATCCCTCCGAGATCATGGACGAGATCGCCAAGACGACGCCAAGCTTCGCCGGCGTGTCCTTCGATCTGCTCGACCGTGTCGGATCGGTGCAATGGCCCTGCAACGAGAAGGCCCCGCTCGGCACGCCGATCATGCATATCGACGGCTTCGTGCGCGGCAAGGGCAAGTTCATCCGCACCGAATATGTGGCGACCGACGAGCGGACCGGGCCGCGTTTCCCGTTGCTGCTGACCACCGGCCGCATCCTCAGCCAGTACAATGTCGGTGCCCAGACCAGGCGCACCGAAAACGTCATGTGGCACTCGGAAGACCGGCTGGAGATCCATCCGCACGATGCCGAGAACCGCGGCCTGCGCGATGGCGACTGGGTGCGATTGACCAGCCGTTCGGGCGAGACGACGCTGCGTGCGTTGATCACCGACCGCGTGTCGCCGGGTGTGGTCTACACGACGTTCCACCATCCGGACACGCAGGCCAACGTCATCACCACCGACTTCTCCGACTGGGCGACCAATTGTCCGGAGTACAAGGTGACCGCGGTGCAGGTTGGCGCGTCGAACGGGCCGTCGGAATGGCAGCGCGAATATGACGAGCAGGCGCGCAACAGCCGCCGCATCGCTCGGCTGCAGGCGGCCGAGTAGTCTTGGCCGCGCGCCGCAAAGCGACGACGCAGACCTCGCGGCTGGCGCACCGCGCCAGCGGCACGACCTCGGCCAACCGAATGGTGCCGGAGGAGACGCCGGTGGCGTTCTCGTTCGCCGGCACCACCCATGCGGTGATGATGGCGAGCCCGGCCGATTTCGAGGATTTCGCGCTCGGCTTCTCGCTGACCGAAGGCATCATCGCAGATCCCCAGGAGATCGAGGCGATCGAGGTCGAGGACCATGGCGCCGGCATCGACATCCAGATCCGGCTGAAGGATCAGGCCAACACCCGCTTCGAGGCGCGGCGCCGGCGCTTGGCCGGGCCGGTCGGCTGCGGGCTGTGCGGCATCGAATCCATCGAGGAAGCGATGCGCTCGGTCGACAAGGTTGGTGCGTCAAAACTTACGCTTGCGACTGACGATATCGTTCGCTCGGTCAGGCTGTTGTCCAAGGTGCAGCCACTGCATTCGGAAACCGGCGCCGTGCATGCCGCGGGCTTCTATGTACCGGGCAAAGGCGTCGTCATGGCGCGCGAGGATGTCGGCCGCCACAATGCCCTGGACAAGCTGGCCGGCGCGCTGGCCAAGGCCGGCATCGGCGGCGCCACCGGCGCTGTTGTCGTGACCAGCCGCGTTTCGGTCGAGATGGTGCAGAAAACGGCGGCCATCGGCTCGGCTTTCATCATGGCCGTCTCTGCGCCGACAGCACTTGCCATCCGCACAGCGGAAGAGGCAGGAATGACGCTGGTGGCGCTGGTGCGCGGCGACGATTTCGATGTTTTCACCCACCCGGAACGGGTGGTCTTGGGAGTTGCCCAGCATGTCGCATGACGAAGACCACATCACGAGCACCAGGGAAAAGCTGGTGCGGATGGCCAATCAGATCGCCGCCTTCTTCCATTCAAGGCCGCGCGAGGAAGGCTTGGCGGGTGTGGCCGAGCACATCAACAAGTTCTGGGAGCCCAGGATGCGCCGCCAGCTCTTTGAGCTGTTGGACAGCGGCGACGAAAATTTCGACGAGCTCGTCGTCGAGGCCTCGGCTAGGATCAAGCGGCCAAAGACCGAGGAGCAGGCCGATATGAGCATAGGCTACGTCCAGCCCACGGGTGCAGAGAGCGCCGCTCCCCAGAAATAGGCTGTCCCGAGAAGGGGCCGGGCGAAAGCGGTTCGGACCGCAAGGCTGTATTCCTGTTTTCTAAAGTTTGACTGCCGCATCCGGCAGGCGTCTGCTATGGTCAGCGATCAGATATCGTCTGGCCGGGCGGGATGAAGTCGTGAGGCCGATCGAGACGCGATATGCCCTCAGCGGCGACGTGCGGATCGCCTATCAGGTGGTCGGCCAGGGATCGTTCGACCTGGTTTTCGTGCCCGGCTTCATTTCCAATCTCGACCTGCATTGGGAAGACGAGGGTTATACCAGGCTGTTGAAACGGCTCTCGGCGTTCTCGCGGCTGATCCTGTTCGACAAGCGCGGCACCGGCCTGTCCGACCGCGTCGACCCACGCCATCTGCCCAGCTTGGAGACCCGCATGGACGATGTGCGCGCGGTCATGGATGCCACCGGCAGCGGCCGTGCCGCCCTGCTCGGCGCCTCGGAAGGCGCGCCGCTGGCAATGCTGTTTGCCGCCACTTATCCGGAACGGACGCGGGCGCTGGCGCTCTATGGCGGCTATGCGCATTTCCACAAATGGGTGATGCCGCCGGACCGCCTGGAGGCCTTCATCGCGACGGCCGGCACCGAGTGGGGCACCGGCGCCACTTTGCCCAACTTCGCGCCGGGCCGGGTCGATGACCCGCATTTCACCCAGTGGTGGGCGCGCTTCGAACGGCTGTCGGCCAGCCCGACGGCAGCGGCGGCCCTGGCCCGGATGAATGCTGACATCGACGTGCGCGATGTGCTTTCGGCGATCGGCGCACCGACGCTGCTCATCCATCGCCGCAACGATGTGCGGGTCGACCCCGCTGCCAGCCGCTTCCTGTCGAAAAAGATCGCGAATGCGCGACTGGTCGAAATCCCCGGCCGCGATCACCCGATCTGGACCGGCGATGTCGACCGGGTGGCCGACCTGATCGAAGAGTTCCTGACCGGCGAGCGCGCCGTGGCCGAAGCGGAACGCGTGCTTGCCGCTCTTCTGGCGACACGTATCTACGACACGGCGCGGGTGGGCGACCGCATGTGGAACGAACGCAGCCAGCGCTTCCAGGAGACCTGGCGGCAGCTGGTCGGCCGTCATGGCGGACGCATCGCCGGCATCCAGGGCGAGTTGATGATCTCGCGCTTCGACGGGCCGGCGCGGGCCATACGCTGCGCGGCGGCGCTGCGCGATGCGGCGCAGCATATGGGCATTGCAAGCGCCCAGGGCGCGCATGTCGGCGAGGTCGAAATGCGCGGACCGCCGGTCGGGCTGATGGCCCGGGTGACGATGCAGATCGCCGCCCATGCCGGGCGCGGCGATATTCTGGCGTCGCAGCTGGTCGCCGACCTGGCGGCTGGTTCCGGTCTGCATTTCATCGATGCCGGGCGTGTCACGGTGGACGAGCTGGACGAGCCGCTGGCGCTGGTCCAGGCGACGTCGGAACAGCATCTCGAGCCGGCCTGTCGTCACAAGGCCAGGCCTGCCGAGCCGGCTCAACTGACGGCGCGCGAAAGCGAGGTGGTTGGCCTGATCGCCGACGGCAAGAGTAATGCCGCAATCGCTGCCGAGTTGAGGCTGAGCGAGCATACGGTCAAGCGTCATGTGGCCAACATATTGCTGAAGCTCGACCTGCCGTCACGGGCGGCGGCAGCTGCATTTTCCGCCAGGCACACTGGCCCGGACGGGCCATAGCAGCCATGGCGCTTTCGGGCGAAGCGGCCAAGGCAGCCTCGGCGCTACCAATTCTCTCCATGCAGCCCAGGCGAATGTCGCCGGGAAGGCGCTGCGAACGGAGGATGCAATGCTGAAGTCAAACAGGTCGATCAAATCGCTGGTGATAGCGGCAGGCGTTGGCGCGCTGTTCACCATCGCCCCTGCCAAGGCCGAGGATGCCGCGGCGGCCGCTGCTTACAAGGACATCGAGGCGACGCTGGGCTCGGTGCCGGACATGTTCAAGACGCTGCCGGATGTCGCGATTGCCGGCGCCTGGGCCGAGATCAAGGGCGTGCAACTCAACCCCAAGACCGCGCTCGACGGCAAGACCAAGGAGCTGATGGGGCTGGCCGTCGCCTCGCAGATCCCCTGCCAGTACTGCATCTATTTCCACACCGAGGCGGCCAAGCTCAATGGCGCGACCGATGAGGAGATCAAGGAGGCGATCGCGATGGCGGCCATCGTGCGCCACTGGTCGACGATGCTCAACGGCAGCCAGGTCGATTTCGCGACCTTCAAACAGCAGACCGACGGCGTGTTCGCGGCCGTCAAAGCCAAGTCGCAGTGAAAGACCCTGCCCGGCGCTCATCGCCGGGCAGTGCTTCCGATCATCAACCGCCCGACCAACGGGCCATGGAGGAAAAAATGCTGACCAAGACGCAAAGCGTGGACGGCGCGGCGATCAAGAAAGCGATCGAAGGACGGGACGGCAGGATGCTGGCGAGCTTCTATGCCGACGATGCGCTGGTGCGAGTGATCGATCGCAACAACCCGCCGAGCAAGCCGCGCGAGATCCGCGGCCGGGCTGCGATCAGCACGTTCTGGGACGATATCTGCAGCCGGGCAATGACCCACAAGGTCGACACCACCATCGCCGATGGCGACAACCTCGCCTTCACCCAGGCCTGCGCCTATCCGGACGGAACGAAAGTGTTCTGCGCAGCGATGCTGGAGTTGAAGAACGGCCGCATTGCACGACAGACCGTCGTGCAAGCCTGGGACGAGTGAGGAGGCCGACATGTTCAGCGCCAGATGGCAGATCGACGCCAAATTCGGGCACAAGCAGACCGTGCTTGAACTGCTCAAGAAATGGGAGCGCGAAATCGGCTCTCAGGTCGGCATCGCCGACCTCAAGTTCCAGATCATGACCGGCTCGATCGGCGCGCGGGAGGCGACGGTCGAGTCGCATCACCAGGTCGAGAGCCTGGCCCAGTTGGAGGCGTTCTTCGCCAAGATCGGCAAGATCGATGCGCACGCCAAATGGGGCAAGGAGATGGAGCCCTATGTCGTGTCAGGCACCAGCCTCTGGAACATCTACCGCATCGTGGAGTAGTGGCTGACGCCCTTCTCCCCGGCAACGAAGGGGCCCACCCCTAACCCTTTCCCACAAGGGGAGAGACTTCCGTTGGCGCTGACATCGGCAGATTGCCGACGTTTTGACGCCGAGTAAGAGCGCGGCAGCATTCCCTCCCCATTGTGGGGAGGGTTAGGGTGGGGGGTCTATCTTCGTAAGAATCCATATGCGATCGCCCCGCCGGCAACGGGGAGAAGGGAAGCGGCGCTGCTACATAAGGCCAAGCTGCTTGTAGAAGCCGAGCGCGTCGTAATAGTCGCTCTGGGTCGCGATCTTGCCGTCCTTGACCGAAAACATCGAGGCACCGGTGAAGGAGAACTTCTTGCCGGTGGCGGCGGTGCCGTCGGCCCAGGCGCCGGTATTGGTGCCGGCAAACTCCCATTCGAACGAGACGCGATCGCCCTCCACGACGGGCGCACCCTTCATCGTCCAGACGGCATCTGGAACGGCCTTGAGGAAATTGTCGATGACGCCGGTCTTGGCGGCCTCCTTGCCTTTGACCGGTTTGCCGACCGAGGCGTCGTAATAGGTGACGTCGTCGGCGAAGTAGCCGGCGGCCTTGGCCGAGTCATGCGCATTCCAGGCGGCGAGATAGGCTTCGACCACCGATTGCGCAGTATCGGCGGCTAAGGACGGCGCCGTGGCGAAAAGCGTCGCGGCGATGGCTGCAGTTGTCAGAAACTGGCGGCGATGCATGGTTATTTCCTCCCTGGTTGAATGCTTGTATTGCGCGCTCAAGCGCTAGCCGTGGGCTACCATCACATGCCGCACGGCGGTGTAGTCCTCCAGCGCATAGAGCGACATGTCCTTGCCGTAGCCTGATTGCTTCAATCCGCCATGCGGCATCTCGTTGGTCAGCATGAAATGGGTGTTGATCCAGGTGCAGCCATATTGCAGGCGGGCGGCCGTCGCCATGGCGCGTGATACGTCCTTGGTCCACACGGATGACGCCAAGCCGTAGTCGCTGTCATTGGCCCAGTTCACCGCTTCATCGACTTCCGTGAAACGCGTGATCGAGACGACCGGCCCGAACACTTCGCGGCGCACGATCTCGTCCTCCTGCAGCGCTCCGGCAACGACGGTCGGCTGATAGTAGAAACCGGAGCCCTCGCCCGGCTTGCCGCCGGTGGTGATCTCGATGTGCTTCAGTTCAGAGGCGCGCTCGACGAAGCTCGACACGCGGTCGCGCTGGCGACGCGAGATCAGCGGCCCGATCTCGTTTTCCGTGTCATCCGGACGATTGTACTTGATGGTCGAGACGGCCGACGACAGGTCGGCGACGAGCTTGTCGTAGATCTTCTTGCCGGCATAGATGCGGCAGGCGGCGGTGCAGTCCTGGCCGGCATTGTAGTAGCCGAAGGCGCGCAACCCGTTGACCACCGCACCGAGGTCGGCATCGTCGAAGACGATGACCGGCGCCTTGCCGCCAAGTTCGAGATGCGTGCGCTTGACCGATTTGGCGGCCGCCTGCAGCACCTTCTTGCCGGTGGCGACGTCGCCGGTGATCGAGATCATGTTGACCTTGGGATGGTTGATCAGCGTGTTGCCGACGCTGTCGCCACGGCCGAGCACGACATTGACGACGCCTTCGGGAAGGATGTCGGCAAGGATCTTCGCCAGCTTGAGCGAAGTCAGCGGCGTCTGTTCCGACGGCTTGAAGACGACGGTGTTGCCGCCGGCGATCGCCGGCGCCAGCTTCCAGGCCATCATCATCAGCGGATAGTTCCACGGCGCGATCGAGGCGACGATGCCGATTGCATCCCGGCGCACCATCGAGGTGTGGCCGGGAATGTATTCGCCTGCAACGACGCCCGGCATCGAGCGGACGGCGCCAGCAAAGAAGCGGTAGCAGTCGACGATCGCCGGGATCTCGTCATTGAGCACGGCATTGATCGGCTTGCCGCAGTTGAGCGCCTCGAGCGTGGCGAACTCCTTGGCATCGGCCTCAATGCGGTCGGCGATCTTCAGGAGATAGCCGGAGCGCTGAGCCGGCGTGGTGCGCGACCAGGTGACGAACGCCTTCTCGGCCGCGAACACCGCCGCCTCGATCTGCGCCTGGCTGGCTTCGGGCAGGTTGAGGATCGTCGCTCCGGTCTTCGGATTGAGGATCGGCTCCTCGGTTTCGGTACCCTTCTCGAATTTCGAGCCGATTAGCATCTGGGTGTCCATGGAAGTCTCTCCCTTGGGAACTCTTGAAATCATTTGCCCGAACCGGCGATCTGGTCGCCGTCGCGGGTCAGGTAATAGGCGGCGAGGATGGGCAGCAGCGTCACCAGCACGACGACCATGGCCACGACATTGGTGACCGGGCGCTGGCGCGGCCGGATCAGTTCCTCCAGCATCCAGATCGGCACGGTCTGCTGCTGGCCGGCGGTGAAGGTGGTGACGATGACCTCATCGAAGGACAGCGCGAAGGCGAGCATGCCGCCGGCAAGCAGTGCAGTGGCGATGTTGGGCAGCACGACGTGCCTGAAAGTCTGGAAACCGTCGGCGCCGAGATCCATCGAAGCCTCGATCATCGAGCCGGAGGTGCGACGAAAGCGGGCGACCGCATTGTTGTAGACGACGACCACGCAGAAGGTGGCGTGGCCGAGCACGATCGTCCAGAACGAGAACGGTATGTCGGCCAGTGAGAAGGCCGAGCGCAGCGCGATGCCGGTGATGATGCCGGGCAGCGCGATCGGCAAGATGACCAGCAGCGAGATGGTCTCGCGGCCGAAGAATTTTGTCCGCGACACGGCGGCGGCGCACAGCGTGCCCAGCACCAGCGCAATCGCCGTCGAGATCGCGGCGACACGGACAGAGAGCGACAGCGCCTGCCAGACATCCGGCCGGTTCCAGGTGACGGCGAACCATTGCGTGGTCAGCCCGGGCGGCGGCCAGACGAAGCTCTTTTCCTCCGTGGTGAAGGCGTAGACGAAGATCAGCAGGATCGGCAGATGCAGGAAGAGCAGGCCGCAAGCTGCTGCGATCTTGAGGCCAGGCGGGGCGGATTGCGAGCCGTCAGAGCGCATCGAACGCCCCCATGCGCTTGGCGCCCCAGAGGTAGAAACCCATGATGATTATGGGCACGACGGTGAAGGCGGCGGCGAGCGGGATGTTGCCGGCGGTGCCCTGCTGCGAATAGACGGCCTGGCCGATGAACAGCCGCGACGTGCCGATGATCTGCGGGATGATGTAGTCGCCCAGCGTCAGCGAGAAGGTGAAGATCGAGCCGGCGACGATGCCGGGCAGTGCCAGCGGGAACAGCACGTTGCGGAAGGTCTGGCCCGGCGACGCCCCAAGATCGGAAGACGCCTCGACCAGATTGCCGGGCACGCGCTCCAATGCCGCCTGCACCGGCAGGATCATGAAGGGTAGCCAGACATAAACGAAGACGATGAAGGTGCCGGTGGCCGAGACGGACAGCGAATTGCCGCCGACGACGGGCAGCGACAGCCAGCCATCGAGCACCCAGAGCAGGTGCAATTTGGCGAGCAGCCAGGTCAGAATGCCTTCCTTGGCCAGGATCAGCTTCCAGGCATAGATCTTGACCAGGTAGCTCGACCACAGCGGCAGCATGACACCGAGATAGAACAGCGCCTTCCAGCGGCCACGGGCATAGCGCGCCGCGTAGTAGGCGATTGGGAAGGCGATGATGGCCGAGGCTAGCGTGACCAGCGCCGCCATCGTCACCGTGCGCAGGATGATGTCGAGATTGGCGGCCTGGAACAGGTCGCCATAGGTCTTCAGCGTGAACTCACGGTTGATGAGGCCGGAGAATTCGTCGATCGAGAAAAAGCTCTGTGCCAGCAGCGCGAACAGCGAGCCGATATAGACGACGCCCAGCCACAGCACCGGCGGCAACAGCATGAGGAAGAGCAGCAATTGCGGCCGACGCCAGAAAAGGTCCGACAGCGCACCGCGCATACCGCCGCTGCCGGGCAGGATGGCGGGTGCGGTGGCGCGCGGTATGGCGGCGTCGATGCTCATGCCGGCTCGTCCATCAGATGCAGATGCTCGCGGTTGAAGGTCAGCACCACCGCTTCGCCTTCCGCCGGCAATTTTGTGCCGGCCGGCACGATGGCGTGCAGCCGCAACCCATCGGCATCTAGCGCCAGTCTTGTGGTGGCGCCGAGATAGTTGGTTCCGACCAGGCGGGCAGCAACGCCATCGCCTTTCGCAGCGCGGCCTATGCGGATGGATTCAGGGCGCAAGCTGCCCCAGCGGTGCTGGCCGGAGTAACGCTGGACGAAATCCGGCGGCAGCACGTTGGACGAGCCGACGAAATCAGCGACGAAACGGGTCTTCGGACGCTGGTAGATGTCTTCCGGCGTACCGATCTGCATGATCTTGCCGTCATTGAAGACGGCGACGCGGTCGGCCATCGACAGCGCTTCGCCCTGGTCATGGGTGACGAAGACGAAGGTGATGCCGAGCGCCTTCTGCAGCGACTTCAGCTCTTCCTGCATGTTCTCGCGCAATTTGAGGTCGAGCGCACCGAGCGGCTCGTCGAGCAAAAGTACCTTGGGCTGGTTGACCAGCGCACGGGCAAGCGCGACGCGCTGGCGCTGGCCGCCGGAGAGCTGGCCGGGACGACGGGCGCCATAGCCGGGAAGCCGCACCAGCGACAGCGCCTCTTCCGCCGCCTTCTGCCTTTCGGCCTTGCCGACGCCCTTGACCATCAGCCCGTAGGCAACGTTGTCGAGCACGTTCAGATGCGGGAACAGCGCGTAGTCCTGGAACACGGTGTTGACGTTGCGACGATAGGGCGGCACGCCCTCGGCGCGCTCGCCGAAGATCGAGATCGAGCCCGACGTCGGCTGCTCGAAACCGGCGATGAGGCGCAGGCACGTCGTCTTGCCGGACCCGGACGGGCCGAGCATGGCGAAGAACTCGCCCGGCACGATGTCGAGATCGACCGCATCGACGGCACGCACGCTGCCGAAATGGCGAGACACTTTCTGGAAGGAAACGGCCGAGGTCATGGGTTTTGCCAGTCTGTTGCCTGGTTGATCTTCTGATGTCGCGCGCGACCCTACCTCCCCCTCGATGGGGGAGGTCGCGGCGAAGCCGCGGGTGGGGGTGATTAGCACCAATGTCCGCGCCGCCCCCACCCCGACGCTACGCGTCGACCCTCCCCACAAGGGGGAGGGTAAGGGAGCTCAACGCCCGCCGATGACGCCGATATAGTCCGACACCCAGCGGTAATAGGGCACGCACTGGTCGTTCTGAGTGGCGCACTTCGAGACCGGGGTCTTCCAGAACTTGATCTTGTCGAAGTTGTCGTAGCCGTTGGTCTTGCAGCCCTCGTCGGTCAGAAGCTCGTTGCCCTTGCAGGCAGCGGGGACGACCGGCAACGAACCAAACCAGGCCGAGACATCGCCCTGCACCTTGGGCGACAGCGAATGTTCGAGCCACATATAGGCGCAGTTCGGGTGCGCGGCGTCGGCCTCCATCATGGTGGTGTCGGCCCAGCCGGTGACGCCTTCTTCCGGCACCGTCGAGGCGACCGGCTTCTTGGCGGCGACCAGCGTGTTGACCTGGTAGGGCCACGAACCGGAGGCGACGACGCCTTCGTTCTGGAAGTCGTCGACCTGGATAGCGGCGTCATGCCAATAGCGGCCGACCAGCGTGCGCTGGACGCGCAGCAATTCGAGCGCCGCCTTGTACTGGTCTTCGTTCAGCTCGTAGGGGTCCTTGATGCCTAGCTCCGGCTTGTGGAACATCAGATAGTTGGCGGCATCGGCGATGTGGATCGGGCCGTCATAGGCCTGGACGCGGCCTTTGTTCGACTTGCCGTCAGGCAGGTTCATTTCCTCGAAGACGACGTTCCAGCTCTTGGGCGCTTCCTTGAAGACATCGGTGTTGTACATCAGGATGTTCGGACCCCACTGATAGGGGACGCCGTAGTGCACCTTGTCGACGGTGAACCAGGGCGCATCCTTCAGCCGGTCGTCGACAGTCTTCCAGCTCGGGATGAGATCGGTGTTGATCGGCTGCACACGCTTGCCGGCGACGAGGCGCAGCGAAGCGTCACCCGAAGCGGTGACGAGGTCGAAGCCACCCTCATTCATCAGCGAGACCATCTCGTCGGACGTATTGGCGGTCTTGACGTTGACCTTGCAGCCACTCTCCTTCTCGAAGGAGGTCACCCAGTCATAGCCCTTGTCGGTTTCGCCGCGCTCGATATAGCCGGGCCAGGCAACGATGCTGACCTCGCCTTCGCCCTTGCCAAGCTCCTTGACCTGGGCGACGGCCTGACCGGAAAAGGTCAGCGCGACCGTCAAAGCCGTCCACGTCTTCAGAAATGAATTCATCGTCAATCTCCCATTTTGGCGCCTGACTGCGAAGCCGGTCTTCGCTGCGGTCAGCCGCAGGCTGAAAAGTGTCAGTTCGTCCGATGGACGCTTACCGCTCTAGCGGCGGTTCGGTCCCTGAAATGAAAAGTGCTTGGAAAATTCCGGTTTCGCAAATTGATTTATCAGAAACACGATATCGGTTTTTCCGATAGATGGCGCACATCCGATCAACGCTGCTGGCGTACCGTCCGCTGCGATTGGGCAAGGCCGATGAAGTCGCGCGCCGCCTGCGGCAGGCCGGAGCCGCGGCGCCAGACCATGCCGACCTGGACCACCGGCAAAGTGCCGGAAATATCACGCGACTCTATGCGGTCGCCTTCCAGCGACCAGGGCCGATAGACGAGGTCGGGCAGCAGCGCCACGCCGGCGCCGGTGGCGACGAGGCTGCGCACCGCTTCGACCGAGCGGGTGCGGAAGGCGACATGCGGCTTGGCGCCAATCGCCGCCAGAAGCTTGCCGGTGCTTTCCTCGATCTCGTCGACGGTGAGCATGATCAGCGGTTCGCCGGCAATATCGCCAATGCCGATAATGTCGGCGCTGGCCAGTTTGTGGCCGAGCGGCACCCACAACCGGTAGGCCGAGACTTCGAGGATTTCCGACTGCAGCGCCGTGCGGTCGCGCAAATTGGAGGTGACCATGACGGCGATATCGAGCTTGCCGCCGATCAGGAGGTGCTCGAGATAGTCGCCATTGTCCTCGATGGCCGAGACATCGACGCCGGGATAGGCGCGGCGGTAGCGCGCCAGAAGGTCGGACAGCACATAGCCGGCGACCAATGAGGTGACGCCGAGCTGCAGGCGTCCGCCGGCCACCACCTGATCGTCGGAGAAAGCGCGGCGTGCATCGGAAACGTCGGCCAGGATCTTGGTGGCATGGCGCAGAAACTGGTGGCCTTTGTGGGTGATGTTGAGGCCGCGTGGATGGCGCTCGAACAGTTCGACGCCAAGATCGCTTTCCAGTTCCTTGATCGCTTCGGTGACCGAGGATTGCGAGATGGAGAGGTTTTGTGCCGCGCCAGACACCGTGCCTTGCTCGGCGACGGCAATGAAGAACTGCAACTGGCGGATGGTGAAGGCCATGGCCGGACTAAACACCGGCGCAGCAGGGAAGGAAAGCCGGTGCCGGGCTTGTCCCTGGCAGGATATCTGGCGCCGCGCGCTCAGCCGAGCAACAGCCTGATGCGCCGCCGCCACGCCGGGCCATAACGCAAGGCAAGCATGAAGGTCGCTTCCAGCGCCACCACGATGACGATGATGCGAAAGCCGATGGCATAGGAATCCCTGCCGCTGCCGCGCATGAGGTAGCCGGTGATGAGAAAGCCGGTGTTCCACAAAGTGGCGCCGAGGAGCGTCGCCGCCGCGAAGGGCAAGAGCGGCAGGCGCAGCGCGCCGGCCGCGATCGGCAGGTAGTTGCGAACCGTCGGAATGAACTGCGCCAGCAAGGAGACCCGCACGTGATGGCGGCGATAGGCCTCGCCGAGCCTGGAATAGGTCGCATAGCGCAGGCAGACATATTTGCCGAAACGCTCGACCAGCCTGTCAGCGCGATCCAATCCAATCCGCCGTCCCACTCCATACCAGACAAGGCAGCCTGTAATGGCGGACAGCGTCGTCACCAGGAGCAGGACCGCCAGCCTCGATAGATCAGGCGCTGCCGTCATACCGAGAAAGAGCAGCAGCACATGCGAGGGCGGCAGCGGCAGGATCTTTTCGGTAAAGGCGAGGCAGGCGACGCCGAGCAGGCCGAGGCCCAGGATCGCCGACAGCGGATCGGTCATGAGAAGCGCCAGTCATAGGTTTTGAGGTTCTTGATCCTGGACACCTTATACACCACATGGGTTTGACACCGCGCCACGCAACATATGCGCCCGCATGATGCACAACATGGCCTTTGCGGTATCGGGCGGCGGCATGGCCGGGATCGCGACGCACCAGTCGCTGGTGTTTGGCTAGAACTGGTCCACTGGAATTGCGCTAGGCCGCCGCGATGCTGAGGCGCGCTCCCGCCTCGGCGAGTGCTGCGGCAATGTCGCGCGGCGGCGGCTGGTCTGTGGCGAGTTCGGAAAAACCGTCAAAGCCGCAGACCTGGACCAGACCCTGGCGGCCGAATTTGGTGTGGTCGGTGATGACCAGCGAGCGCTGGCCGCGCGACAGCACCATGCGGGCGAACTCCGCCTCTTCCAGGTCATAGTCCGCCAGCCCCGCGGCGGCGTCCACCGCGCCGATCGAAATCACCGCGTGGCTGACCGAGAAGCGGCTGACGAAGTCGATCGCCGAGACGCCGAAGGCTGCCCCGGAATCGCTGCGCAGCTCTCCGCCCGCCATATAGACCTTGTTGCCGTTGACGGTGGCTAGCGTGCGGGCGATGTCGGACGAGTTGGTGACAACTGTCAGCCGCCGGTGGCCAAGCAACTCGCGGGCCAGGAACGAAGTCGTGGTGCCGGTGTCCAGCATCACCGACTCGCCGTCGCGGATGGTGGCGGCGACCATGCGGGCAATCAGCCGCTTGGCATCGGCATTGTCGCGCATGCGCCGCTCGAACGGCGCTTCGCCGCTCATCGACGGCAGGCCGATGGCGCCATGCATCTTCAGCACCGAGCCGTTGCCGGTGAGCGGCTTGACATCACGGCGCACGGTTTCAAGCGAGACCCCCAGCCGGTCGGCCAGGCTGGCGATGGTGACGGTGCCCTCTTCCTTCAGGAGGCGGAGGATTTCGCCATGCCGTTTCGAATGGATCATGTGGCCTCTCGAATTCAGCGATCTGCCCGATTTTAGGGCAATACAGACGTTTTTAAAGGAATTGCAGGCGGTTTCGGGCAAAACACCCAAAAAAAGTCACAACATTTGATTGACACCCGGGCGGCACTGGCGTGACATTGATGGCGTGACAGGCTTCGGAACTGCCACGGGAGGGTGATGGCAGAGCCGCAATTCACGGACCGGACCGTCTGGCCAGACCGTCTGGGATTGATCTGGCACAAAGGCTTTTCAAATCCGCGGGGGCGGAGACCGGGTATCAAAACCTGGCCAAAGGGGCTCGTCGGTGCGGCGCGGGACGAGAGAGTCCCGGCGTCCCGCACCGACGAGATTTTTGCGTTCCCCCAACCCTCTTTGCGCGGCGCGCCGCCTTGTCGAAGCTCCGCCAAATCAGGGGTGGCCAGTGACTGCTGAAGATCGCATCCGCGCCCTGCCCTGCTGGAACGGCAGCGTCGATATTGCACCGCTGCCGGGCGGGCTCAGCAACGCAAACTACCTGGTCAAGGACGCGGCCGGGCGGCACGTCGTACGCTTCGGCCAGGACTATCCGTTCCACCACGTCTTTCGCGACCGCGAGGTGATGACATCGCGGGCTGCGCATGAAGCGGGCTTCGCGCCGGCGGTTCTATACTCCGAGCCCGGCATCATGGTCACGGAATTCCTCGGCGCAAAAACCTATGTCGCCGAAGACGTGCGCGCCAATATCGGCCGGGTGGCAGCGCTGATGCGCGGGTTCCATCGCGAGATGCCCAATCACATCTCCGGCGCCGGCTTCATGTTCTGGGTCTTCCATGTCATCCGCGACTATGCGCGCACACTGAGCGAAGGCGGCAGCCGCAAGCGCGACGAGCTGCCACGGCTGCTGGCGCTGGCCGACGAGTTGGAGCGGGCGCAGAAGCTGCTGCCGATCGTGTTCGGCCATAACGATCTTTTGCCGGCAAATATTCTTGACGACGGTGACAGGTTATGGCTGATCGACTTCGAATATGCCGGCTTCAACACCGCGATGTTCGATCTTGCCGGCGTTGCCTCCAATGCCGAGATGAGCGACGCCGAGTCCTTCGCCTTCCTCACCGCCTATTTCATGCGCGAGCCGGATGAGGCGATCCGTCGTTCTCATGCGGCCATGCAATGTGCATCACTGTTGCGCGAGGCGATGTGGAGCATGGTTTCCGAGCTTTATCTCGATGCGCCGGGCATCGACTACGTCGCCTATACCGCAGAGAACCTGACGCGGCTCGACGCAGCGCTGGACAATTACCGCACGAAATACGGAACACGGCCATGACCTTGCCAACGCAAGCCGGCATCGTCGTCATCGGCGGCGGCATTATCGGCTGTTCGACGGCCTATCATCTGGCGCGCGACCACAAGGCCGATGTCGTGCTGCTGGAGCAGGGCAAGCTGACCTCCGGCTCGACCTGGCATGCGGCCGGGCTGGTCGGACAGCTGCGCTCGTCGGCCTCGATCACCCGGGTGCTCAAATATTCGGTCGAGCTATACAAGGGGCTGGAGGCCGAGACCGGGCTCGCCACCGGCTGGAAGATGACCGGGTGCCTCAGGCTTGCCACCAACGCCGACCGCTGGACCGAATACAAAAGGCTGGCGACGACAGCAAAAAGCTTCGGCATGGACATGCAGTTGCTGTCACCGGCTGAGGTGAAAAGGATGTGGCCGCTGCTGGAGACCAGCGACCTCGTCGGCGCGAGTTGGCTGCCGACCGACGGCCAGGCCAGCCCCTCCGACATCACGCAGTCGCTGGCCAAGGGCGCGCGCATGCATGGCGCGAAGCTGTTCGAGGATGTCCGCGTGACCGGCTTCGAGATGAAGGAAGGGCGCATCACCACTGTGAAGACCAACAAGGGCGACATCGCCTGCGACAAGGTGGTGAACTGCGCCGGGCAATGGGCGCGCCAGGTCGGCGCCATGGCCGGCATTTCCGTGCCGTTGCAGCCGGTCAAGCACCAATACATCATCACCGAAAAGATCGAAGGGTTGGCGACCGACGCGCCAACCATCCGCGACCCCGACCGCCGCACCTATTTCAAGGAAGAGGTCGGCGGGCTGGTGATGGGTGGCTATGAGCCGAACCCTCAGGCCTGGGCGACCGGCCTGCCCGGCGGCGATGTGCCTGACGAGTGGGAATTTCGCCTGTTCGACGACGATTACGATCACTTCGAGCAGCACATGAGCCAGGCGATCGCGCGCGTGCCGGCGCTGGAGCGGGCCGGCGTCAAGCAGATGATCAACGGACCGGAAAGTTTTACGCCGGATGGCAATTTCATCCTCGGCGTCGCGCCCGAATGCGCCAACATGTTCGTCGGCGCCGGCTTCAACGCCTTCGGTATTGCCTCGGGTGGCGGCGCCGGCTGGGTGCTGGCGCAATGGGTGGTCGACGGGGAAGCGCCACTCGATTTGTGGGTGGTCGACATCAGGCGCTTTTCCGGCCTGCACCGCGACCGGCAATGGGTCAGCGACCGCACGCTGGAGGCCTATGGCAAGCACTACACGATCGGCTTTCCGCATGAGGAGTACCTATCGGGCCGGCCGCGTATTGTCTCACCGCTCTATGAGCGGTTGAAGCAGCATCGCGCCGTGTTCGGCTCCAAACTCGGCTGGGAGCGTCCGAACTGGTTCGCGCCCGAGGGCACCGAGCCTGAAGACATCTATTCGATGGGCCGTCAGAACTGGTTCGCTCCCGTCGGCGATGAGCACCGGCATGTGCGCGAAAAGGTCGGCATCTTCGACCAGTCGTCCTTCGCTAAGTATGAGATGACGGGCGCCGATGCAGCTAAGGCGCTGGACTGGATCTGCGCCAACGATGTCGCCAAGCCGGTGGGACGGCTGACCTACACGCAGCTTCTCAACACGCGCGGCGGCATCGAAGCCGACCTGACGGTGGCAAGGCTTGCCGAAGACAAATTCTACATCGTCACCGGCACCGGCTTCCGCACGCACGATCTCTCCTGGATCGGCGACCATGTCGGCAAGGAACTCGACGTGACGTTGAAAGATGTCACCGAGGATTTCGGCACGCTGTCGCTGATGGGGCCGCAAGCGCGCAACGTGCTGGCAGCGGTCACCGAGGCGGATGTCTCGAATGCCGCCTTCCCGTTCGGCCATGTGCGCGAGATCGCGATCGCTGATCACACAATCCGGGCGCTGCGTGTCACCTA
The DNA here is from genome assembly GCF_057784295.1 of Mesorhizobium sp. CNPSo 4688. Classification (NCBI taxonomy): domain Bacteria; kingdom Pseudomonadati; phylum Pseudomonadota; class Alphaproteobacteria; order Hyphomicrobiales; family Phyllobacteriaceae; genus Mesorhizobium; species Mesorhizobium sp. CNPSo 4688. The sequence continues at coordinate 243,999 of NZ_JBWLUY010000004.1, forward strand.
TGTCGGCGAGCTTGGCTGGGAGCTGCATGTGCCGATCGCCGCCACCGGCGAAATCTTCGATGCGCTGATGGCGGCGGGCGAGCCGCACGGCATCCGCCCGGTCGGCTACCGGGCGCTGGAATCGCTGCGGCTGGAGAAGGGTTACCGCGCCTGGGGCTCCGACATCACGCCCAACGACACGCCGCAGGAGGCCGGCCTCGGCTGGGCGGTGAAGCTGAGGAAGAACACCGATTTCGTCGGCCGCCGCGCGCTCGAACAGGTCAATGGCGCGACGTTAAAGAAACGCTTTGCCGGCTTCACCGTCGACGACCCCGATATCGTGCTGGTCGGGCGCGAGACGATTCTGCGCAATGGCGAACCGGTCGGGTACCTCACCAGCGGCGGTTATGGCTACACGGTGGCTAAGAACATCGGCTATGGCTATGTGCGCAATGCCGATGGCGTGAGCGACGATTTCCTCAGCTCAGGCGACTATGAGCTGGTGGTGGCGATGGAGCGGACGCCGGCCGAAATCCATCTCGAGCCGATGTACGATCCGGCGATGAGCAAGATCAAGGCATAGGCCGAGCCAGAATCAATTCACCCGCAGGACAAGACCCCGGCTGGGCACGGTGTCGGCTTCGCCCGGCATAGAGACATAGGGCGCAGTCTCCTCGGCGCGGACCACCCTGCCCTCGGCCTCCAGTGCTGCGATGCGCTCGGCAAAGCCGGCGTTCCACAGCGTGTTCTTGACCGTCAGCACGATGACGCCGCCCGGCCGGCAGATGCGGATCAGTTCGTCCAGCCCCTCGGCGCCGACATGGCCGGAGGTGAAGACGCCGGCCGAAACGATACTGGCATAGGCATTGTCGGCAAAGGGCAGCGGGCCGCCGAGCGCCAGGCAATGCAGCGCCGAATAGACGCCCTTTGCCGCCGCCTTGGTGAGCATGCCCTGCGAAATGTCGAGCGCCTCGACCTGGGGGTACCCGGTAATGGCCAGCCATTCGCCGATCAGCCCGGTGCCTGCGCCAGCATCGAGCAGCGGGGCGGCGCCACGCGGCAAATGGCGGGCGAGCAGGGCCAGGCAGATCGTTGGGTGGCGGTAGCCGGCGGCCGACATGTCGGCATCGTAGGTTTCCGACCAGTTGTCATAGATCGCGGCCACGTCCTCGGGCCGTTGCGCCGCATAGGCGGCGCCGAGCCCGCCATGATCCTTGTTTCCCGCCATCGCTGTTTCTCCGCCAGCTCGATGCTCACCCTCGAACCGATGATAGCCAAACGGCGAAAACTGTGGAACCGTTATCGAAAGAAATAACACGCCAGGGGCAACAGGCATGGGGACCGACGAGGCACGCGCAACACTTGCGGCGATTCCGGCATTGGCCGGCTATGACGGACCGCTGGAGCGGTTGGGGGGCATGACCAATCTCGTCTTCCGGGCCGGCGATGTCTGCCTGCGTATCCCCGGCAAAGGCACTGAAGAATACATCAACCGCGCCAATGAAGCCGTGGCGGCAAGCGAGGCGGCCAAAGCCGGCGTCAGTCCAGAAGTGCTGCATGTCGACCCCAAGACGGGCGTGATGGTGAGCCGCTTCGTTGCCGGCGCCGAGACGATGTCGCCGGAAAAATTCAAGCTGCGTGCCGGCAGCCCGGCCCGCGCCGGTGAGGCCTTCCGCAAGCTGCACACGTCCGGCGCAGTGTTTCCGTTCCGCTTCGAGCTGTTTGCGATGATCGACGACTACCTCAAGGTCTTGTCGACCAAGGACGTGGCCTTGCCTCCCGGCTACCACGATGTCGTGCGCGAATCTGAAACCGTGCGTTCTGCCCTTGCAGCTCACAAGCTGCCGCTGGCGGCCTGCCATTGCGACCCGCTGTGCGAGAATTTTCTCGATACGGGCGAGCGGATGTGGATCGTCGACTGGGAATATGCAGGGATGAACGATCCGCTCTGGGATCTCGGCGACCTCTCGGTCGAAGGCAGGTTCGATGCAGCGCAAGAGGAAGAGCTTATGCGCGCCTATTTCGGCGGCGAGGCAAAACCGGCCGAACGCGGCCGTGTCGTCATCTACAAGGCGATGTGCGACCTGTTGTGGACGCTGTGGGGGTTGATCCAGCTTGCCAACAACAATCCGGTCGAAGATTTCCGCGCCTATGCCGACGGCCGTTTCGCTCGCTGCAAGGCGCTGATGGAGACGCCGGAGTTTTCACGGCACCTGGCGGCCGTGCGCAGAGGCTGACGCAGAGCGCTCAGCTCCTTTGCCGGTTATTTGAAAACCCGCTCTATTTCACTCATCGTCACTGTGTCGTCGGACTTTTTGCAGTACCAGACGATCAGCGCGATGGTGCCGATGGGAAACAATCCCGCAAGGAGCTGATGCCAACCGCTTCTGTTGATGTCGTGCAGCCGGCGCGCGGTCATGGCAAGTGTCGGCAGAAGAACGGCAAGATTCCAGAGCGAGGAGATGATTTCATTGTTCACAACAAGGTCAATTACCGAGGCAATCACAGCGACAATGATGAGAAAAAGATAGGAATACCAGAACTCGGAGCGGCTGGCCCTGCCGGAAAAATTCACATAATTTTGGAAAAAGCTCGAAATAGCTTCCGTAAAACTCATCGGGGGCGGCATGTCTCCGAAACGATTGCTACCAGCCGGCGGGGCTCTTAAAACAAATATCAATGGCAGGCCAATAAGGACCAAAACGATCAGCCAATGCCATATAGAAAAGCTACCCATTGTCCCCCCAATCACAGTTTCCCCGGAGATATTGGTCTTGGCCTATCCCACCAAGAATCAATCCGAGATTGCGCCCGGCAGGAAATTTACTCCGCGAAATATCGATGTAAATACCGAAATTTTTTGACAGAACACTTCAGTGATTCTGCGCGATAATCGTATTGTTATCAGATGCTAAAGCGTCTCGCTTCAAAACGGTACCGTTCGACCCGCTTTACGCTTGCCGCTTCAGTTCACGCCCTTCGGCACGTTCTCCGGCGGCACCACGGTTTCCACCACCTTCTGGCGGTGGAAGATGAACAGGCCGGCGAGGACGACGATGGCCGAGCCGATCAGGATGCGCGGGCCCGGCACATCGCCGAAGAAGGCCAGGCCGAAGATCACCGCCCACAAAAGCAGGCTGTAGTGCAGCGGCGCCAGCGTCGAGGCCGGCGCCAGCTTCAGCGCCCTGGTGATCATCAGATGGGCGCTGCAGGAGACGATGCCGAGCAGGAGCATGGCGCCGAAATCGAGTGCCGACGGTGTCTGCCAGGCACCGATGGTCATCACGCCGCCGACCAAAAGCGTTCCGATCGTCTGCCAGGTGACCAGTGTGGTGTCGCTGGTGCCGCGCAGGCGGCGGCTGAGAATGATGGCGAAAGCGAAGGCAATGCTGCCGACCAGCGCGAACATCGAGGAGAGCGAAAACGCTGCCGAGGACGGCTTCAGTATGATCAGCACGCCGCAGAAGCCGACCAGGATGGCAGCCCAGCGGCGCCATCCGACCTTTTCGCCGAGCAGAAAATGCGACAGCGCCGCCACATAGATCGGCCCGGCCATGTAGAAACTCATCACGTCGGCAAGCGGCAGATAGACAACCGCTGCATAGAACAGAGCGGTATCGACCGTTGTCGCAACCACGCGCAGAGACTGGAGGACAGGCCGCTCCATCTGGAACAGCTTCGCAGTGCCCTGGTTGGCGATCATCGGGCCAAGCACGATGAAGGCGCCGATCGAGCGGATCAGCACCACCTGGCCGACGGAGAAGCTGGCGACCAGCCATTTGCCCATCGCGTCGTTCAGCGCAAACATGAAGTCGCCGGCCAGCATCAAGAGAATGCCGGCCAGAAGCACGTTCCTGATCGTAAAGTTGCGAGCGAGCGACTGGGCCATGCGGCTCCCTAGCTCCAAGTCGCCGCTTTGACGAGGCAAATCGGTAAGACCAGCGGCCGAAATCGGCTGTCTCTATGCCTTCCTGGCTATCCGCAACCTTGCTGCGAAAGCCGGCTATTTGGGCCGCGGACGGATGATTATCGGGCGATAGATGGTCGGCCTGTCCCAGGGATCGAAAGCCGAAACCCTTCTGAGTTCGGCGCGCCGATCGAGGTCGATGCGTTGCAGGCACTCGGCAAAGGCGTCGTTCGTCTTGGTGAAGCAGATGCAATGGCCTGTTGGGCCGGCCTGCTTGCCTACGACGCCGACGCACTTGCGGCATTATGCCGGCGGTTCACCTGGCCCGGCCGCCCGGCAATCGACAGCCGCGTCTCCTGCTTCGTGCGCTCGGCCACCACCTTGCCCCTGGCAACGACGCAGAGCCGTTCGGCGCGCAGGCGCAAGGCCTCTATCGGGTTGCCGGCGTCGAGGATGACGAAGCTGGCGCGCTTGCCCACGGCAAGGCCCAGATGATCGAGGCCCATGATGGCGGCGTTGACATTGGTAACCATGTCGAAGCAGCGTGCCATGTCGGCCGGGCTCGACATTTGCGCGACGTGCAGGCCCATGAAGGCGACGTCGAGCATGTCGGCGGTGCCGAGCGAATACCAGGGGTCGAGCACGCAATCCTGGCCCCAGCCGACACGGATGCCGAGCGCCAGCATCTCTTTCACCCGGGTCAGGCCACGGCGCTTGGGAAACGTATCGTGGCGGCCCTGCAGCATGATGTTGATCAGCGGATTGGGGATCGCCGACACACCGGCCTCGGCGATCAGCGGCAGGAGCTTTGAGACATAATAATTGTCCATCGAATGCATGGAGGTGAGGTGCGAGCCGGCCACTCTGCCCTGCAGGCCGAGGCGCTGCGTCTCATAGGCAAGCTGCTCGATATGGCGTGACAGCGGATCGTCGGTCTCGTCGCAATGCAGGTCGATCATCAGCCCGCGCTTTGCCGCAATTTCGCAAAGTTCGGTCACCGAGCGCGTGCCGTCGGCCATGGTGCGTTCGAAATGCGGGATGCCGCCGACGATGTCGACGCCCATGTCGAGCGCGCGCAGCGTGTTCTGCCGCGCCGTCGGCGAGCGGTAGAAGCCGTCCTGCGGGAAAGCGACCAGTTGCAAGTCGATATAGGGCGCGACAATCTTCTTGACGTCGAGCAGCGCCTCGACCGCCAGCAAGCGGTCGTCGCAGACATCGACATGAGTGCGGATGGCGAGCAGCCCCATCGAGACCGCCCAGTCGCAATAGGCGAGCGCCCGCTCACGCACGGCATCATGCGTCAGCAGCGGCTTCAGTTCGCCCCACAGCGAAATTCCTTCGAGCAGCGTGCCCGAGGCGTTGATGCGCGGAATGCCGTAGGACAGCGTCGCATCCATGTGGAAATGCGGGTCGACGAAGGGCGGCGAGATCAGATTGCCATGGGCGTCGATCGACGTGCCGGCGCTGACGTTCAACTTTGGCTCGATGGCGACGATCGTCTCGCCGACAATGCCGAGGTCGGCGATAGTGCCATCAGGCAGCGTTCCGCCGCGCACAACAAGGTCGAAATCCATCTGTCGTCATCTCCCTGCAGATTGAGCGCCTATCGTCGCGATGGGGACCCCTCTTTTCCAAAGGTTCCATCCGGCGGCAACTCGCTCTATAAGCCGCCAGTCGCCCCCGTGGCGAATCCGAAATTCGTCTCAGTCAGGCATGGGATCAACCATTGTTTCGCTTCTTCCGTTCGACGGAAAACCAGCGCCTCATCGCGAGGCTGGTCAGGGAATCCTTCCAAGAGCACAAGTTTGGCTATGCCGCCGCGATCGCGTCGATGCTGGTGGTGGCCGCCATGACGGGCGCCAGCGCCTGGATCCTGCGCGAGATCACCAATGAATTCGTGATCTACAAGAGGCTCGACCGCGTCAACCTGATCGCCGGGGGCGTCGCGGCGATCTTCGTCTTTAAAGGCATCGCCAACTTCGTCCAGGCCTATTTCATGAGCCGGGTCGGCAACGCCATCATCGCCGACCGGCAGCGCAAGATCTATGACCGCATCCTGGCGCAAGGCATCGAATTTTACCATTCGACCTCGTCGTCCGACCTGATCACCCGCATGACCAACAATGCGCAAGCGGCGCGCAGCGTGCTCGACCTCGTCGTCACATCCTATGTGCGCGATCTGGTGACGATGGTTGTGCTGGTCGGAGTCATGGTCTGGCAGCAACCGGGGCTGTCGCTGATCTGCTTCGTCATCGGGCCTGTCGCCATTTACGGCGTCAACCACATATTGAAGCGTGTGCGCAAGATTGCGAAGCAGGAATTCCGCTCGCTCGGCCAGATCGTGCAGGTGATGCAGGAAACGGCAATCGGCGTGCGCGTGGTGAAGTCCTTCGGTCTCGAAGGCGCGATGCGCAAGCGCATGTACAAGGCGGTGTCGGACGTGGAGACCCGCGCCAACAACATCGCCACGCTGGAAGCCGCCACCAGTCCGGTGATGGAAACGCTGGCGGGGCTGGCCATTGCCGGGTCGGTCCTGGTCAGCGGGCTTCTGGTACTGGAGGGCGGCCAGATGCCGGGCAACATCATGGCCTTCATCGCGGCGCTGCTTTTGGCCTATGAGCCGGCAAAGCGCCTGGCGCGCGTCCGTATCTCGCTGGAGAGCGGCATCGTCGGCGTGCGCATGATGTTCGAGCTCGCCGACCGGCCGCTGACCTTGGCCGAAAAGCCGGATGCAAAGCCGTTGCTGGCCGGGCCGGGCGAAATCCATTTCGACAAGGTCAGCTTCGCTTATCCGGAAAGCCCGCCGGTGTTCGAAGGACTGGATCTGACGCTTGCGGCCGGCAAGATGACGGCGCTGGTCGGGCCCTCGGGCAGCGGCAAGTCGACCATCCTCAATCTGATCATGCGCATGTATGACCCGCAGAGCGGCAAAGTGCTGTTCGATGGTCAGGACATCGCCGGCGCCACGCTTGCCTCGGTCCGGGAAAAGATCGCGTATGTCAGCCAGGACACGTTCCTGTTTGCCGGCACGGTGATGCACAATATCCGCCTCGGCCGTCAGGACGCGACCGACGAAGAGGTGATCGCCGCCGCCAAGGCCGCCAATGCGCATGACTTCATCAGCGCCATGGCCAAGGGTTATGAGACGGAGGTCGGCGAAAACGGCGCGCTGCTTTCAGGCGGCCAGCGCCAGCGCATCTCGATCGCGCGCGCCATGCTGCGCAATGCGGAGATCCTGCTGCTCGACGAAGCGACCAGCGCGCTCGACGCCGAATCCGAGGCGCTGTTCCGCGATGCGCTGCAGCAGCTGACGGTCGGGCGCACCACCATCGTCATCGCCCACCGCCTGTCGACGGTGCACCAGGCCGACACGATCGTGGTGCTGGAAGCCGGCAAGGTGGTGGAAAGCGGCGCGCATCGCACGCTGCTCAACCAGGGCGGGCTGTATCAGAAGCTTTATGAGTATCAGTTGATGCCGTGAGCCTTACCCTCCCCCTTGTGGGGAGGGTCGCTGCGAAGCAGCGGGGCGGGGGTCGGCGCCGCACCCCCACCCGGACCTTCGGTCCGACCTCCCCACAAGGGGGAGGTACTAACTTACTCCGGCACGTGCCGCACTGCGCCCTTGTCGGCGCTGGTGGCGAAGGCGGCGTAGGCGCGCAGCGCCGTCGTCACCTTGCGCTTGCGCTTTTCCTCGGGCTTCCAGGCTAAGGCGCCCTTGGCCTCCATCGCCACTCGCCGAGCATCGAGTTCAGCATCGCTGACCGCCAGGTGGATGATGCGGTTCGGGATGTCGATCTCGATCGTATCGCCTTCCTGCACCAGTCCGATCAGCCCGCCTTCCGCCGCTTCCGGCGAGGCATGGCCGATCGACAGGCCTGACGTGCCGCCGGAGAAGCGGCCGTCGGTGACCAGCGCGCAGGCCTTGCCCAGCCCTTTCGACTTCAGATAGCTCGTGGGATAGAGCATTTCCTGCATGCCGGGGCCGCCGCGCGGCCCTTCATAGCGGATGACGACGACGTCGCCGGCCTTGATCTCGTTCGACAGGATCGCTTTCACCGAAGCGTCCTGGCTTTCGAACACCCGCGCCGGGCCGGTGAATTTCAGGATCGACTCGTCGACGCCGGCCGTCTTCACGATGCAGCCGTCGAGCGCCAGATTGCCCTTCAGCACCGCAAGGCCACCGTCCTTCGAGAACGGCGCCTCGGCCGACCGGATGACACCTTTCTCGCGGTCAAGATCGAGCTCGTCCCAGCGGCGGTCCTGGCTGAAGGCGACTTGCGTCGGCACGCCGCCGGGGGCGGCAAGGAAGAAGTCGCGAACGTTCTGGCTCGTGGTGCGGGAAATATCCCAATGGTCGAGCGCTTCGCCAAGGCTCGCCGTATGCACCGTCGGCAGGTCGCGGTTGAGCAGCCCGGCATTGTCGAGCTGGCCGAGGATGGCCATGATGCCGCCGGCGCGGTGGACGTCTTCCATATGCACGTCGGATTTGGCCGGTGCGACCTTGCACAGCACCGGAACCCGCCGCGACAGCCGGTCGATGTCTTCCATGGTGAAGTCGACCTCGCCCTCATGCGCGGCCGCCAGGATGTGTAGCACGGTGTTGGTCGAGCCGCCCATGGCGATGTCGAGCGTCATGGCGTTTTCGAAGGCGCCCTTGGAGGCGATGCTGCGCGGCAATGCCGTCTCGTCATCCTGCTCATAATAGCGCTGGGCGAGATCGACGATGAGATGGCCCGCCTCGACGAACAGGCGCTTGCGGTCGGCGTGGGTGGCCAGCGTCGAGCCGTTGCCCGGAAGCGACAGGCCGAGCGCCTCGGTCAAACAATTCATCGAATTGGCGGTGAACATGCCCGAGCAGGAACCGCAGGTCGGGCAGGCCGAACGTTCGATGACCTTGACGTCCTCGTCGGAGATCTTGTCGTCGGCGGCGGCAACCATGGCGTCGACGAGGTCGAGCGCCTGCGTCTTGCCGGCCAGCACCACCTTGCCGGCTTCCATCGGGCCGCCTGACACAAAGACGGTGGGGATGTTGAGGCGTAGCGAGGCCATCAGCATGCCAGGCGTGATCTTGTCGCAATTGGAGATGCAGACCATGGCGTCGGCGCAGTGCGCATTGACCATGTATTCGACGGAATCGGCGATCAGCTCGCGCGACGGCAGCGAATAGAGCATGCCGTCATGGCCCATGGCGATGCCGTCATCGACGGCGATGGTGTTGAATTCCTTGGCGACGCCTCCGGCCTTCTCGATCTCGCGCGCCACCAGCTGGCCAAGGTCCTTGAGATGGACATGGCCCGGCACGAACTGGGTGAAGGAGTTGACCACCGCGATGATCGGCTTGCCGAAATCCGAATCCTTCATGCCTGTAGCGCGCCACAGGCCGCGGGCGCCGGCCATGTTGCGGCCATGGGTGGTGGTGCGGGAACGATAGGCTGGCATGGATATTCCTTAGCTGGCTGGCTGCGCCCAGTGCGGAGCGTGGCGGCGCTGAATTTGGATCGCAGGGTTTATAGACCGCCAAGTATGGTCTGGCCACATTTTTGCAATGCGCCAGATTCTCGTAAAAATCGGAGTTTGCGAAAAAAATTGCGGCCAGTGTCGGATCGTCTGCTGGACGCGCGTCCTTGGGTCAACGGCAAGGGAATGGCACCATTTCTAGAGTCAGCCGTTTCATCCGTAACCGCAACCAAAACACCCCGAGGAGCGAGACATGCAAAAGATCACCACCTGCCTGTGGTTCGACGGCCAGGCCGAAGAGGCGATGAATTTCTACGTCTCCATCTTCAAGAATTCGAAGGTTACGAGCGTCCTGCGCTGGCCCGAAGGCCACGCCGATGCGGGCAAAGTGCTGTTGACCACGTTCGAGCTCGACGGCGTGCCGTTCCAGGCGCTCAATGGCGGCCCGCAATTCAAGTTCAACGAGGCGATGTCACAGTCGATCGATTGCAAAACGCAGGAAGAGGTCGATTATTTCTGGGAGAAGCTCACCGAGGGCGGCGAGCCCGGAGCCTGCAGCTGGCTGAAAGACAAGTTCGGCGTCTCCTGGCAGGTCGTGCCGGAGCAACTGCCGCGCCTGCTTCTGGATCCGGACCGGGCCAAGGCCGGGCGGGTGATGTCGGCAATGATGCAGATGGGCAAGATCGACATCGCGAAGATCGAAGCGGCGGCCAAGGGGTGAGAACTGCACGATCTTCCCTTCTCCCCCTGTGGGAGAAGGAAGAACCTACGCCGCTCTGTCGCGAACCTGGTAGTCCTTGATGGTGGCGAAGCGGATAGCTTTCCAGCGCTCGGCTTCGTAGTTCAGGGAAAAGGCGTGCTGGGCGAGGAACACCGGGTCATTGTCGAGGTCGCGGGCGATATCGCCGCGATGCGCCTCGATGAAGCGAAGCGTCTCGGCCTTGTCGTCGGCCGAAATCCAGCGGCAGACGGAAAAGCGCGACATCTCGAATTCGACCGGCAGCGTGTATTCGAAATTCAGCCGTTCCTTCAAAACGTCGAGCTGCAGGGCGCCGACCACACCGACGATTGCCGGCGAGCCATCCTCGGGCGAAAACAGCTGCACGACGCCTTCCTCGGCCATCTGGTGCAGTGCTTCCTTGAGCTTCTTGGCCTTCATCGCATCGCCGAGGCGGACGCGGCGCAGGATTTCCGGGGCGAAATTCGGTACGCCCCTGAAGAGAATTTCCTCACCCTCGGTCAACGTGTCACCAATGCGCAGCGTGCCGTGGTTGGGGATGCCGACGACATCGCCGGCAAAGGCCTCGTCGGCGGTGACGCGGGTGCGGGCGAAGAAGAATTGTGGCGCCGACAGGCTCATCGGCTTGCCGGTGCGCACCAGCTTGGCCTTCATGCCGCGCTCGAGTTTGCCCGAGCAGACGCGGACAAAAGCGATGCGGTCGCGATGGTTGGGATCCATGTTGGCCTGAATCTTGAAGACGAAGGAGGTCATTTTCTCCTCGGTCGCTTCGACCTTGCGGGTGTCGGCCTCCTGCGCGCGCGGCGGCGGCCCGAAGGCGCCGAGCGCCTCGATCAGGTCGCGCACCCCATAATTGCGCAGCGCCGAGCCGAAATAGACCGGCGTCAGATGGCCTTCGCGGAATGCATCGATATCGAGCGGGCGGCAGGCTTCGCGCGCGAGTTCCAGCTCCTCGATGAAGGCCTCGCGCTCGTTTTCCGGCAACAGGCCGGCGACGCGGTTGGAATCGGGACCATTGACCGGCGTGCGGTCTTTCTCCGCGTCGCCCTTGCGCACCGCATTCAGCGCCAAATGATAGGTGCCGGCAAACGTCTTGCCGCGGCCGATCGGCCAGGTGATGGGGGCGGTATCCAGCGCCAGCTTCTGCTCGATCTCGTCCAAAATCTCAAACGGGTCGCGGCTTTCGCGGTCCATCTTGTTGACAAAAGTGATGATCGGAATGTCGCGCAGCCGGCAGACTTCGAACAGTTTCAGCGTGCGCGGCTCGATGCCCTTGGCCGCGTCGATCACCATCACGGCGCTATCGACAGCCGAGAGCGTGCGATAGGTGTCGTCGGCGAAATCCTCGTGGCCGGGCGTGTCGAGCAGGTTGAAGACATTGTCTTCATATTCGAAGGTCATCACCGAGGTGACGACCGAAATGCCACGCTCGCGCTCGATCTTCATCCAGTCGGACCGGGTCTGGATGCGGTCCTTCTTGGCCTTGACCTCGCCGGCAAGCTGAATGGCGCCGCCGAACAGCAGCAGCTTTTCGGTGAGCGTCGTCTTGCCGGCGTCGGGGTGGGCGATGATCGCGAAAGTGCGGCGGCGCGATACCGCCTGTTCGATGTCTTCAGCCAATTTGTGGAATCCTGTCTGTGGCGCGGGCTTCTAGCAGCGCTTTCCCGGCCTGTCGACAGTTTCGGGCCGGTGGACCCTGAGCGCACTTGAGCTTGAGCCGCCGCAATGGCATCACGGATGCCAGTTTGAAGAGGACCGGCATGAGCAATCCGAAACAAGTCATCGTCATCGGCGCCGGCATTATTGGCGCGTCCATTGCCTGGCACCTGACTAAGGCGGGCGCGCAGGTGACGGTGATCTCCGAGAGCGGCGCAGGTGGGGTCGCCACACCCAATTCCTTTGCCTGGATCAATGCCAGTTGGGGCAATCCCGAGGTGTATTTCCGGCTGCGAACCCGCGCCATGGCCGAGTGGAAACGGCTGGCAAACGAGTTGCCCGGCCTGCCGCTCGCCTGGTGCGGCGGGCTGTGTTGGGATCTGCCTGCCGGCAGGCTTGAAGCCTATGCCACCGAGCACTCCTCATGGGGTTACGGCATCGAACGCGTGGGCCGCGAACGGGCGGCGCAAATCGAGCCCAATCTGGTCGAGCCGCCTGAATTCGCTGTCTATGTCGCTGAGGAAGGCGTGGCCGAGCCGGTTACGGCGGCCAAGGCGCTGCTGGCCGATGCTGAACGGCACGGCGCGAGGGTGGTTGCGGGCACAGTCGACAGGCTCGCTCTAGTCAACGGCAAGGTGACCGGCGTGGTTGTTTCGGGCGAGACGATTGTCGCCGACGAAGTGGTGATCGCGGCCGGCACCGGCGCCCCAGCCATTGCCGCCACCGCCGGCATCAAACTGCCGATCGAGACGCCGCCCGGCCTGATTGTCCACTCGCGGCCATACAAAAAACTGCTCAACGGGCTGGTGCATGCCGAAAAGCTGCATATGCGCCAGACCGCCGAGGGCCGCATCATCGCCGGCTCGGATTTCGCCGGCGGCGATCCGGGCGACAACCCTGACGCAACAGCGCGCGAACTGTTTGCGGCAGCGAAGGCAGCCTTGCGTGGTGGCGACGGGCTGGAGCTTGATTTCCACACGGTCGGCTACCGGCCGACGCCGACCGATGGCTTTCCGATCGTCAGCCACGCCGAGGGCATGGATGGCCTTTACGTTGCGGTCATGCATTCGGGCATCACGCTGGCGCCGGCGGTTGGACTTTTCGCCACACGCGAAATCCTCGATGGCGAGCGCGACCCGCTGCTGGCGCCCTATGGTATGGAGCGTTTCGCTCAATAGCCCGGCGGCCGGCGAAAGCCACCGGTGAGCGGTTCGATTGCTCTGGCGATACCGAGCAGCCGCGCTTCCGACCAGCGCGCGCCGACCAGCTGCAGGCCAATGAGCAGGCCGTCGCGGTCCTGCCCGCAAGGCAGCGAAAGGGCCGGATGGCCTGGGTAATTGAAGGCCGCGCCATAGGCCGGGAGCATCCAGTAGCTTTGCTCCTTGCCGTCGACCTTGATCGATGTGCCGGGTTCGCAATGCGGGAAGGCCGTGGTCATGGCGACCGGGCACAGCAACGCATCGCAATTTTCGAAGAACCTGTCCCAGGCGAGGATGGACCTGTCACGGCGGGCGAGCACGTCGAACCAGCGCGCGACCGGAGTCGGCTGTTCAGGCGGTTCGGGTTGCGCGGCCTCCAGCATCATGCCGATCAGCGCGCCGCCCTGCTCCAGATCGTTGAGCAGATCGATCTCAGGTAGTTTTGCCGGCTCGACGGTCGCACCCGCCGCCTGAATTCGCTTCGCCAGAGCGTCGACGGCAGCGCTGATGTCTCGGGCCACAGGAAAACCGGGAAAGGACGGCGCCACATTGATGCGCAATGTCTTGAGATTGATTTTTGGCATGGCCTCGACTGGCACCGGCGCGAGATCGGTGTCGACGCCATCCGGGCCGGCGATGATTTTGTAGATCAGCGCCAGATCGTCCACGGAGCGCGCCAGCGGGCCGAGGCAGGACATAAGTCGCACGCTGCGTGCCGCACCGCCCGGGTCGGGAAAAGCGCCGGCCAACGACACACGATGCTCGGTCGGCTTTAAGCCATAGACGCCACAGAAGCTGGCCGGCAACCGGATCGAAGCCTGCATGTCGGTGCCGACATCGAACGGTGTCATGCCCGTCGCCACCGCTGCCGCGGCGCCACCGCTCGAGCCGCCGGCTGTGCGGTCGAGGTTCCATGGATTGCTGGTGCGGCCGAACAGCGGATTGTCCGACTGCCAGTCGCCCAGCATGGTCGCGACATTGGTCTTGGCCGTGAGAATGCCGCCGGCAGCCTTCAATCGGGCGACGACCGGGCTGTCTGCTTTTGCCACATAGTCGGCGAACGGTGGAAAGCCTACGGTGGTCTTCATGCCTGCCGTTTCGTGCATGTCCTTCAAGGTGAAGGGCACGCCATGCAGCGGGCCGAGAGCGTCGCCGCGCGCCTGCGTCGCGTCGGCCTCTTTTGCGCGCTCACGAGCCCCTTCACGGTCGAGATTTATGACGGCGTTGACAGCTTCGTTGTGCCGGTCGATCTGCGCCAGATGCGCGTCAAACGCTTCAACGGCGGATATTTTTCGCGCAGCGATTGCGGCGGCGAGGTCGGTGGTCGAGGAGAAGACGAGGCCCATGACGAATGCTCCGGCAGCTGTCCCGTTATGACGGCTTGAAGCCAAGTTCAGCACTTCTAGGACAGGTAGCGCTTGATCGGAATTGCGCTAGCCGTTCGGTCGAGGGGCGCGAAGGAATGCGGCCTAGATTGGCTTAGACGACCAGCGCCAACCTTGCCGACGCCGGAACAAACGGCCGAATCGCCATGCCATCACCTGTAATGGTGACGAAACTCGCCGGCGGGATCGCTTGCCAGTCGCCGCCTTCGCGGTCGAAGGGCTCCGACACGATGCAGCGGCCGCCATTGCGGACCGAGGTGTAGAGCGTCGGCGCGTGGACGTCGCTCGCGTAGCGCACGGCATACAGCGCCAGCCCATCGGAAAAGGCGGCAGTGAGTTTCAGGGTCGGCTCAAGGCCGGCGCGGCGTGAAGCCTCGATGACGCGGGCGGTGGCGCGCGACACGGCACCTTGCGGGTCACTGGTGAGACCCTCGTCGATCATCAGCAGGAAAAACAGTTCGGAATCGGTGGTGCCTTCGCGTTGGTCGAAGACGGCGTCGGAAAGCGAATTTTCCAGCGCGCGACGGATTTTCTCGAAGCCGCCGATCTGGCCGTTGTGCATAAACGACCAGTTGCCGGAGATGAAGGGATGGCAGTTCATGCGGCTGGTGGCGCCGCCGGTCGACGCCCTGACATGGGCGAGGAACAGGCCGGATTTGATCTGCCGACACAGGCTTTTCAGATTGGGATCCGACCAGGCCGGCAGGATGTCACGGTAAAGGCCGGGCTCGGGCCGGTCGCCATACCAGGCGAGGCCGAAACCATCGCCATTGGTCGGCGACTTGGCTTCCTGGGCGCAATGGCTCTGGGCGATCAGCGAATGACAGGGCGCGGTGACGATGTCTTCGAGGAAGACTGCTTCACCAAGATAGGCCGCCCATCGGCACATCGCTTTTGACCGTTCCTAGGCGCGATCCAAGAGAGCCTGGGGCTCTTTGACCGCGTGTGAGCCTCTGTTGTGCGTCCGTTTATAGAGTTCGCGAACGATTCGGCTTGCCGTAGTCTCGAAGAGAAATGGCAAGAAAGCGTGAACAAGCGCAGCTCCGGCAGCCATCAGGAGGCGCGAGGAGAACCAGGCGGCAAAAGCCATGTGGCTGAAATAGGTTTCGCCGACCTTGGCCGGGTGCGAGGTGAAAAGCTTCGAAAACAGCGTCGTCATGGTGATCCCTCCAGCCGGGATAAGCCCCGATGCTGGGTATCTTGCCATAGGGGAAAGGTTCATCGGTCTCAATTTGTCCTTGCCTAACGGTGTAGTTCGGGACATTCATCCCAACATGGCGCTTGAATTCGATGAAATAGACCGAAGATTGCTGGCCGAGCTGCAACGCGACGGCACGCTGTCGGTCGACCAGCTCTCGGAAAAAGTGTCGCTGTCGCGCAACGCCTGCTGGCGGCGCGTCAAGCGGCTGGAGGAGGACGGCGTCATCACCGGCCGGGTGGCGCTGGTCGATGCCGACAAGCTCGGGCTCGGGCTTTCGGTGTTCATCCTGATCCGCACCTCCAACCACGATCCGGACTGGCTGCAGAAATTCCGGGCGGCGGTGACCGGTTTCTCAGAGATTACCGGGGTCTACCGTATGTCCGGCGATCTCGACTATGTGCTGCGCGCCCGCGTCGCCGATGTGAAGGCCTATGACCGGCTCTACCAGCGGCTGATCGCCAAGGTGGCGCTGTCCGATGTTTCGGCTTCATTCGTCATGGAAGAGATCAAGGAGACGACGGTCGTGCCCGTGGAACTGCGCTAGGTCATCGTGACGCCGCAAAGAAAGCCGTTGATAGCGTGGCGGGCGAGTTGACCGAATCGCGGTTCGCGCCGATAGGATCGATTTTATGCGCGCAGCCCTCCACACCTCCTCCGTCATTGGTCCCACTGTCGGCTTCGTTCGGTTGCCGCATGGTGAAGGACTTCCCCTCCCCGCCTATGAAAGCACCGGTGCCGCCGGCATGGATTTGCGCGCCGCGGTCCCGGACGACCGGCCGCTGCTGATCCTTCCGGGCAAGCGCGCCCTGGTGCCAACCGGGCTGATCCTGGAGATCCCCGAGGGGATGGAAGGCCAGGTGCGGCCGCGTTCCGGCCTTGCCTTCAAGCACGGGCTGACCGTCCTCAATTCACCAGGCACGGTCGACAGCGACTATCGCGGCGAGGTCAAGGTGCTGCTGGTCAATCTTGGCGACGAGGATTTCGCGGTGACGCGCGGCATGCGCATTGCCCAGATCGTGTTTGCCACGGTGACACAGGCGACGGTCGAGGAACGCAGCCTGGCCGGCGGCACAGCGCGCGGCGCGGGCGGATTCGGGTCGACCGGCACCGCCTGAATGCTGGGCCTTCCAAAACTGGTCATCTTCGACTGCGACGGGATTCTGGTCGACACCGAGAACCTTGCCAACCGGCGGCTCGCCGAGTGGCTAACTGTCGCCGGTTATCCCGCCACATTCGAATATTGCCGCAAGCATTTCTCCGGCCGCAGCATGATCTCGGTACAGAAAGAGATCGAAGCTTCGACCGAAGCCCGGCTCGGCGTCGATTTCGTCGATCGCTGGAATGCCGGCCTGCCCGATCTGTTCGCGCATGGCGTCGAGGCGATCCCATACGTCCGCGACTTCATCGAAGTGGTGCGCACTGCCGGCATCGCCTATTGCGTCGCCACGTCGGCACGCATCTCGAAGATGCACATCACGCTCGGCCAGACCGGGCTGCTGCCGCTGTTCGAGCATGCAATGTTCTCGGCAACCATGGTCAGCCGCGGCAAGCCGTTCCCGGACCTGTTCTTGCATGCGGCAAAGACCATGGGTTTTGCGCCGGCCGACTGCATCGTCATCGAAGACAGCGTCGCCGGGACACAGGCCGGTATTGCCGCCGGAATGCGCGTCTATTCCTATCATGGCGATCCCTATTCCGACCGCGATGGCCTGGCCGATGCCGGCGGCGTCCTGTTCGATGACATGCGCGCACTGGCGGGGCTGGTGCCGATCCACTGATCTGATTTCAGCGCAGTGGGCCGGCTGTGCGATTCAGTTGCCCGTGCTAGCGTGCCCGCCTCGAGGGGCGCCACTTCATGACTTCCAATTTGCTTCGCCTGATCCTTGCTTGCCTGCTACTGCCATGGTTTTTGGTGGCGGCAAGCGCGCAGGCTGTCAGCTTTCCCGAGCTGGACAGTGCCGTTCCCGGTCATCAGAACGTCACCTATCTCGACCTTGCAAAGCTGGTCATTCCCGACCTGGCGTTGAACGCAGACGGCTTTTATCACGGCGGCTTGCCGATCGAGATGCGCCACATCGAGGGGCCCGACAGCGGCGGCTCACCGCCCGAAACATCGAGTCTGCCCAACGCTGCCGTGCTTCCCATCAGGACCGGCGGCAAGGACCGGCTGGTGATGCTCTACGACCTCGGCGACTCTCCCGACAGCGCCGAAGGCTATGCCGTGCTGGCGCTCTACGACGTCACCGGAAAGCCGAAACTGCTCGACGCGGTTAATGTCGCCGTCGACCGCAGCACCTATTTCCGCGAGCCCGGCAAGCTTTCTGTCGGCGCCGGCGACGATGTCCTCATCACCATGAGCACGCATTTCAATTCAAGCCAGGGCTATGTGATCACGCCGCTGATCATGGTGCGCGATGACAAGTTCGAGCTGGTCGACATGATCTACACGTTCGACGAGAACCTCTGCGCCTACAGGCGCACGCAGGATGTGGCGTTCCAGACGATCGACGACGGGCAGCCTTATGCCGCGATCAAGGTGACGGTCACCGACGCCACCGCGCCGAACGGTGAAAGCTGCGATGACCCGTCGCCCGAGCCTGAATCTCACGCGATTTCCGTCACCTATCATTGGGACAAGAAGACGTCGCGCTATGTCAAGGATTCCGATGCGCTGGACAAATTGGCAGGAGAGAACGCCAAACGCTTCTGAGCCAACCGCATTCGTTTGCCCGGTGCAAATCGGCACGATAGAATCCGCAGACAGTTCCGCACATGAAGGGAAGCACCATGGACAAGGGCAAGATCTTTCGCGACCTGCACGCCTCGACCTTCGTCATGCCCAATCCATGGGATGTCGGCACGACCAAGCTTCTGGCCTCCTTCGGCTTCAAGGCGCTGGCGACGACCAGCGCCGGTTTTGCCTTTTCGCGCGGTCTGCCCGACGGGGCGGTGACGTTCGAGGCGATGATCCATCATTGCCGCGAGGTGACGGCTGCGACCAGCCTGCCGGTATCGGCCGATCTCGAGAAGGGCAAGGGCGACAGCGCCGAGCAGGCGGGCGAGACCATTTTCGCCGCTGAGGCCGCCGGCCTCGCCGGCTGCTCGATCGAGGACCATACGGGCGATCCGGACAAGCCGATCTATGAGTTTTCGCACGCCGTCGAGCGCGTCGCCGCGGCGGCGGAGGCGGCGCGCGCGCTCAAGCATGATTTCGTCTTCACCGCCCGGGCCGAGAATTTCCTGTGGGACAGACCAGACCTCGACGACACGATCAAGCGGCTGCAGGCCTTCGAGAAGGCCGGCGCCGATGTGCTCTATGCGCCTGGCCTCAGTGATGTCGAAACGATCCGGAAAGTCTGCTCGGCGGTGAGCCGGCCGGTCAATGTCATGGCACTGCCTGGTTTCACCATCGCCGACCTCGCCATGGCCGGGGTCAAGCGCATCTCGCTTGGGCCGTGGCTGACCAATTTCGCCTTCGGCATGCTGGAAACAGCGGCGCGCGAGATCCAGCAGGACGGCACGTTCGGCTTCACCCGCACCGCCATGCCGTTCAGCAAGCTGCAGGCGCTGTTTGCCAAATCCTCAAGCTAAGGGTCCATGCCGCATGACGCTCACCGTCATCGACATGCACACCGGCGGCGAGCCGCTCAGGATCATCACCAGCGGCTATCCCGAAATCCCCAAGGGTACGATCCTGGAAAAGCGCGCCTATGTGCGCGACCATCTCGACCATTTGCGCAAGCTGCTGATCTTCGAGCCGCGCGGCCATTACGACATGTATGGCGCGCTGCTGGTGGAGCCCGACCTGCCCGGCGCCGACCTCGCCGTGCTGTTCATGCACAATGAGGGCTACTCGACGATGTGCGGCCACGCCATCATCGCGCTCGGCCGTTATGCCGTCGACCAAGGCCTGGTGGCGAAACAGGAGCCAATCACGACCGTCAACATCGAGGCGCCATGCGGCCTGGTCGTCGCCTCAGTCGAGGTCAGGGATGGCAAGGCGGGCGCCGTGTCGTTCGAAAGCGTGCCGGCCTTCCTGTTTGCCCGCGACCAGAGAATCGAATTGGCAGGATACGGCAATATCCGTTTCGACGTTGCCTATGGCGGCGCCTTCTATGCGCTGGCCGATTGCCATCAATTCGGGCTGGAATTCGGCCGCGACCGGGTGCGCGACTTCGTCGATGCGGCAACCACGCTGACCGAGCGGCTGAAAGTGGAGTTCCCTCTATCGCATCCCGATCATCCCGATCTCGGTTTCCTGTACGGCACCATCCTGACCGACGGGCGCGATGCGTTTTCCGGCGAGGCGACGAAAAATGTCTGCGTCTTTGCCGATGCCGAGGTCGACCGTTCGCCGACCGGCTCCGGCGTCACCGCGCGGCTGGCGGCGATGTGCGCCAGGGGCAAGATCGGTCTTGGTCAGGAGCGGACCTTCGAAAGCATCGCCGGCTCGCGCTTCTCCGGCGCGGTGGCGCGCACGACCAAGGCCGGGCCGCATGAGGCGATCATCGCCCGCGTCGGCGGCCGCGCCTATTATTCCGGGCGAGCCGAGTTTACGGTCGAACCGGATGACGAATTGGGGCGCGGTTTTCTTCTGCGTTGAAAGGCCTATCGCCTGGCGCTCTCCCGCGCGCCGATCGCCTTGTGCAGATGGACCATCATGGCGGCGGCGAAGAGCGGCGTCAGAAGGTTGAGCAGCGGTACGGCGAGGAAGGCGGCGATGAGCAGTCCGGCCAGGAAAACAGTGCCGGCATATTTCCTGCGCAACGCCCTCGCCTCGTCCTCCGGGCGAAAGCGCATGGCGGCGAATTCGAAGAATTCGCGGCCCAGCAGATAGCCGTTGACGATGAAGAAGGCGGCGATGTTGATGCCCGGCACCAGCAGAAGCAGCAGGGCGACGATGTTGCCCAGGATGACGACGCCGAGGAACTTCACCGACAGCACCAGCGAGCGCAGCGCCGGCATGGCCCTGCCGGCCGGGTCGCCAGGAAAGTCGGTGCGCTCGACCACTTCTGCAATATCGTCGAGAAACAGGCCAGCTACGATTGCCGTCACCGGCGCGATCAGCAGCGCCATCCCAAAGGCAAGCGCGATGGCCGCGATGATGCCGCTCAGCCATCCGGCCCAGGACGGCAGGCCGGGTAAAAGGGAGTGAATCCATGGCAGGGCCAGCCAATCGACAAGCCCGGTGAGAGCAAACCAGACGGCCACGAGCGCCAGCACGGTCAAGCCCAGCGTCTTCAGGAAAACCGCGTGGAATTCGGGAGAGAACAGCCGGCTGAAGGCGGCGCGGGCAGCGTTGGAGATCACGGCGTTTCCCGGTAACAAACTGATATCTCCGACATAGGCGGAGACCCGGTCAGCCGCAAGTCTGCTGAAGCGGACGGCAATTCCGGGCGAAAACTAGCGCGCCAGCACGCGCGAACGGGCGGGGATGGTCATCGCCGCAACGCCGGCGACGACGCAGCCCATGCCCCAGAACGCCGTCGGCCCGAGGCTTTCGCCGAGGAACAGGACACCGATGCCGACGCCGATCGGCACGCGCAGATAGGCCTGTGACGTGGTGCCGACCGAACCCAGCGTGTGGATGAGGCGGAAGAAGATGCAGAAGGCCAGCGCCGTCGAGAACACCGACAAGGCCAGCAGGGCCAGGATGGAAGCCATTGAAGGCGACAGCGTCCACGGGCGGTCGAAGACCATACTCAAGGGTACGAGGATGACCGCGCCACACAGCATCGAGCCGGCGGCCGGCAGCATCGGGTCGAGTCCCCTGAAGCCGCGGCCGAAAATGGCGGCGCCGGCATAGCAGACCGTCGCCGCGACAACCGCAAGCTGCGCCCACAATTGATGGCCGAGCCCGCCAAGCGCCTGGGTGCCGACGATCAGGCAAATTCCGGCAATGCCGGCGCCGACGCCGAACAGCTTGCGTGCGGTCACCTGCTCGTGGCGGGTGATGAGCGCGGTCAGCAGGAAGGTGAAGATCGGCGACGTCGCGTTGAGGATTGTGGCGAGGCCGGCATCAATGGAGCGCTCGGCGGCGGCGATCAGCGTGAACGGCACCACGCTGTTGAGGCAGGCCTGGACCATGAAACGCCACCAGGTTGCACCGTCCTTCGGCATGGCGAGGCCGCGCCAGCGGATCAGCGCGAGCAAGATGCCGCCGGCGATCAAGGTTCTGGCTGCTATGAAGGTGATCGGCGGGATCGTCTCGACACCGATCTTGATGAACGTATAGGACGCGCCCCACAAAGCAGCCAGCACGCCAAGCAGCGCCAGTTCGGTGGTCATGTCGGTCTTTGCTTGCATGCCTGTGAGTGCCTTCAGCTGCTGTGATCGAAGTTCCTCTAATCCGCTGAGGGGAGGAAATGCTTCGATGACGACACAACTGTAGCCGCACATCACGACAGTGCGCATGGTCCAGTTCGATTTGACGGCTAGGCAAAACCCTTCCAAATCGAGAACCTGATCCGTCCCGATTACATCGGGACGCGGCTCTATTTTTGTTTGACCACGATCTTGTCCGAAAACCGGGTTCCACTTTTCGGGATCATGGTCTAGACCCGCGCCCGGCCGGCGTGGCAGAAAGCCGGCAGATTCCAAGGCGGAGACATTGATGCCGGATTATGACGTGCTTTGCATCGGCAATGCCATTGTCGACATCATCGCCCAGTGCGACGACGCTTTTCTCGAGACCAACGGCATCATCAAGGGTGCGATGAACCTCATCGACACCAGGCGCGCCGAGCTGCTCTACAGCCGCATGGGCCCGGCGATCGAGGCCTCCGGCGGCAGCGCCGGCAACACGGCGGCGGGCGTCGCCAGTTTCGGCGGCCGCGCCGCCTTCTTCGGCAAGGTGTCGAACGATCCGCTCGGCGAAATCTATGCCCATGACATCCATGCCCAGGGCGTTGCCTTCGACACCAAGCCGCTTGAAGGCCAGCCGCCGACGGCGCGCTCGATGATCTTCGTCACCCCCGACGGCGAGCGTTCGATGAACACCTATCTCGGCGCCTGCGTCGAACTCGGGCCGGAAGACGTCGAGGCCGATAAGGCATCCGGCGCCAAGGTGACCTATTTCGAGGGCTATCTGTGGGATCCGCCGCGCGCCAAGGAGGCGATCCGGCAGACGGCGAAGCTGGCGCACGCCGCCAGACGCGAAGTGTCGATGACGCTGTCGGACTCGTTCTGCGTCGACCGCTACCGGGACGAGTTCCTTGAGCTGATGCGCTCGGGCACCGTCGACATCGTCTTTGCCAACAGCCACGAGATCAAATCGCTCTACCAGACCAAGTCCTTCGACGAAGCGCTGGAGGCTATCCGCAAGGACTGCAAGATCGCCGCCGTCACCCGCTCCGAAAAGGGCTCGGTGATCGTGCGCGGCGACGAGACCGTCACCATCCAGGCGACGACGATCCGCGAACTGGTCGACACCACCGGCGCCGGCGACCTCTACGCCGCCGGCTTCCTCTACGGCTATACGGCCGGGCGCAGCCTGAAGGATTGCGGCGATCTCGGCTCGCTCGCTGCCGGGCTGGTGATCCAGCAACTCGGGCCCCGACCGCGGCAGAACTTGCGCAGCGCGGCCCAACTGGCCGGGCTGCTGTAGTCCCGCTGCGTCACCTCTGGCGAGGCGTCAAACGACGTCTCTGTCGTGCGCCCGTCACAGAGGCCTCCTACATGCACAGTGAGGCGTCTCGCGACTGACATTTCGAGGCGCCCCGCAGACAGTTGGGGTGTCCAAATGCAAGACAGCAACCGGTCAGGTCGCTGCGCCTGTCGTTACCGCGCTTTCCGCTTTCCGTTGTAGCCATTCAACAACCGGCCGCAGCCTGGGAGGAGAGCGCGTGGCCAGCAAGACAGATGCATGACCAGATTTCAGACCCCGACGGACGGAATCTCGCAGGAGGCCCTGGCAGGCCTCATGGCCGAGGCGGTGCAGCAGGCGCTGGTCCAGCACGGCATAGCCCTGGATCCGCAGGCATTGGCTTCGGCCGGCGCCGTTGCCGGCAGCATCGCCGCCGCCTTGACTTTCCTTTCGCAGACACAGCTGCTCGCCATCGATACCGTCAGAGGCGAATGGACCGCATTCGCTACCGAATTCGTCCAGTCGATGGTGGACAAGGCCGCGCGCCGAGCCACGGCGCCTCGCAATCCAGCCGCGGTTGACGAGCCAGCTCCTGCAGCCGATGCAGACAAGGCCGCATCCCCCCAACCCGGGGAGCGGATGCTTCAGTCGATGCTGATCGAGGACTGGGCGGGCGAAGTCGCCGGGTCGACCTATCTGGAGGAGAAGTTTCGCATCCCGCGCTCGACGCTGCATCGCTGGCAGCGGCGCAGCGAGGTCATTGCGCTGCGCAAGGGCGGCCGCAAGCATGTCTTCCCGCTGGCCCAGTTCGTCGATGGCAGGCCGGCGGCAGGTATCAGAGAGGTGCTGTCGGAGATCGTCAATCCGAGGCTTGCCTGGTTCTGGCTGACCCGCGCCGCGCCGGAACTTGGCGGCCGCGTTCCGATCGAGATGCTCAAGCAAGACATGGTGCAGGAAGTCGTGGTGGCCGCGCGCGGATTTGCGACGACCTGATTATCCACCTCGATCGAGAACGACCAGCTGTTCGCGCCTTTGGCAGTACTAAGCCAGGTAAATAAATTTCACAAAACAGTCATAGTTGAATTCGAAGGGCGCTCTGTGCCATATATCTCCATATATCTCCGTCTCCTATGTGCGGTTTGTGCCATTTGTGCCATATTGTCAAATATATGACGTGATAATTGCGCAACAATACTTTTCGAAGAGTCCAAAAACTGCGTTTCCGACACAATCTCTGTTGATCGCCGCCATGGCATAGGCCATGTCGAAGGCGAGAGCGCGGCGCGATGCGCGGCTTTCAATATGGGGTGAATCGGCAGGCCTTGGAGCCATGTCCGACCTGATTTTGAACCTTTGACTGGAGATTCAAGAAAATGAACATCAAGAGCCTTCTTCTCGGCTCCGCCGCGGCCCTGGTCGCGGTTTCGGGCGCGCGCGCCGCCGACGCGGTCGTCGTCGCCGAGCCGGAACCGGCCGAATACGTCAAGATCTGCGATGTCTACGGCGCCGGCTATTTCTACATCCCCGGCACCGAAACCTGCCTGCGCATCGGCGGCTATGTCCGTTACGACATCGGCGTCGGTGATTCCGGCTCGTTCGATGGCGCCAACCATGTCCCTGACCATCAGGATGGTGACACGCATTCGAGCTACTCCAAGAACGCCCGTTTCACGCTGAAGACCTGGACAGGCCAGGAAACCGAACTCGGCACCTTGAAGACTTACACCGAGACCCGTTTCAACTTCGGCAACAGCAACGGCGACTATCTTGATCAAGACGCTTCCAATGCCAACGACTGGCAGGGCCGCAACAAGTCGCTGTCGCTGCGCTACGCCTACATTCAACTTGGTGGCCTGCGCGTCGGTAAGGACGACACGGCTTTCGATACGTTCACGAACTATGCCGGCGCCGTCATCCAGGATACGCTGGTTCCGTACGGCGGACAGGAAAGCAACGTCGTTCAGTACTACTTCGATGCAGGCAACGGATTTTCCGGAGTGGTTTCGCTCGAAGAAGGTGCCGGCGCGGTTGGCACCATCGACAGTTACGTTTCGCATGTCGTCGGCGGCTTGAAGTACAAGGGCGACTGGGGTTCGCTTTCGGGCGTCGTCGCCTATGACAGCAACTACGAGGAAGTGGCGGGCAAGGTCCGTTTGGACGTCAATGTCAGCAAGGAGTTCTCGCTGTTCGTCATGGGCGGCTACGGCACCGACGACAACCTCACCGACGACGCGGGCAATGCCATCGACGCTCACGGTCGCGGCTTCTACAAGCAGTGGGGCGGCAACTGGGCCATCTGGGGCGGCGGCACCTACAAGTTCAACGAAAAGACTGCGTTCAACGCCCAGGTCTCCTATGACGACTGGAAGAATCTCGGTGTTGCCGCGAACGTTGCCTATACCGTTGTGCCTGGCTTCACCGTTACGGCCGAAGTTGATTACCTCAATGCCGGCAAATTCGGCGACGCAGACTTCAACAACTGGACCAAGGCCAACAAGAAGAGCAGCCTCGGCGGTATCCTCCGCTTCCAGCGCTCGTTCTGATTGATCGATCTCGACAAAAAAGGCCCGCAGCGCACGCTGCGGGCCTTTTTCATTCGAGCACCGGGCGTTGCTGTGTCGTCGCGATGAGCGCTTCGCTCAGGCGGATTGGCGAAGCTCCCCGGCTTCGGACCCCAAAGCGTCGGTGGTGACCAGCCGGTCGCGACCGTTTTTCTTGCCGATGTACATGAGCCGGTCGGCGAGCGCGACCAGCGCGTCCGGATCGGCAGCCTCCGTCGGATAGATCGCAACGCCGACAGTGCAGCCGACATGGATGTCGCCACCCGGAGCGGGAACCTTGATGCGCAGCCGCTCAAGCACGCGCTCCGCCACGCGCACGGCCTTCTCCCTGGCCTGCTCCGCGTTCCCCGAAAACAGGAAGGCGAACTCGTCGCCGCCAAGGCGCGCGACGAAATCAGCGCTGCGCAGGATGGCGCGAAGCTTGTCCGACACGCGCTGCAGCAACGCATCGCCGGCCTCGTGGCCGAGCGTGTCGTTGACCTCCTTGAAGCGATCGAGGTCGATGAACAGAAGGCCCGCCGCGTCGCCGGAGCCAGCGCAACGGTCGATCACCGATTTCAGCTCGTTGTGGAAGGCGCGCCGGTTGGGCAGGTCGGTCAACGCGTCGTGGTTGGCCGAATGGTCGCTCTGCTGCTTGGCGAGCTCGATCTCGCGCTTTTGCGCGGAGAGTTCCTCATTGGCGGCCTTCAGCTCCAAAAGCAGCTCGGCGTTGAGATCCTCGACGACCTTGCGGTCGCTGATGTCGACGACGAAGCCTTCCAGGAATTCCAGTTCGCCGGCCTCGTCCCAGACGCCGCCGCCGATCTCGCGGACCCAGAGCGGCTCGCCGACCTGAGGCACGATGCGGTAGTCGACGTTCCAGTTGCAGCGCGCCTCGAGCGCGGTGTCGACGGCGGCATAGACGGCGGCAAGATCATCCGGATGGATGGCCGAGACGTAGTCGCGCACCGCGTTGTGGATGAAATCGCTCGGCCGATAACCGCTGACGGTGAAGATGCCGTCGCTGATATAGAGCATGGTGTAGGACGCATCGTTGCGGCAACGGTAGAGATAACCGTCCATGCGGCCGGTGATGCTGAGCAGCGCGTCCAGCCGCTCGTCGTGGTAGACCCCCTGGCCAACCGCGGATGCAGAAACCCCGTCATGCTTCATGGCCGCACCCCCGTTAGCGGTCTGAGCGCGCCGTAGATGCCGTAACGGCAAGTCGGCGAGAGGGGTTCTATATCAGCTGAATCTTATCAATCTCTTATGGGACGGCGCGAATAGGCCATCGGTGCAAGCGTTCGGCGACACGAGCCGCTGCCAACGCCAGCGACTCTGCCCAAGCAGAAAAAGACAGTCCGCGGCGCGGAGCGCTCGTCAAGTCCCCGCCGTATAGGCCGCGATCGCCGCCATGTTGACGATGTCTGAGTCTTTGGCGTTCAGCGAAACGATCTGGACCGGCTTGTTGAGGCCGACCAGCAGTGGGCCGATGACGGTGGAGCCGCCGAGCTCCTGCAGCATCTTGGTCGAGATCGAGGCCGAGTGGAAGGCCGGCATGATCAGCACATTGGCAGGGCCGGTCAGCCGGATGAACGGATATTGCGACATGGCGCGCGCATTGAGCGCGACGTCGGCGGCCATTTCGCCATCATATTCGAAATCGACCCGGCGCTTGTCGAGGATGCGCACCGCTTCCTGCACCCGCTCGGAGCGTTCGCCCTGCGGGTGGCCGAAGGTGGAATAGGCGAGCATAGCGAGGCGCGGCTCATAGCCCATTCGGCGAGCGAAACCGGCCGCTTCCTCGGCGATGTCGGCGATCTGCTCGGCATTGGGCATGTCGTGCACGGCGGTGTCGGCAACCAGCACGGTCTTGCCCCGCGCCAGCACGATCGACACGCCGATGACGCGGTGGCCGGGCTTGGCGTCGATGATGCGGCGGATGTCGTCGAGCGCGGTCGAATAGTTGCGGGTGACACCGGTGACGATGCCGTCGGCATCGCCCAGCGCCACCATGCAGGCGGCAAAGTGGTTGCGATCGTTGTTGATCAGGCGCTGGCAGTCGCGAAACAGGAAGCCTTTGCGCTGCATGCGCTCGTAGAGAAAGTCGGTGTAGATGCCGTTGCGGCGCGACAGCCGGGCATTGATGATCTCGATGCCTTGCTTGTTCAAGTCGATGCCGGCGTGCCTGGCATTCTCCTTGATGACATCGTCGCGGCCAAGCAGGATTGCCGTGCCGAGCTTCTGGTTCACATAGGAGACGGCGGCGCGCATCACCTGCTCTTCCTCGCCCTCGGCAAAGACGATGCGCTTGGGTTGGCGCCGGACGCGATCGTAGATGCGCTGCAAGGTCGAGGCGATCGGGTCGCGGCGGGCGGACAGCTCCTGCGCATAGCGGTCGAGGTCGAGGATCGGCTTGCGGGCGACGCCTGACTCCATCGCCGCCTTGGCCACGGCGAGAGGAATGGCCGAGATCAGGCGCGGATCGAACGGAACCGGGATGATGTAGTTGGGACCAAATTTCGGCCGGTTGCCCTGATAGGCGGCGGCGACGTCGTCAGGCACGTCCTTGCGCGCCAGTTCGGCCAGTGCGCGAGCGGCAGCGATCTTCATGTCGTCATTGATGGTGGTGGCCCGCACATCCAGCGCGCCACGGAAGATGTAGGGGAAGCCGAGCACGTTGTTGACCTGGTTCGGATAGTCCGACCGTCCGGTGGCCATGATGGCGTCGGTGCGGATCTCGGCCACTTCCTCCGGCGTGATCTCCGGGTCGGGATTGGCCATGGCGAAGATGATCGGGTTCTTGGCCATCGACTGCACCATCTTGGTGGTCAGCGCGCCCTTGGCGGAAAGGCCGAGGAAGATGTCGGCGCCGTCGAGCGCCTCGGCGAGGCTGCGCGCCTCGGTCTTGATCGCATGCGCCGACTTCCACTGGTTCATGCCTTCGGTGCGGCCCTGAAAGACGACGCCCTTGGTATCGCACAAGGTGATGTTTTCCGGCGCGAAGCCCATTGCCTTCAGCAGCTCGATGCAGGCGATGCCGGCGGCACCGGCACCGTTGCAGACCATTTTCGTGGTCTTCATGTCGCGGCCGGTAACTTCCAGCGCGTTGATCAATCCGGCGGCTGAGATGATGGCGGTGCCGTGCTGGTCGTCATGGAAGACCGGGATGTCCATCAGCTCGCGCAGGCGTTGCTCGATGATGAAGCACTCCGGCGCCTTGATGTCCTCGAGGTTGATGCCGCCGAAGGAGGGGCCGAGGTAGCGCACGCAATTGATGAACTCGTCGGCATCCTCGGTGTCGACCTCGAGATCGATGGAATCGACGTCGGCGAAGCGCTTGAACAACACCGCCTTGCCCTCCATGACCGGCTTGGAGGCTAGCGCACCGAGATTGCCGAGGCCGAGAATGGCGGTGCCGTTGGAGATGACGGCGACCATGTTGCCGCGCGTCGTGTAATCGAAGGCGCGGCTGGGGTCCTCGGCGATGGCCAGGACCGGAACCGCGACGCCAGGCGAATAAGCGAGGCTCAAATCGCGCTGCGTCGCCATCGGCTTGGTGGCGACGACCTCCAGCTTGCCGGGGCGGCCCATGGCGTGGAATTCCAGCGCCTCCTGGGCGCTGACGGACGGGCCGCTGTTTTCGGTTTTCTTGGCCATGATGCTTTTGATTTCCTCACCGGTGCCGGACCCTTGAGACGGGTGCGTATTTTTGAACTTCCGGATTAAGGCTACACGCCACCGCTGTAAACCGCCAAGCGCGGCGAAGCTGCTTCAACGCGCACCAGATCGCTCGATGCCGATGCCGCGTTTCTACAGCGCTGCGATCTCCCGGGCATGCTGGCGCACCGTCGCCCACCGACGCAGCGTACCGGTCCCGGGGAAGGGCCATTCGGAAAGCGGCGGCTCCGTGCTTCCCATGCGTTCGCGCAACGCCGACAGGAAAGCCATGAGTTCCCGCCGCTGAGGCCACACCTTCGCCATTGTGCGTGCGCGAATCTCTTCGCGCGGAATGGCGCGGTCACGCAATTCTTCGACCGCGCGCCGGATCGCCGCCGGCTCAGGCTCGGCGATGATGCAATAGTCTGGGTCGAAATAGACATCGCGGCCGCCAAGGCTTGGCGTGCTCACCACCGGCAGTCCGGCCATCATATACTCCATGCTGGAACACATCGCCCCTTCCGCCGCCGACAGGCACAGCCCAACCGCGGCCTGGTTGTAGGCGCGATTGACCTGCTGCGGCGTTAGCCGGTCGGTCAGGCCATCGACGATCGGGTTGGCAATATGATGCAGAGGCGACTGAGCCTGCAGGCGTCGAATGAAGGCGCGATCGCCGGAGGCGGGCAATTCGCCGATCGACACAGTGATATGGAGCAATCTTTCGACGTCGAAGGCGAGATAATGACGCTTGGTGTACGAGATGCGGCCATTGTAGACGGCGTCGAATTCGACCGGAACCTCAGGCAAAGGTCGGAAAATGTCCTCCGAGACCATCAGATTGTGATTGGAAAAGATCGCCGTGCCTCCCACCGCGATGACACGTCGGCGTTCCTCTTCGGTGTTGCACAGAAAAATCAGCTCATGCAGCGGGAAGCGCTGGCGATACCAAGCGAGATCTCCGCCTATTTGTTCAACGATATGCGGTCGTTCGAGTGTCCAACTCGGCATCATGAGGAATGCGGCCCGCCGCGAGGCCAGCCGCCGGCCGATGGCGGCGATGGTGGCGAGCGGCCGCTGTCCGCCGATCGGTGTGTAGATGATCAGTGGATCGTGGCTGACCAGATGAATGGCCACCTGCACGTCGCCATCGAGATCGGACAGAGGGCCGCTTCGCGGAAGCAGAAAAGGCAAGCGCTTGTGTGCCGAACGCTTGAGGCGGTCAAGCGCCCGGCCGGCATGCTGCCTCATGCGATCGGTCGGCGAGCCGGTCGCCCCGAACGTTTCCTCAAACGATTTCCGGCCAACCCCGTCCATAATCCGCCTCACCAACCCCGATGGATGATTATGCCGACCACCAGCGCCTTGCAATGCCGGCGGCGCTGCCTGTCAATGGCAAGAGAGGCCCGGTCGTCCCCTGGTTTTCGAGCCGCCTGCATTAAACCCCGCACCTACATCTGCTAGCGTGCCGGCATGAACATGCACACTTCAGCTGAAACCGACGCCCCCGAGGTGACACCGCCGGCGCCCACTGCCGGCGCCACACCGATGATGGAGCAATATATCGAGATCAAGGCGGCGAACCCGGATTCGCTCTTGTTCTACCGCATGGGCGATTTCTACGAGCTGTTCTTCGACGATGCCGAGAAGGCGAGCCGGGCGCTGGGCATCGTCTTGACCAAGCGCGGCAAGCATCAGGGCCATGACATTCCGATGTGCGGCGTGCCGGTGCATGCGGCCGACGACTATCTGCAGAAGCTGATCGGTCAGGGTTTTCGTGTTGCCGTCTGCGAGCAGATCGAGGATCCGGCGGAAGCCAGAAAGCGCGGCGGCAAATCGGTGGTGCGCCGCGACGTGGTGCGGCTGGTCACACCTGGCACCATCACCGAGGACAAATTGCTGGCGCCGTCGGAATCGAGTTTCCTGATGGCGCTGGGACGGGTGAAGGGCGGCAGCAGCGATCACGCCTTTGCGCTCGCCTGGATCGAGATCTCGACCGGCGTTTTTCGCGTTGCCGAGACCACGGCCGATCGCTTGCTGGCCGATGTGTTTCGCGTCGATCCGCGCGAGCTGATTGTCGCCGAGCCGGTGTTTTACGATCCCGAGCTGAAACCGGTGTTCGACGTCATCGGCCGCGTCGCCAGTCCGCAGCCGCCGTCGCTGTTCGATTCGGCTTCGGCCGCGGGGCGCATCGCGCGTTTCTTCGAGGTGGCGACACCGGACAGTTTCGGCGCCTTCTCGCGCGCCGAACTGTCGGCGATCTCCGGCGCCATCGCCTATGTGGAAAAAACGCAGAAGGCCGAGCGGCCGCCGCTGTCACGCCCCGAACGCGAGGAGCAGGGCTCGACGCTGTTCATCGATCCGGCGACGCGCGGCAATCTGGAGCTGTTGCGCACGCTGTCCGGCAGCCGCGACGGCTCGCTGTTCAAGGCGATCGACCGCACGGTGACCGGCGGCGGCGCGAGATTGCTGGCCGACCGGCTGATGGCGCCGCTGACCGATCCGGCGGCGATCGGGGCGAGGCTCGATTCGGTGTCGTTCTTCCGTGCGGAGGCTCAGCTTTGCCAG
This sequence comes from Mesorhizobium sp. CNPSo 4688, assembly GCF_057784295.1. Classification (NCBI taxonomy): domain Bacteria; kingdom Pseudomonadati; phylum Pseudomonadota; class Alphaproteobacteria; order Hyphomicrobiales; family Phyllobacteriaceae; genus Mesorhizobium; species Mesorhizobium sp. CNPSo 4688. The sequence goes on from NZ_JBWLUY010000004.1 coordinate 275,872, forward strand.
GCGGTACGGTCAAGCCTGAAGAGCGTCGCCGACATGCCGCGGGCGTTGTCGCGGCTGGCGCTCAACCGCGGTGGCCCGCGCGACCTCGGCGCGCTGCGCGCCGGTTTCGAGGCGGCCGGCGCGATCGCCGAAATCTTCGCGACCACCGCCTTGCCGCATGAATTGGCGGAAGCCCTTGCTGCTATTCAAGCGCTGCCGAGCGCGCTGGCCCAGCATCTGACGCAAGCGCTCGGCGAGGAACTGCCGCTGCTCCGACGCGACGGCGGCTTCGTGCGCGGCGGCTACCATGCTGAGCTCGACGAGATGCGGGCGCTGCGCGATGAGTCGCGAAAGGTCATAGCCGGGCTGGAGCGCTCGCTGATCGAGGAGACCGGCATCCGCTCGCTAAAAATCCGGCACAACAATGTGCTGGGTTATTACATCGAGGTGACCGCCAACCACCATTCGATCATGACCGGCAGCGACGGCGCCAAGGCGCGCTTCATTCACCGCCAGACCATGGCCAACGCCATGCGTTTCACCACGACCGAGCTTGCCGAACTCGAGACCAAGATCGCCAATGCCGCCGACCGGGCCCTGAGCATCGAGCTTGCCGCTTTCGACACACTGACCGCTGAAGCTGTCGGCGAGGCGCAGAAGATCCGCGCCGGCGCCGATGCGCTCGCCGTGCTCGACGTGTCGGCAGCCCTTGCGCTGTTGTCGGAGAGCGAAGCCTGGTGCCGGCCGCTGGTCGATTCCAGCCTTGCCTTCGATATTGCAGGCGGACGCCATCCAGTGGTGGAACAGGCGCTGCGGCGTTCAGGCGAAGGGTCGTTCGTCGCCAATGATTGCGATCTGTCGCCGCAAGGCGGCGCCAAGGCCGGCGCCATCTGGCTGCTGACCGGCCCCAATATGGGCGGCAAGTCGACCTTCCTGCGGCAGAATGCGCTGATCGCAATCCTCGCCCAGACCGGCTCCTTCGTGCCGGCAACGTCGGCCCATATCGGCGTTGTCGACCGGCTGTTCTCGCGTGTCGGCGCCTCGGACGATCTGGCCCGCGGACGCTCGACTTTTATGGTTGAGATGGTCGAGACGGCGGCGATCCTCAACCAGGCCGGCGAACGGGCGCTGGTGATCCTGGATGAAATCGGCCGCGGCACCGCCACTTTCGATGGCCTGTCGATTGCCTGGGCGGCGGTCGAGTACCTGCACGAGAAGAACCGCTGCCGGGCGATCTTTGCCACCCATTTCCATGAGATGACGGCGCTGTCCGGCAAGCTGCCGCGACTGCACAATGTCACCATGCGGGTCAAGGAATGGGAAGGCGACGTGGTCTTCCTGCACGAGGTCGGCAAGGGTGCCGCCGACCGCTCCTATGGCGTACAGGTGGCGCGGCTGGCCGGCCTGCCGGAAGCAGTGGTCGGCCGCGCGAAGGAGGTGTTGCACCAGTTGGAGGAAGGCGAGGTTTCCGGCAAAGCCAACCGGCTGGTAGACGATCTGCCGCTGTTTTCGGTGGCGGCGAGGCGGGAAGCACCCAAGCCGGCGAAGAGCGATGCTCTGGGCGCTGCAATCAGCGAGATCAACCCCGATGAGATGACGCCGCGCGAGGCGCTGGAGGCGCTCTACCGGCTGAAGGGGCTGGCGGGCCGGTAATCAAAGCAATCGGAAGATCGGCGTCACCAGCCTTGCCGACTGGAGCCAGCCGAGCAATTCGACCGCCAGTATCGCCACAAGGAAGTAAGAGCTGTCGATAGCGGTCCGCTTCAGCACCGCCGAGTCGAACGTGACGGGAGACGGATCTAAGACGCCGTCGTAATCGCGCCGCAGACGGGGAAAGAAGGCCGGCACGCTTCGACGATAGCGCCGATAGGCCTCGCCAAAGATCGCATCCAGCGCGACCATTTCACGCGCCGCGACATAGGAAAAGACCAGCCAGGTGAAGGCAAAGAGAAACGCCGAAAGGATCAGCGACCCGAATGTCAGCCCAACGCCAGCCAGTCCAAGGGCCGAGAAGAGATAGAGGGGGTTGCGCGTATAGGCATAGGGGCCGGTTGTGACGAGTTCGCGGTTCTTGCGTCCGCCAACATACAGCGACGCCCAGCAGCGGCCGCCGATACAGATGAGGATCAGCACGGTACCCACAAATTCCAGCATTTCGCGAAAGGTGCTGCCTTGCGGCCACCCACTCTCCGCAAGCAGGGCCGGCGCCAGGAGGACGGGAGCAACCAGCCAAAGGAAACGCATCCTTCTGCCCTGTTGAAAAGCCGTTGGGGAAAGCGGCATCGGGGACTTCCTCTGCATTTGCGTCACCGCCTCAGTCGTCGCGCACTGCGGCACCCTTGTCGGTCCAGGCCGGCGGCAATCCCATCCGATCGCCGAGGAAGCCACGACTGACGTGAGCCTCGCGACAGGAACGCAGGCAAGCTGCCATGGATGCCTCTTGCATGGGTGCGCCCCGGCGGGGCGTGTGCGGTGAGCGTCAATAATTGCACTCAGTGCAATAAATTGATGGCGCCATTATGGCGAGGTGTGATGACGGGGCTTGAATGTGCACCAAATTTCTTGTCGCATTTGAGGAACGGTCATGGCAGGAGCGCTCCATGAACGATGCGCCAAAATCAGAAAGCCTGCGCGAACGGAAGCGGCGAGAAACGTCCCACCGCATCGCCGAAGCCGGCCTTAACGCTTTCCTGGCCAATGGCTACGACGCGACCACGCTTGACGAGATAGCTGCAGCCGCCGGCATCTCGCGCCGGACGTTCTTCCACTATTTCAAGAGCAAGGACGAGGTTCTGTTTGCGTCTCTGGGCAACTTCGCAAGCATGGTCAAAGCGTCGATCCTTGCCGAGCCACCAACCGAAGCAGCGATCGACATCGCCCGCGGCGCATTGCTCAATCTTGTCGGCAGCTTCCAGGCGTCAGAAATGATGGCGACGGCCAAGCTCATGCGGGAAAGCAAGACGCTACGCTCGCGCAGGCACGCGGGCTACCTGCAGTTTGAGCAAGCCATCTTCGACGGGTTATGCGAGTTGCGACCAGACCAGGCACGCGACAGTCTGCGACTGGTCTCCCTGGTGGCAGTCGTCGCGTTGCGCCTGGCCGTCGAAACATGGCAGCAGCAGAACGCCAAGCGTCCGCTGGCAGGATATGTCCGGGATGCCTTTGAAAAGCTGAAAGCCGAGATTCGATAAGTCCAGCCGCCAGAAGGCATCGCAAGAAACACAAGCCGTGTTGACTCATTGTACCAATCGGTACAATGTCGCTTATCGACGATCGAAAGTGACAGGAGATTTTCATGAGCCGTCCGCCATTGCCGCCGTTCACGGCCGAAACAGCGGCGCAAAAGGCGCGCCTCGCGGAAGACGCCTGGAACAGCCGCGACCCGGAACGGGTTTCGCTCGCCTATACCGAGGACAGCACATGGCGTAATCGCGCCGAGTTTGTTTCCGGCAGAAGCGAGATCGTCGGCTTCCTCAAGCGCAAATGGGCGCGCGAGCTGGACTACCGCCTGATCAAGGAAGTGTGGACCTGGAACGACAACCGCATCGCGGTGCGCTTTGCCTATGAATGGCGCGACGACAGCGGCCACTGGTTCCGCTCCTACGGCAATGAGAACTGGGAGTTCGACGAAGCCGGGCTGATGCGACGCCGCGTCGCCAGCATCAACGACCTGCCGATCGCCGAGAGCGATCGCAAGTATCATTGGCCGCTCGGCCGCCGGCCGGACGACCATCCGGGCCTGACCGAACTCGGGCTGTAAAGTCGCTAATGCGGCGCATCGCACCCGACCGCGACCAGCTGCTGGCGATGGTGGCTGAGGTCTTTCGCGAACACGGCTTTGAGGGCGCGAGCATCGCGCTGATCGGCGCGGCGACGGGGCTGGGCAAGGGAAGCCTTTACCACTTCTTCCCCAGCGGCAAGGAAGAGATGGCAGGGGCCGTCATCGCCCATATCGACGGCTGGTTCGAGGACAATGTCTTCGCACCCTTGTGCGACGGCCCCAATCCGCGAGCCGGGATCGAGCATATGTTCGAGGCGACCGACAGCTATTTCCGCTCCGGCCGCCGGGTGTGCCTGATCGGCGCCTTCGCGCTGGAGGAATCGCGCGATCTCTTCGCCAGCCAGATCAGGGACTATTTCGGCCGCTGGGTCGGGCACCTCGCCGATGCGCTGGCGCGAGACGGGCACGGAGCGACCGAGGCAGCCGAGCTTGCCGAAGAAGCCGTCGCCGCCATCCAGGGCGCGCTCACGCTTGCCCGCGCCGTCGACGATGCCGGCATGTTTTCGCGCGCGCTGCGCAGGACGCGCATGCGGTTGGGGCTGAAAGCAGGCGACGATATCTAGACAGGTTCGAAGCGGAAGCCTGTCTCGGTTCGAAAAACCCGGCCGACTCCCGGTGAATCGAGATGCGCTCCCGCAACGAAGCAGGCGTTGTCGGCGGCAAGGGCCAACAGTCGCAATCGGCTTGTGCGTGCCTGTTCCTGGTCGGCGTCGAATTCCCACGTGATCTCCGGGTTTTCGAACTGAAGCGACGGCACATGCACGATGTCGCCCCAGATCAACAGTGTTTCGCCGGCACCCGTCACGCGAAAGCACGTGTGCCCGACTTCATGGCCGGCGGCGGCGATGGTCTCGATGTTCGCGCCCAGACGCTGCCCGGCGTCGAAAGGCTGTGCTCGGTCGTGGAAGCGTTCCAGCCTCGCCACTTCCCGGAACATGCCGAGCTCAGCGCGCGGGACAAGCAGACGAGAGAGCTGCTGGAAGCCGTCCCGACCATCGGCAAGGATCAGCCCGTGGATATGGTCGAGATGGGTGTGGGTGAAGGCAACGGTCCGAATCCGATCGGTGGCCATCTTCGCCTCGCGCAGCGCCTCGGGCAGATGTCCCATTGTCGGGTGCCAGGCGTTCGAAGAGCCCGTGTCGATGAGCGTAATGTCGTTGCCGTCATCGATGGCAAACGCGTTGACCGATAGCCTGAGCGCACCGTCGACGAGTGATACCTGCGACGGCAGGTCATCGCCGAATGCAATGTCTCCCGGCTGGCGCAGCCGCCTGATCGGCATGTCGACGTAACCGTCACGCAGCGACGTGACCGTGATATGTCCGATCTTGTACGCGGTGTGATGAGGCCCAGCTGAAATTCGTTCCAATGCTTGCTCTCTGTTTCGCTGGAAAATCTCTTCCGAAAGCCTGTTTACTTAGAGCAGTTCGCCGCTTCGCGGAAACGCGGAATTGCTCTAGATCATCTCCAGCCCGCGCTTGCGGGTCGGCGGCGGGAAAGCGCGGTCGAGCTCGGTGAAATCCTCAGCCGTCAGCTTGATGTCGAGCGCGGCGACATTCTGGCGGACATGGTCCTGGCTGCTGGCCTTCGGGATGGCGATAACACCTGGCTGCGCCATCACCCAGGCAAGCGCGATCTGTGCCGCCGTGGCGTTGTGGCGGGCGGCGATGGTCTCCAGCCTGGCATTGCGCGCGAGTGCGCCCTGCTCGACCGGCGAATAGGCCATCAGCGGAATGCCGCGTTGCCGGCTCCATGGCCCGAGATCGAATTCCGGGCCGCGCCGCGACAGATTGTAGAGCACCTGATTGGTCTGGACATTGCCGCCCAAGCGCAGCCCGGTCAGTTCCTCCATCTCGTCGGTGTCGAAATTGCTGACGCCCCAGTGGCGGATCTTGCCGGCCCTCTTCAGCGCTTCGAAAGCCTCGACGGTTTCAGACAGAGGCACGCTGCCCGGCCAGTGCAGGAGATAGAGATCGATGCGGTCGGTGCGCAGGCGCTTCAGGCTGTTTTCGCAGGCCCGCGCCACGCCGGCGCGAAGGCGTTTGACGGCAGCACTTTCGAAACGAGAAAGAGGTCGTCGCGACGCCCGGCAATGGCCTCAGCCACCACCTCCTCGGCACCGCCGCTGGCATACATTTCGGCGGTGTCGATCAGCGTCATGCCGAGGTCCAGCCCGAGCTTCAGGGCGTTGACCTCGCCGGCACGGCGGCGGGAATCCTCGCCCATCTTCCATGTGCCCTGTCCCAGCACCTGGACGGCCTCGCCCGAAGGCAGCGTGGTGGTTCTGATCGTCGTGGGCATAGAGGCTCTATCTTTGTTTACGCAATTCCGAACGGAAAACCGCTCGCACTTTTCCTGGAATTGCTGGAGTGGCGGTCGGTGCGTATGCCATCACAGGCACAGGGAGAAATCCAGAATGGATCTCTCCCGCACGGCAACTGCTGCCCTACTTCACCGGATTGGCGGCGAGCCAAGCCTGCATTTGCTTGATCTCGGCTTCCTGGGCGGCGATCACGCCTTCGGCCAGTTTGCGGATTTCGGGATCCTTGCCATTGGCAAGTTCCACCTTGGCCATGTCGATCGCGCCCTGATGATGCGGGATCATGCCGCGCACAAAATCGACATCGGCATTGCCGGAATATTCGATCATCATGTCGGTGTGCATCTTGTCCATCGCCGCCTTGTAGCCGTCGGTCGAAGGGCCTGTTGCGCCCATGCCTGCCATGTCATGTTTCATCTCTTCGGATTGCGCCGGAACGCTTTCGAGGAAAACGGCAAGCAGCATTCCCGCCGCCATCAGCAAAAGCACGATCTTCTTAGCCAAGGTCATCCATGATCTCCTGTTGATTGGACTTCGTATTTGGGGGCTTCGCCTAGAGTTTCAACGTCCTCAACCGTAATGCGTTGGCTATCACCGAAACCGAGGACAGGCTCATCGCCGCCGCCGCCAGCATCGGCGACAAAAGTGTGCCGGTCAGCGGATAGAGCACGCCGGCGGCGACCGGCACGCCAAGCACATTGTAGAGGAAGGCGAAGAACAGATTCTGGCGGATGTTGCGGATCGTCCCCTGGGCCAGCGTTCGCGCCCGAACGATGCCGTTGAGGTCGCCCTTGACCAGGGTGATCCCCGCGCTTTCGACCGCAACGTCGGCGCCCGTGCCCATGGCGATGCCGACATCGGCGGCGGCAAGTGCGGGTGCGTCGTTGACGCCGTCGCCGGCCATGGCGACGCCGGTGCCCTTGGCGCGCAGTTCCTCGACCAATGCCGCCTTCTGCTCCGGCAGCAGGCCGGCGCGCACGTCGTCGATGCCGAGGCTTTTGGCGATGGCGCGTGCCGTGCGCTCATTGTCGCCGGTCGCCATGATGATCCTCAAGCCTCTGTCATGCAGCGCCCGGATCGCCTCTGCGGTGGTTGCCTTGACCGGATCGGCGACAGCGACGATGCCCGCCAATTTTCTGTCCACCGCAACGAACATCACGGTCTTGCCTTCGGCCTGCAGCCCCTCTGCCCTGGCAGACAGGGAGACGGTATCGATGCCGAGATCGGCCATCATGGCAGCGTTGCCGAGCGCGACTTTCCTGCCCGAAACCGTGCCGGAGACGCCCTTGCCGGTGACGGCTTCGAAGCCACTGGCCTCTTCGATTGTCAGGCCACGCTCACCGGCGCCGCCGACGATGGCCTCGGCCAGCGGATGCTCCGAGCCTTTTTCCAGGCCGGCGGCGAGCGCCAGCAATTCATTCTCCGACAGGCCTTCGACCGCGACGACATCGGTCAAGCGAGGCTTGCCTTCAGTCAAGGTGCCGGTCTTGTCGACAATGAGCGTATCGACCGAGGCGAAACGTTCCAGAGCGGCGGCTTCCTTGATCAGCACACCGGCGTGCGCCCCGCGTCCGGTCGCGGTCATGATCGACATCGGCGTCGCCAAGCCGAGCGCGCAGGGACAGGCGATGATCAGCACCGACACCGCCGAGACGATGGCGAAGATCAGGCTAGGCTCGGGGCCGTAGACCGCCCAGGCGGCAAAGGCAGCAAGCGCGACCAGCACGACCGCAGGCACGAAGTAGAAGGAGACGCGGTCGGCCAGGCCCTGGATTGGCGCGCGCGAACGCTGCGCCTTGGCCACCAGCTCGACGATGCGCGAAAGCGTGGTCTCGGCGCCGACCTTTTCGGCGCGCATGATCAGCGAACCGTTCTTGTTGAGCGTGCCGCCGGTCAAGGCATCGCCTTCGGTCTTTTCGGCCGGCATCGGCTCGCCCGATATCATCGATTCGTCGACCGAGGAGCGACCCTCAAGCACGATGCCGTCGACCGGCACGGCATCGCCCGGACGGATGCGCAGCCTGTCGCCGGCCTTGACGGCGTCGAGCGGCACGTCGGTCTCGGAGCCATCCGCTCCGATCAGCCGTGCCGTCTTCGGCGCCAGGTCGAGCAACGCGCGGATGGCCGAGCCGGTCTTTTCGCGCGCCCGCAATTCGAGGACCTGGCCGAGGAACACCAGCGCGACGATGACGGCGGCGGCCTCGAAATAGACCGGCACGGTGCCGCCATGACCGCGGAACTGATGCGGAAAGATGTCCGGAAACAGTGTGGCCACGACGCTGTAGAGATAGGCGGCACCCACACCGAGCGAAATCAGCGTCCACATGTTGGGACTGCGGTTGACCAGTGAATCCCATCCGCGATGGAAGAACGGAAAGGCCGCCCACAGCACCACGGGGCTCGCCAGCGCCAGTTCGAGCCAAACCATCGTGCGCTCGTCGACAAAGGCCTGGAAGGTCAGGCCGAGCATCGGCGCCATGGCGACGATCAGCAGCGGCGCGGACAGCACCGTACTGACCCAGAAGCGCCTGGTGAAGTCGACCAATTCCGGGTTCGGGCCCTCATCGCCAGTGGGTACGCCCATCGGCTCCAACGCCATGCCGCAAATCGGGCACGAGCCGGGCTTGTCGCGAATGATCTCGGGATGCATCGGGCAGGTGTATTGCGTGCCTTTCGGCATTGGCAGCAGTGCCGGCCTGTCGCCGAGATATTTTTGCGGCTCGGCCTCAAACTTCGCCTGGCAACCGGCCGAGCAGAAATAGAAACCCTGGCCTTCGTGCCGGAGAAAATGCGTCGCGGTGGCGCGGTCGACGCTCATTCCGCAAACAGGGTCGATGGCGGTCAGGTATTTTTCAGGCTCAGCGACGAATTTCGTGCGGCAGCCTTCGCTGCAGAAGTGAACGAGACGACCGCCATGCTCTGCCGACGGCTTGCCCGCGGCCGGATCGACGCTCATGCCGCAGACGGGATCGCGCACCACGGCCTCGGGGGCCGGTGCAGCCGCCTTTGCCGCACAGCAGCCGCCATGGTGGTGATGCTCGGAATGCGCCATCGAATAAATGCCTTCATGTCTGTCTGGATGCGGAGGTAGTGCTTCCAGTAACTGGAAGGTCAAGGGGTGATTTCCACTTTTCGATCATGGCCGCCATCGGACGGCATCGAGGGAAAAGTCGCTTACGCAATTTCTTTCCTATGTTATGGACGCGACCAACCGCATCCGCTGCATCGAACCCACCCACATGAAATGCCTGGTCATCAATCTCGATCGGTCCCGCGACCGCCTCGCCCATATGACGGCCGAGTTCGCCCGCATCGGCGTCGCCTTTGAACGGGTCGTCGCCATCGACGCGCGCGATCGGCCTGATCTGGCCGAAATGCCGCAAAGGAAAAAGCGTTTGCGTATGGCCGACACCGAGATCGCTTGCCTGCTCAGTCACAAACAGTGCTGGTCGATGATCGCGGCAGGCGATGACGCCTATGGCGCCATCTTCGAGGACGATGTCGTCTTCTCTGACAATGCCGGCGCTTTGCTTGCCGATATGGGCTGGATCCCCGCCGATGCGGACATTGTCAAGCTGGAAACGTTCTTCAATCGAACCGTGATTTCACGCAAGGGGGTCGCTTGTGGCCACGGTTTTTCTGCGAGCAGGCTGCACGCCGTCCATATCGGCGCGGCCGGGTACATCCTGTCGAGACAGGCTGCACGAGACCTCATCGAGGCGACGAATGAGATCGCCATGCCCGTCGATCATCTCGTCTTCAATCCGCGTTTTGCGACTTCGTCCGACAAGATCATTTATCAGCTTGTGCCGGCTTTGTGCCTGCAGGCTCAGTTCCTTGGCGGCGGACCAGTGCAATTGCCGAGCCTGCTCAAGCAGGAGCGCACAGAGGAACGGGTGGCAAGCGGGATGGGCACGAAGCGCCACAAGCCGATTGCGGCCAAGGTAGGGATCGAGATAAGGCGACTGGCGAGGCAAATCACCGATCTCTTCCAGTTACGGCGGGAGAAAATCATCCCGTTCGAGTATCGCGGCCGACGCGTCCGTCCGCCCCATACCCAGCATCGCGAAAACGCGCTATAGACGCCGCGCAAAGGCGAGGCCAACCGGCAATCTATGGCAACAATCTCCCTCAAGCTCGACGAGCTGATCGACAGCGAGGCCTTGCGCCGCGAGATGACGGCGCTGACCTCTGCCGGCAACGGCGCCGAGTCCGGCGCGCGCGTCGGCGCGCTCAAGCTGTTGAAGGGACGCCTGACCGAGGGCCGCAAGGTCGCCGAGCGCATGCTGATGGACGATGGCAGCGGCGCGGCCTGTGCTGCCCGGCTGTCGCATCTCATGGACGAGATCATCCGTGCCCTCTACGAGTTCGCCGCGACCCATGTCTATCGGGTGAAGAACCCGTCGACCGCCGAACGCATGGCCGTCGTCGCGGTCGGCGGCTATGGTCGCGGCACGCTGGCGCCGGGTTCCGACATCGACCTCTTGTTCCTGCTGCCCTACAAGCAGACGCCGTGGGGCGAACAGATCGTCGAATACATGCTCTATATGCTGTGGGACCTCGGGCTGAAGGTCGGCCACGCCACCCGCAACATCGACGAGTGCCTGAGGCTGTCGCGCAGCGACATCACCATCCGCACCTCGATCCTGGAGGCCCGGTTCCTGTGGGGAGAGCAAAAGCTCTTTGACGAATTGCTGATCCGCTTCGACCATGAAGTGGTGCGCACCACCGGGCCGGAATATGTGCAGGCCAAGCTCGCCGAGCGCGACGAGCGCCATGCCAAGGCCGGCGAAAGCCGCTATCTGGTCGAGCCCAACGTCAAGGACGGCAAGGGCGGCCTGCGCGACTTGCAGACGCTGTTCTGGATCGCGAAATACTTCTATCGCGTGCGCACCGGCGAGGAGTTGGTCGACAAGGCCGTTTTCACCGAGGCCGAATACAGGGAGTTCCTCAAGGCCGAGGACTTTCTGTGGGCGGTGCGCTGCCACATGCATTTCCTCACCGGCAAGCCCGAGGAAAGGCTGCATTTCGACATCCAGCGCGAAATCGCCGAGCGTCTCGGTTACACCACCCATCCCGGCCTGTCGGCGGTCGAGCGCTTCATGAAGCACTATTTTCTCGTCGCCAAGGATGTCGGGGACCTTACCCGCATCTTCTGCGCCGCGCTCGAGGAAGAGCAGGCCAAGCACGTGCCGGGCTTCAACCGCATCTTCCTCACCTTCCAGCGCCGCAAGCGCAAGCTGGCCGGCACCTCTGATTTCATCGTCGACAACCATCGCATCAACGTCGCCGACGACACAGTCTTCGAGCGCGACCCGGTCAATCTGCTCAGGCTGTTCTGGTTTGCCGACAAGCACGGGCTCGAATTCCATCCCGATGCACTGAAGCTGCTCACCCGTTCGCTCGGTCTCGTCAACAAGTCGCTGCGGCGCGACCTGGAAGCCAACCGGCTGTTCCTCGACATCCTGACCTCGGACCGCAATGCCGAGCTCAATTTGCGGCGCATGAACGAGGCGGGCCTGCTCGGCAAGCTGATCCCCGACTTCGGCAAGATCGTCGCCATGATGCAGTTCTCGATGTACCACCACTATACGGTGGACGAGCACCTGATCCGCTGCATCGGCGTGCTGGCCGAGATCGAGCGCGGCGATGGCGAAAAGGTGCATCCGCTGTCGCACACGCTGATGCCGGGGCTGAAGAAGAGCCGCGAGGCGCTTTATGTCGCCGTGCTCTTGCATGACATCGCCAAGGGGCGGCCCGAGGATCACTCCGAGGCGGGCGCCCGGATCGCGCGGCGCATCTGCCCGCACATGGGGCTGTCGGCCGCCGATACCGAGACCGTCGCCTGGCTGGTCGAGAACCATCTCGTCATGTCGATGACGGCGCAGACCCGCGACCTCAACGACCGCAAGACGATTGAGGATTTCGCCGCGATCGTGCAGTCGGTCGAACGGCTGAAGATGCTGCTGATTCTCACCGTATGCGACATCAGAGGCGTCGGTCCGGGCGTCTGGAACGGCTGGAAAGGCCAACTCCTGCGCACGCTCTACTACGAGACCGAACTCTTGTTGACCGGCGGTTTTTCGGAAGTGTCGCGCGCCCAGCGCACGGCGGCATCTCGCGAACGGCTGGCCGAGGCGCTGGCCGACTGGCCGGACAAGGCGCGCAAGCGCTATGTCGGCCTGCACTATGAGAATTACCTCTTGACCGTCGACCTTGCCGACCAGTTGCGCCATGCCGAATTCATCCGCGAGGCGGACGCGGCGGGCAAGAAGCTCGCCACCGTCGTCAGGACCCACCAGTTCGAGGCGGTGACCGAGATCACCGTGCTGGCGCAGGACCATCCGCGCCTGCTCTCTGTCATTGCCGGCGCCTGTGCGGGGGCCGGCGGCAACATCGTCGACGCGCAGATCTTCACCACATCCGACGGCCGCGCGCTGGACATCATCCTGATCTCCAGGGAGTTCGACCGCGACGAGGACGAGCGCCGCCGGGCCGAGCGCGTCGGCCGGCTGATCGAGGACGTGCTGTCGGGCAAGAGCTGGCTGCCGGAGATGATCGAAAAGCGCACCAAGCCACGGCGCGGCGCCAAGGTGTTCAAGATCCCGCCGCGCGCCGAAATCCGCAACACGCTGTCGAACCGTTTTTCGGTCATCGAGGTCGAGGGCCTGGACCGGCCCGGGCTGTTGTCGGAGATCACCGGAACGCTGTCCGACCTGTCGCTCGACATCGCCTCGGCCCACATCACCACCTTCGGCGAGAAGGTCATCGACACCTTCTATGTCACCGACCTGACGGGACAGAAGATCGACAGCCCGGCGCGCACCGCCGCCATCCGCACCAGGCTTATTACAGCGCTCGAGGGCGTGGTCCCCGAGCGCGGCGGCAAGGCCAAGGCGGCGGCCGAGTGACCATCACTTTGTCCCAATCACCCCCTTTCTCCCAATCATCTAGGCAATCTCCGCGCGCATGAGCCTCGTCAAGAAATTCGCCACAGTTGCGTCCGGCACGCTGATGAGCCGCGCGCTCGGCTTTGGCCGCGAAATGCTGATGGCGGCCGCACTCGGCACTGGGCCGGTGGCGGACGCCTTCAACGCCGCGTTCCAGTTTCCCAACACGTTCCGCCGGCTGTTTGCCGAGGGCGCGTTCAACGCCGCCTTCGTGCCGCTGTTTGCCAAGGAGATCGAGACCCACGGCACCGACGGCGCCAAGCGCTTTTCGGAGGAAGTGTTCGGCGTGCTGTTCTCGGCGCTGCTGGCGCTGACCATCGTCATGGAACTGGCGATGCCGCTGATCGTGCGCTATCTGGTGGCGCCGGGCTTTGCCGACACGCCGGGCAAGTTCGAGACGACCGTCCTGCTTGCGACGATCATGTTCCCCTATCTCATCTGCATGTCGCTCGCGGCCATGATGGCCGGCATGCTGAATTCGCTGCGCCGCTATTTCGCGGCTGCCGTCGCACCGGCCTTCCTCAACATCATCCTGATCAGCGTGCTCGGTTACGCCTGGTACCACGGCATGGATGCGCATGATGTCGGCTTCAGCCTGTCCTGGGGCGTCCTGGCGGCGGGGTTGGTGCAGCTCGCCATCGTCTGGATCGCGGTGCGCAATGCCGGCATCGCAATCGGCTTTCGCCGGCCGAAGATGACGCCCAACGTCAAGCGGCTGCTGATCCTGGCGCTGCCGGCGGCGATCACCGGCGGCATCACCCAGATCAACCAGTTGATCGGCACGGCGATCGCCTCGGCGCAGGACAGCGCCGTGTCCTCGCTTGCCTATGCCGACCGCATCTACCAGCTGCCGCTCGGCGTCGTCGGCGTCGCGGTGGCGATCGTGCTTTTGCCGGAACTGTCGCGGGCGCTGAAGTCGGGCAATCTGGTCGAGGCGGCCAATCTGCAGAACCGCTCGGTCGAGTTCACTTTGTTCATGACCTTGCCGGCGGCGGCGGCCCTCTGGGTGATGTCCGAGCCGATCGTGCGGTTGGTCTATGAGCGCGGCGCCTTCGCAGCCAACGGCTCGACGCCGACGGTGGCGGCGATCCTGGCGATCTTCGGCCTCGGCCTACCGGCCTTCGTGCTGATCAAGGCCTTCACCCCCGGCTACTTCGCCCGCGAGGATACCCGCACGCCGATGATGTTCGCCGCCATTTCGGTCGGCGTGAACGTGGCCACCGCGCTGACGCTGTTTCCGACGATGGGTGCACCCGGCATTGCCGTGGCATCGGCTGTCGCCGGCTGGGTCAACGCTATGATGCTGCTTGCAGTGCTGATCCGGCGCGGCCATTGGGGGCGCGATGTGCCACTGCTCAAGCGCATCCCGCGCCTGGTGCTGTCGGCGGCGGTCATGGCGGCAGCACTCTATTTCGCCGAGCATTGGCTGGCCGTCAGGCTCGGCCCCGGCTCGCCCTTGGTGATCAAGGCGACGACGCTGCTGGCGCTGGTGGCCGGCGGCGCCCTGCTCTATTTCGTCACCGCCTTTGCCACAGGCGGCGCCGATTTCGGCATGATCCGGCGCAATGTGAAACGCGGATCGGGCAAGGTGCCACCCGTTAAGGAACCGTCTCCAGATCCGTAAGGCGGACCGTAGCGACTCGCTCGGCAAGCATCAGTCGTCGCCAGACAATTCGTCGTAGACCGAGCGTGGCAGGGGTTCGCGAGCCTGCTTGCTAAGTTGGATTCCGAACTCGGCGCGAAGCCGTGCCGCTGTCTCCAGCGGCATCTCGCGGGCGTGTGGGCGCTTGGGCGCGCTTTGCTCGTCGTCGTCAGCTGCGAGAGGCATCCATCTTCTCATTATCTGCAAGACACATCCCACCATATCATGAATGTCGATGTCGGCGCCGCCCCTCATTGCCCTGCCGGGCATTTCTCCCCGTAAACGGGGAGAAAGAAGCTGGGCGGGCGCTTGCGCCTCCCTGGCAACGCTGGTGATGGCGAAATCGGCGACGGCTGCATCTTTCTCCCCGTCAATATACGGGGAGAAATGTCCGGCAGGACAATGAGGGGCGGCGCGGACCTGTCAGGCCGAGATACAGACCCAACAAGCGTGATACGAACAAAACGAACAAGTAGTCCGCCTGAAACAGTTGCTCAGGGACCATCCCCCGCCTCTTGATCCTCTCCACGCCTTCGTCCATAAGCGCGCCGTCGCAAGACTTTCGCCGCGTGCGAAACGGCCCTCCACAAGCCATGAGGAACCCATGACCGCCTTCAAACAGCTCGTCTTTTCCGGCGTCCAGCCGACCGGCAATCTGCATCTCGGCAACTATCTCGGCGCCATCAAGAAATTCGTCGCACTACAGGATACATCCGACTGCATCTATTGCGTCGTCGACCTGCATTCGCTGACCGCGCAACTCGTCCATGACGATCTCGCCGACCAGACCCGCTCGATCACTGCGGCGTTCCTTGCCTCGGGCATCGACCCGAAGAAGCACATCGTCTTCAACCAGTCGCGGGTCATGCAGCATGCCGAGCTTGCCTGGATCTTCAACTGCGTGGCGCGAATCGGCTGGATGAACAAGATGACGCAGTTCAAGGACAAGGCCGGCAAGGACCGCGAGAATGCCTCGCTGGGCCTGCTTGCCTATCCCTCGCTGATGGCGGCCGACATTCTGCTCTATCGCGCCACCCATGTGCCGGTGGGCGAGGACCAGAAGCAGCATCTGGAGCTGACCCGCGACATCGCGCAAAAATTCAACAATGACTTTTCGAGCCGCATCGCCAGCCTTGGCGTCGGCGTCGAGATGCAGGTCGGCGAAGAGACCGTGAACGGCTTTTTCCCGATCACCGAACCGGTCATCGGCGGCCCGGCAGCGCGCATCATGAGCCTGCGCGACGGCTCCAAGAAAATGTCGAAATCGGACCCGTCCGACCTGTCGCGCATCAATCTGACCGACGATGCCGACACCATCTCGAAGAAGATCCGCAAGGCCAAGACCGACCCGGAGGCCTTGCCGAGCGAAATCGACGGACTGGAAAGCCGCCCGGAAGCGGAAAACCTGGTCGGCATCTATGCCGGGCTGGCCGAGATGTCGAAGGCCGACGTGCTGAAGGAATTCGGCGGCCAGCAATTTTCCGTGTTCAAGCCGGCGCTGGCTGACCTTGCCGTGGAAAAGCTGGCGCCGATCGCCGGCGAGATGCGCCGCATCGAGGGCGACCGCGCCTATGTCGATGCGGTGCTGAAGGATGGCGGCGAACGAGCCGGGGTGCTGGCCGAGACCACGATGAAGACCGTGCGCGACATTATCGGCCTGCTGCAGGGCTGAGCCTAGAGCCGGATGATTTCAGGTCGAATCGACCTGAAATCTGAATCCGGCCCTAGATCAAAGAGATAGAGCATGATGCCTGGACAAACGGTTTCCCGTTTGTCCGAGAAAACCGCTTCACACTTTTCGGCATCATGCTCTAGCCGTCACAGTGCACTGCACCACACTGGCACAAGGCCGGCGGCTTGCCGCCGGTCTGCCGTGGTGGCAGATTGCGGCCGAAAACACATCGAGTAGATAGACATGGTCTCCAAACGCCTCAGTCGCGAAGCCGGCCATCGCAGGAAATTCCTGACGATCATCGACGACACGCCGGAGTGCGAGCGCGCCGTCGCCTACGCCTCGAAGAGGGCGCAGAGCACCAGCGGCACGCTGGTGTTGCTCTACATCATCACACCGGACGATTTCCAGCACTGGCTGGGCGTCGAGAAGATCATGCGCGAGGAGGCCAACGCCACGGCGCGCGCGGCGCTGGACGGCTATGCCAACAAGGTGCGCCAGAAGCTCGGCATCGAGCCCGAAATGGTGGTGCGCGAAGGCAAGCCGACCGAAGAGATCCACAAACTGATCGAGGAAGACCAGGATATCGCCATCCTGGTGCTGGCGGCAGGCGCCGGCAAGGAAGGTCCCGGACCGCTGGTCGGCGCTGTCGCCGGCAAGGGCGCGGCCTTCCCTATTCCGGTCACAGTGGTGCCGCAGAATTTGTCGGACGAGGAGATCGACAGCCTCGCCTAGAGCATGATGCCGAAAAACGTGAAGCGGTTTTCGGATAACATCAAGCTCTTCGATTTAGAGCCCGCCCGGGATTCATTCCCGCCAGCAAAAACATTCCGCCAGCCAGCCCTTTGAGCGATGCGTTTCGCTTGAATGTCCAGCCAATTGAGCCTATTTAGAATTATTCCAAACTAGCTGCCCGACTGGGGCACGGAGACGGCCATGTTCATCCAGACCGAATCGACGCCGAACCCGGCAACGCTGAAATTCCTGCCCGGCAAGGAAGTGCTTGTTGAAGGCACCGCCGACTTCCGCGACGCCGACAGTGCCGCGAGCGCCTCGCCGCTGGCCGGCCGGCTGTTCGAGATTCCCGGCATCACCGGCGTGTTCTTCGGCTATGACTTCATCACCGTGACCAAGGATGGCCCCGACTGGCAGCATCTGAAGCCGGCAATCCTCGGCGCCATCATGGAGCACTTCATGTCGGGCGCGCCTGTCATGGTCAATGCCGGCCCCGCCGCCGAGACCAGCCAGACCGGCGAATTCTACGACAAGGCCGACGAGGAACTGGTCATCACCATCAAGGAACTGCTCGACACAAGGGTGCGCCCGGCGGTTGCCCAGGATGGCGGCGACATCACCTTCCGCGGCTTTGAGAACGGCACTGTGTTCCTGCACATGAAGGGCGCCTGCGCCGGTTGCCCGTCGTCGACGGCGACGCTGAAGCACGGCATCCAGAACCTGCTCCGCCACTTTGTGCCGGAAGTACAGCAAGTCGAACAGGTTTCCTGAGAGTTTCTCAGCGCACATCCTCCGCCAGTGCCGTAAAAAACAAAAAACCGGGCCAAATTGCCCGGTTTTCTGTTTGGGACGTCCGTTGTTGCCTAGACGGTCCGCGCACGAACTGTAATCACATCACAATGACCTTGGCGCCGACCGACGTGCGGTCGTAGAGGTCGATGATATCCTGGTTCATCAGCCGGATGCAGCCCGACGACATCGCCTTGCCGATCGAATTCCATTCCGGGCTGCCATGCAGGCGGTAGCCCATGTCGCCGCCCTTGTTAAACAGGTACATGGCGCGCGCGCCGAGCGGGTTCTTCAGGCCCGGCTCCATGCCGCCGGCAAACTTGGCCAGTTCCGGCTGACGCTGGATCATCTGCCGCGGCGGGGTCCAGGTCGGCCATTCGCGCTTCAGCGCGATGTGGGCGGTGCCGTGCCATTCAAAACCTTCGCGGCCGACGCCGATGCCGTAGCGGATCGCCCGGCCGTCGCCTTCGACGAAGTAGAGAAACTTGTTCTGCGTATCGACGACAATGGTGCCCGGCTTTTCCGAGGTGTCGTAATTCACCTCCTGCCGGTGGTACTTCAACGGCACTTTCTCGATCGGGATGCGCGGCAGCTGATAGCCTGCATCGTTCACCGCACCGTAGTTGTTGCTGAAGAGCTGCGAGCCGATCGTGCTGCAACCCGAGATCGCGGTCGACAACGCAAGTGCAGCGACGATTGCAAATGACTTCATGCGCATGAAATGGTCCGATGCCCCGCCCAGAATCGAGCGGCACGTTGCGGCCGCTTTTCCTGAAATCATTCATGCTGGCATTTGCTTTGCTTGCCAAGCGCGCGATGCCTATATGCGAGACCTTACCTGCTGGTAAGCCGTCCACTATGGCATTTCGGCAACAGGGGTCACGGGATTGTGAAGGAAAAACAATGGGCGGTCCTGTCGGATGGCCCGGAATCGAGGAACCACTATGAATGTTGGCGATGCCGCGGTGCGGTCCGGCCTGCCGGCCAAGACCATCCGCTACTATGAAGAGATCGGCCTGATCGCGCCGGCGCGCGCCGGCAATGGCTATCGCGATTATTCCAGCGACGACATCCACCGGCTGGCCTTCCTGCGCCGCGCCCGCAACCTCGGCTTTTCAATCGATGATTGCCGCCAGTTGATGGCACTTTATCGCGATCGCAGCCGCGCCAGCCACGACGTGCGCGAGATCGCCGCCGCCCATGTCAGTGCGATCGAGGAGAAGGTGCGCGAGCTGCAGTCGATGCGCGCGACCTTGCAGAAGCTGATCCACGCCTGCCATGGCGACGACCGGCCGGACTGCCCGATCCTGGACGATATTGCGGGATCGGCGCCGGCTGGAGACAGGCCGGCCTCGGCCACGGCTTGAAGGACTGGGCGCCGGGCGGTTTCGGCGCTTCGCAGGGAGGGCGATCCAGCGATGATGTCGGCAACCGTTGAACTGCGCACTGTCGAGGGCACGCAGGCCGCGATGGGCTGGGCCGGCGGACATACGGTGGTGGTCGACCGGCCCGAAGGCAAGGCCGGCGGCATGGGGCTGGGCTTCAACGGCGCCCAGATACTGGCGCTGGCGATCGGCGGCTGCTTCTGCAACGACCTGCGCTATGTCGCCGAGGAGATGGGCGTTGGTCTGGGAAAGATCGCCGTCAGCGTGACCGTGAACCTCGACGGCAAGCCGTTGCTGGCGACCTCAGCCACGATGACCGTTTCCTGCGAAACACTGGACGGTTCAGATCCCCGGAAGGTCATCGACAAAGCCGGTGAGATTTCCGCGATCAGCAACTCGCTGCGGCGGGGCGTGCCGGTGACGATCGAGGTGGCCTGAAGGCATGCCCCAGGGTTGATAGGGTGCCGCTATGGTATGGAACGGGGCCGGTTCGGGCCGCCATGGCTGGGTGGCGCACGAAAGCTGACTTCGGTAGGTCTAATATCTCGTTTGACTAAAATACGGAACGTCCAATGGACAAGAACGGAACCAAAGCGGTTACATCAGACCTTTGCGTTTACGGCGCAAGACTTTAGTCCTGCCGTCTTATAGCTAAGAACGGAAGTTGATTGGCACGACATAGGGCCGCCCCGGATTAATACCAGACCGCACCCAGACCAAATATGGTGCGATCGCGGAACGCTCGGATCAGGTCGTCGCGCCAGCTTTGTCAACCGGATAATCGCCTAATGGGGCGCTGATGCTGGGATCAAAATCCGAAAGCGACTGCCACCTTCAGACGAACGAGTAAGAAGCAGACCTAGCTTGAGGTAGGCTCAAACTCGTCTCTGACTTCCTTCCAGAGCAAGAAATTGAATGGCCACACTCTGAGATACGGGATCAGCTTTTCTCGCGGCATAGCCGCAAGAAGAAGGGTGGTCAGAACTGGAAACACACAGGACAGAAATGCTACAAACGCTATCGGCATCATCGCTACCACAACGAAGCCACCGACAATATGCGGCCAAGTACCCTTCTCGGCTACGATTCCCGCGCTAGCAAGAAGGCCAATCCCCAGCAAGATGAGGCCTATCGTAGCCAACGATACGAGCAGCGCGGTGAGTGTGGTTCTACGCTTCATGGTTTGCATCCCCCAGTAGCCTATCTCAAGCGTAGCGGGGATCAATCGGCAGGGCGGCGTTTGTAAAGTACATAATCCCCTTTTGGGAGGCGATTATGTACCTTACAAACACGGGAAGGATCGCGCGAGCGAAGGCGCCTGATGCGGTAGCAAGCGACGGACATGAGAAATGTGGGGTTTGCTCTGGGAGTTCTATGCGACGCCCGAATGCTTTGAGATTCGACTCTTTCGGTTTCTGCCAATCTATCGGCTGAAAGCGACGAACATCGTCGCCGCCCACGTCATCGAAGGTCGGTTCAATTTCGCCGCTATCTTGAATCTGGGCTCACATCCTTGGAATACCGTCAGCATCGTCAATCGTTGGCCTCGGAAGGTGGTCTTAGTCGAAAAACGGTGGTGGCCTCGGTTCCTAGCGATCACGCCGAAAAACCCGGATGAGTTCGCAGCGATGCTAGTCCGCAAGGTCTAGCGCCGGGACGCTCTTTGGCTTGTGTGTTCGCAAAGTACATAATCGCCTACATAAGACAGGTTCAAACCGTGAACAAAATCTGGCATGGTGGCTGCCATGCCGATCATTTCCCCGATTCCCCTCAATCCCCTGATCGACGGCCGCCAGTCGGAACGCGCCATACTGGTGCGGCGTGGCGTGCAGCGGCTGTTGATGCAGATGGGAATGCATATGCTGCCTGAACTGTCGCTGGCCACGGGCCGGCGCGCCGATCTGGTGGCGCTGACCCGGCAAGGCGACATCTGGATCATCGAGATCAAATCCTCGATCGAGGATTTTCGCGTCGACCGCAAATGGCCTGACTACCGGCTGCATTCCGATCGCTTCTTCTTCGCCACCCATCCCGGTGTGCCCTCAGAGATTTTTCCCGAGGAATGCGGTTTCATCCTTTCCGACGGCTACGGTGCGGAAATCCTGCGCGATGCGCCGGAGCACCGCATGGCGGCGGCGACGCGCAAGGCGCTGATGCTGCGCATTGCAAGGGCGGGTGCAGCGCGGCTGCTGGCGGCGGAGCTTGCGGGCGTGGCTGTGCCGGCGCTGGAGGGGGAGAGCGAATAACCGTGCGCCGGGCCGACGGTGGCGCGTCCCGCTGGTGCCCGACCATGGCTTCGCGCAGGCCCGCCGATCCATTGAGAGAATTTTTTGACCTGCACCGATGATTTCCGATCACCTCGGCTGTCCTGATCAGTAGGCGCGTTGGATGGTCCGGCGGCCGGAAAGAGAGGTGATCCATGGGATCGTTGCAAGGTCAGAATGTCGTCGTCGTCGGAGGCAGCCGGGGCGTCGGCCGCTCAATCGTGGAGGCTGCGCTTGGCGAGGGCGCGACAGTGCTTGCCGTTGCTCGCGGTGCAGCGGCGCTGAAGGAACTCTCCTGGGAGACATCAGGTGTGAAGACGCTTACGGTCGACGCCACCGACGAGACCGCACCCGATGCGGTTTTCGCCGCGCTCGAGCCGGACGTGCTGGTGATCTGCGCCGGCGCCCTTGCTCCGTCCGCGCCCGTCCAGGATCAGAGCTGGGAGGACTTCTCGGTGAACTGGGAAGTGGACGTCAAAGCGTCGTTCCTGTTCTGCAAGGCCGCGCTCCAGGGCCGGCTGAAACCAGGCAGCCGGGTTGTGCTGATCTCCAGTGGTGCAGCCTTGACCGGCGGACCGCCGTTCGCCGGCGGGTATGCAGGCGCAAAACGCATGCAGATGTTCCTGGCCGGTCATTGCCAGAAGGAATCGGATCGGCTTGGACTGGACCTGCGCTTTATGGCGCTCGCACCGGCCCGCATCATGCCAGGGACCGGCATAGGCGATGCCGGGCTCGATGGCTTTGCGGCCTATTTGGGCATTCAGCCTACGGACGTCCTCGCGAGCATGACCGACATGCAGACGCCGGCCGATGTCGGCCGCGCGGTGGTCGCGCTCGCCACAGGCAAATCGGAAGGCAGCTCCTTCGCCGTCAGCGGCAGCGGACTTGCGGCAGCGGCGTGAGGCGCGCACGATGCCAGGCAGCTTCAGCACCGCAGGCTCCTCCATGACAGACGCTCTTGGCCCCGTTGAGCCCCTGGGGCGGCCGATCCTCGATCGACTGGCCTTCGAGCGTTTGACGGCGGCCCACCGCCGCGAGCTCAAACTCCATTGCTATCGGATGATGGGCTCGCTGCATGAGGCAGACGACCTTGTCCAGGACACTTTGCTGAGGGCGTGGCGCGGCAGGTCGCAATTCGACGGCCGGGGCTCGGTGCGCGGCTGGCTCTATACGATCGCCACCCGCAGCTGCCTCAACGCCATCAAGGCGAGGTCGACGGCGCATCGCACTCTCCAGCAGCCCGGACGACCTGAGACCGACGGGCGGGCCACCGGCGGGCCCGCCGCCGAGTTCACCTGGCTGGAGCCGTATCCGGACACAGAGCTTCCGGACCTCGTTGACGACGAGCCCGGTCCGGAAGCGCGCTACGAAGCCCGTGAAGCGGTGCAACTCGCCTTCGTGGCGGCGATCCAGCTTCTGCCGCCCAGGCAGCGGGCCATTCTGCTTCTGTGCGATGTGCTGGGATGGTCGGCTGTCGAGACGGCGCAATTGCTGGGCGGCTCGACCGCTTCGATCAACAGCGCCTTGCAGCGGGCCCGCGCAACGCTGGGCGAGCGATATCCTCAGGGGCGTCCGCAGCAGCGGTCACGGCCCAACCGGCAAGAGGCGCTGCTGCTCGAGCGCTACATGCAGGCCTGGCAGGCGGCCAAGCTCGACGGCCTGATCGAGCTCTTGAAGGAAGACGCCACCTACCACATGCCACCATGGCGGGAATGGTACCGGGGACGCGAGGCGATCCATGCCTTCTTCGAGACCGTCTGGGGCAATTTTTCGGGCTACCGCACGGTGGCCATCGGAGCCAACGCCCAACCGGCGGTCGGCGTCTACGCACGCAGCCATCAGGATCTATTGTGGCGCCCGCATTCGCTGCATGTCATCGAAGCTGCGGACGGCAAAATCGCCTCGCTGACGATCTACGTGCCGCCGCTCGGACCCGAACTGTTCGCGGCTTTCGGCCTGCCGCCAATCTAGTCTTCGTCAATCTCCCCCACGGCCGGCGCCATCAGCAGCACGGCAGCGCCGAGCAGTGCGGCGATGAACGAGCCTGCCAGGATGCCGACCTTGACCGCGTCCTGCAGCGCCACGTCGTTGGCGAAGGCGAGCAAGCCGATGAACAGGCTCATGGTGAAGCCGATGCCGCACAGCAGCGAAATGCCGATCATGTGCAGCCAGCCGGCGTTGACCGGCAGGTCGGCGAAGCCGAGCCGGATCGCCAGCGCCGACGAGCCGAAGACGCCGACCAGCTTGCCCAGCACGAGGCCGGCGGCAACGCCGAGCGTCAGCGGCTCGACCAGGGCAGCGGCGCTGAGGCCGGCCAGCGACACGCCGGCATTGGCAAAGCCGAAGATCGGAATGACGATGAAAGGCACGATCTTGTGCAGACCGTGTTCGAGCCGGTGCAGCGGCGAATGGTCGAGATCGTGGCCGCTGCCGGGAGACACTTTGAGCGGGATGGCGAGCGCCAGCGCAACGCCGGCCAGCGTCGCATGGACGCCTGATTTCAGCACCAGCACCCACAGGATGGCGCCGAGCACGAGATAGGGCGTCAGCGTCGTCACCCGCATGCGGTTGAGCACGACGAGCACCGCGATGACGGCGAAGGCGGCGCCAAGATAGGCGAGCGATAGTCCGCTTGTGTAAAAGATGGCGATGATGATGACGGCGCCGAGATCGTCGATGATAGCGAGCGCGGTGAGAAAGATTTTCAGCGACGCCGGCACGCGATTGCCGAGCAGCGACAGCACCCCGAGCGCAAAGGCGATGTCGGTGGCGGTCGGGATCGCCCAGCCGGAGAGCGCGGCCGGATTGTTGCGGTTGATGGCGACATAGACCAGCGCCGGGACCAGCATGCCGCCGGCGGCAGCGACGCCCGGCAGCACGCGGCGCGGCCAGGTCGAGAGCTGGCCGTCCAGCATCTCGCGCTTGATCTCCAGGCCGACCAGCAGGAAGAACACCGCCATCAGGCCGTCATTGATCCAGTGCGAGAGGCTGAGCGGGCCGAGATAGGCGTGGAGGGCGGCGAAATAGGTTTCGGCCAGGGGCGAATTCGCGACGATCAGCGCAAGCGCCGCCGCCACCATCAGGATGATGCCACCCGCCGCCTCGCCATCGAGGAATTCGCGAAGGATGGATTTCGGCCGCTCGTCGCGCATGTTTCCTCCGTTATCGGGTTTCCCCGTGGCCTTAGCGATGATGCGCAAAGGTCGATGGCAGGGCAAGCGCAACTCTTTCCAGCGTTGGCGCCGCCCCTCATTGTCCTGCCGGACATTTCTCCCCGTATAGTGACGGGGAGAAAGGGGCAGCTTCAGCCTAGCCGTCGTTTCCTGCAACGCCGGCGATTGGCGAAACCAGCGATGAGAGCGCCCCTCTCCCCGTCTCTATACGGGGAGAGGATGCCGGCAGGCAGGTGAGGGGCAGCGTTGACGTTCGGCAATTGGCGGCCTGCGCGCGTGAACCTCAGCGCGGCGCGCGCTTGGCCAGTATCCGCTGCAGCGTGCGGCGGTGCATGTTCAGCCTCCGCGCGGTTTCGGAGACGTTGCGGTCGCACATTTCGTACACGCGCTGGATGTGTTCCCAGCGCACACGATCGGCCGACATCGGGTTTTCGGGCGGGGCGGCGCGTTCGCCGGCGGTGCGGGTCAGGGCCGCAAACACATCGTCGGCATCGGCGGGCTTCGACAGATAGTCGATGGCGCCGAGCTTCACCGCCGTCACCGCGGTGGCGATGTTGCCATAGCCGGTGAGGATGACGGTGCGGGCATCGTCGCGCTTCTCGCGAATGGCGGCGACGACGTCGAGGCCGTTGCCGTCGCCGAGCCGCATGTCGACCACCGCATAGGCCGGCGGATGGGCGCGCGCCTTGGCCACCGCCTCCTCGACGCTCTCGGCCGTCTCGACCACAAAGCCCCTGGTTTCCATGGCGCGGGCCAGCCGCGTCAGGAACGGCTTGTCGTCGTCGACGATCAGCAGCGAGGTGTCCTCGCCTTCAACCATTGCGCCAATTGTTTCTTCGCCAGTCATCGTCTTCAAAAAATCCTGCTGCCTTAATTTTACGCAGATATAGTTCCTGAACGCCATTGTCCAATTTTGCCGGTCTCAGCCAGTGCATGACCCCGAAAATCGTAATCGATTTTCGGAAAGGATCATGCGCCAAATCAAAATGCCTCAGGCGGTGTCGAACATCGAGGTTCCCACCGATTCCGGGTTTAGGAAGACGGTGCGCGGCCACGATACCTGCACGATGGCGCCCTCGCCCAGCCCGCTCGAATTGCGGAAATCGAGCGTGGCGCCGGAGCGTTCGAGCAAGGTCTTGGCGATGAAGAGCCCGAGACCCAGTCCGCCGCCGGCTTCATTGCCCTGGCGCGTCGACATGTAGGGCTCGCCGATGCGGTCGATGATTTCGGGCGGAAAGCCCGGCCCGTCGTCGATGATCGAGAAGGTGACGTCGAGCTCGTCCCAGCTCCATTGCACGGTGACGGTCTTGCGGGCGAAGTCGACGGCATTCTCGACCAGATTGCCGAGGCCGTAGATCACGCCGGGATTGCGTCGCCCGACCGGTTCGGGGCCGATGCGCTCGCCCGGCCGAAGCTTGATCGAGATGCCGAAATCGCGGTGCGGCGCCGTCACCTCCTCGACCAGCGAGGTCAGCGGCAGCCGCGACAGATGCGCCTCGCCCTCCGAGGACAGGCTGGTGAGGCGTTTCAAGATCTCGCGGCAGCGCTCGCTCTGCGACCGCAGAAGTTTGACGTCCTCACCGTATTTCGGGTCGTCGCCAAGCGCCTTTTCCATCTCCTTGGAGACCAGGGCGATGGTGGCGAGCGGCGTGCCGAGCTCGTGTGCTGCGGCGGCAGCCAGGCCATCAAGCGCCGACAGATGCTGCTCGCGCTGCAGCACCAGCTCGGTGGCGGCAAGCGCGTTGGCGAGCAGGCGGGCCTCCTCGGCGACGCGGAAGGCGTAGATGGCGGTAAAGGCGATCGACGAGAACACCGCCATCCAAATGCCGGCGACATAGATAAACGGCATTGGCAGCGGCGCGCCCTCGTACCAGGGCAGCGGCAGATGGAAGAACACCAGCAAGCTTGCCCCCACTATCACCAGCCCGCCGAGAATGGCGGTGAGACGCAGTGGCAACGATGTCGCCGAGACGACCACAGGCACGGTCATCAGCAGCGAAAACGGATTGGTGAGACCGCCGGTCATGTAGAGCAGGCCGGCAAGCTGCAGGCTGTCGAAGGTCAGGATGACGAAGGCCGAAAACGGCGTCAGCCGGTGCGCCGCCGGATAGCGGAAGGTCAGAACCAGGTTCAGCCAGGCCGAGCAGGCGATCAGCGCGAAGCAGAGGCTGACCGGCAGCGGGAATTTCAGCCCATAGGCGACGACCAGGACGGTCAGGCTCTGGCCGACAATCGCCAGCCAGCGCAGTCGGATCAGCGTGTTGAGGCGCAGCCGCTGGCTTTGCTGGAAGTCGGGCGCACGCAGGATGTTGATCATGGCCAAGGATTATAGCCGGGAAAGCAGAAACGCTAGGTGCCGCGCGGTTTTGCCCGGGCGGTGGCGGCGGCGAGCAGCGGATTTTCCGGCCAGACATGGCGGGGGTAGCGGCCGCGCATGTCGGTGCGCACATCGGCCCAGGAGCCGCGCCAGAAGCCGGGCAGGTCGCGCGTCGTCTGGATCGGCCGGTGCGCCGGCGACAGCAGCTCGAGCGTCAGCGGCACGGTGCCGTTGGCGATAGCGGGATGGCGGTCGAGGCCGAACAGCTCCTGCACGCGGATCGCCAGCACCGGCCATTCGCCGTCATAGCGGATCGGCACATGGCTGCCGGACGGCGCATCGAAATGGGTTGGCGCCAGTGTGCCGATCTTGCGCTGCAATTCATGCGGCACCAGCGCCATCAGGCCTGAAGACAGCGCGCCGGGATCGATCGCGGCGAAGGACGCCTTGCCTGTGAGGAACGGCAGCAGCCAGTCGTCGAGGCGTTCGATGAGGGCCGTGTCCGAAACATCGGGCCAGGGCGCACCGAGGCCGCGGTGCAGCCAGCCGAGGCGCTGGCGTAGCGTCTCCCCCTCCTTGCCCCACTCCAGCAGAGAGAGCCCGTGTTCGCGCAACGCATCCAGAATGGCGCGGTTGGCGTCGGCGCCGGACGGCGCCGGCAGCATTCGCTCGGACAAAGTGATGGCGCCGAGCCTGGCGGTCTCACGCACGCGCACCGCGCGCCGCTCGCGGTCGAAGCTCGTCTCGCGGCGGGTCTCGATCCTGTCGGAAAGTGCGGCGCGGATATCGGCCTCGTCGACGGCGGCCGCTGCGGTGATGCGGGCATTTTGCGCCTTGCCCTGCAGATCGGCAACGACCAGCCAGCTCTCGCCGGCCAGCGGATCGGCGGCGTCGACCATGGCGCCGGAGCCGTTGGCGAGCACGAAACGCCCGCGCTCGCCGCGCGCCTTGGCGACCCGGTCCGGCCAGGCGTGGATGAGCAAAGCGCCGGCGCTTTTACCCTCCCCCTTGCGGGGAGGGTCGGCGAGCGCGCCTTGCGCAGCAAGGCGAGGGAGACGGGGTGGGGGTGCGGCGCCCAGCCTACCCCCACCCCGCTCCGCTTCGCGGATCGACCCTCCCCACAAGGGGGAGGGTGAAGAAGCCTGCTTCGCCAGCCGCTCAGCCAGCTGCCTTGCCGCCACGGCCCGCGGCGATTTCTCGGTGCGAAAGCGCATCAATCGACGCTCGAGGTCGGCGCCGTCGCCGCCGAGGCCGCGTTCGGTGAGCAGCACCGGCAGCATCGCAGCCTCCGTCGCATGGCCGGTCCCCGCAGCTTCGGCGACCATGTGCGCCAGCCGTACCGGCAGCGCCAGCTTACGCATCGCGCCGCCCGCCTCGGTCAGCCGTCCGGTCGCGTCGATGGCGTGCAGCGCACTGAGCAGCGTCCGCGCCTCGTTGAGCGCCGGCGTAGGCGGCGGATCGAGGAAGGACAGGCTCGCCGGATCGGCGACGCCGAAAGCGGCGCAATCGAGCAGCAGGCTGGACAGATCGGCTTCGAGTATCTCGGGCGGGGTGAAGGCGGGAAGTGCCGCCGTCTGCTCGGCCCGCCACAGCCGGATGGCGACACCTGGCTGCGTGCGCCCGGCGCGCCCGGCGCGCTGGTCGGCCGATGCCCTGGAAACACGCACCGTCTCCAGCCGCGTCAGGCCGCTCGCCGGCTCGTAGCGCGGCAGCCGCGACAGGCCGGAATCGATGACGACGCGCACGCCGTCGATGGTGATCGAGGTCTCGGCGATCGACGTCGCCAGCACCACCTTGCGGCGGCCCGGCGGCGCCGGCTTGATGGCGGCGTCCTGCGCCCTGTTGTCGAGCTGGCCGTAGAGCGGCACGGTGTCGGTGTCGGCTCCCAAGCGGTCCTGCAGCCGCTCGGCGGTGCGCTCGATCTCGCGTTGCCCAGGCAGGAAGGCGAGCACGCTGCCGCTCTCCTCGGCAAGCGCCGAACGGATTGCCTTGGCCATGGCGTCTTCGACGGAAACACCAGCCGGCCGCTCGTCGTAACGGATGTCGACGGGAAAGGCCCGGCCTTGACTTTCGATCACCGGCGCGCCGGACAAGAGTTTCGCAACGCGCGCGCCGTCGAGCGTCGCCGACATCACCAGCAGCCGCAAATCCGGCCGCAGCGCACCTTGCACATCGAGCGCCAAAGCGAGGCCGAAATCGCCGTCGAGCGAACGCTCATGGAACTCGTCGAAAATCACTGCGGAGACGCCGGGCAACTCCGGATCGTCGAGGATCATGCGCGCCAGCACGCCTTCGGTGACGACCAGGATTCTTGTCCGGGCCGAGGTGCGGTTTTCCATGCGCATGGCATAGCCGACGGTGGCGCCGGGCTCCTCGCCGAGCAATTCGGCCATGCGGCGGGCGGCTGCGCGGGCGGCGAGCCGGCGCGGTTCAAGCAGGACGATCTTGCCGGCGCCCAGCCACGGCGCGTCGAGCAGCGCCAGCGGCACCAGCGTCGTCTTGCCGGCGCCGGGCGGCGCCACCAGCACGGCGCTGTTGCCAGCGCCGAGCGCCTCGCTCAGCGCCGGCAGCACGGCGGACACTGGAAGCTCCGGCAAGGGTCTTGTCGTCATCGCGTCCGCATATCAGCGGTCACTATGGCCGTGCAACCGGCGCTCGCTCACAGTCTTGTTCGCGACAGCGGGTTCCAGCGCACCCTACCCAACCGCACTTCCTCGCGCACCATGGTCAGCAGGCCGGAAGCGCCAACGACGGCGAGGCCGACCAGGGACAGCCAGTCGGGATATTCCTGAAAGAACAGCGCCCCGAGGATCACCGCCCAGACGATCTGCGAATAGTGCGTTGGCGCGATGCGGTTGGCGGGAGCGTATTTGACCGCAAGCAGTTGCAGGAACTGCCCGCAGGAGGTGAAGGCACCCGATATGACAAACCATACCAGCTGCCTGGCATCCGGGAGCTTGAACGAGGTGGCGGCGGCGGCGATTCCGTTGAAGACCAGGGCGCAGCCGACCAGGACGCCGAGCATGGTCGTGCGCTTTTCCTGCTGGGCGAGCGAACGCGTCAGGATGATGCTGGTGGCGGCAAGGAAGGCGACGCCGAAAGCGGCGAGGTGGCCGAGATGCAGCTCGCGAAAGCCCGGCTGCACCACCAGCATGACACCAGCAAAGCCGGCGACCACAGCCAGCCAGCGCCATGGGCCGACCTTCTCCTTGAGAATGACGGTAGAAAGGACGGTGACGCAGAGCGGCGCCAGGAAGATCAACGCATAGGCCTCGGCCAGCGGGATGGTGGTGAAGGCATAAACGCCGAGCACGCCCGAAGCGATGCCGGCCCAAGTGCGGGCCTGCACCGCCCACGGCCGTTTGGTCCGCCAGAAGTCCCGCCAGCGCTCGCCTTTCGGCCGGGTGAAGAGCAGGAAGAAGCCGGAAAACAGCGTCACAAAGAAACCGATCTCGAAGACGGTGAACTGTGCGCCAAGGCTCTTGATAACGGCGTCGCTGCACGAATAGCTTGCATAGGCGATGAGAGCGAGCAGAATTCCGTTCGTCACGTTTTTCCATTTCCGGGGAGAGTGCGGTGAAGGTATTGGCGCTCGGCGCGCATCCGGACGACATCGAGATATTCATGTTCGGTACGCTGGCCGCCTATGCGGCGCAAGGCGCAGAACTCACTTTCGCCATAGCCACGGATGGCGCCAAGGGCGGCAAGGGCGACCCTGGCGTTTTGGCGCGTGTCCGGCGCGAGGAAGCGACGGCCGCCGCGGCTTTGCTCGCCGCGACGCTTCACTTTCTCGACTTCCCCGACGGTGATCTGGTGGCCGATGCAGCGCTGATCGGTACGCTGAAAACGCTTATACGCGAGACATCAGCGGATCTGGTGATCACGCACGCGCCCAACGATTATCATGCCGACCACCGCGCGCTGTCGGACGGGGTGCGCATCGCGGCATCCTTCGCCGTGCCGGTGCTGCATGCCGATACGATGGGCGGAACCGGATTTTCGCCGACGCACTATGTCGACATCTCCGCCTACCGCGATGTCAAAACACAGGCGATCCGCGCGCATTGCTCGCAGATGCCGGAGCAATATGTCGACAGGGCGCGCGTCCAGAATGAGTTTCGCGCCGGGCAGTGCAACAGCGTCGCCGGGTCCCTGGCCGAGGCCTTCCGCTTCGAGCCGACTTTTCCCTTCGCCGATATACGCGCCCTGCTGCCGCCGGCGCCGCCAGTCCGGCCGGTGACGCCACAGACGAGCGTTGTAGTCGACGCCGGCTAAGCAACTCCCGGGAGAGCCCTGCGGCAATCATTTCCCAACGATTTCAATGCCCGTTTCGCCATGCTGCGGCGCAGCAACGATTTCGCTTGCCTTGTTTAGTAAAAATTGCATCACTAAACAAATTACTAAACATCTGCGACGCACCGCGCCGCCATGTTTAGGCCCTCGGAGGAGCGAGGGTTGAGGGGCTCTTGAAACCGCCATCCGGGCGCGTTTCGCAAATGGGAGGAAGGCATGAAATCGAGCTTGAAACTGGCGTTGGGACTGACCTCGGCGATCACTGCGTCGACAGCCGTCTCGAACGTTGCGCACGCTGAAGACCTGACGCTGTGCTGGGCCGCCTGGGACCCGGCCAACGCACTTGTCGAACTGTCCAAGGACTTTACCAAGGAAACCGGCATCGGCATGAAATTCGAGTTCGTGCCGTGGACCAACTATGCCGACCGCTTCCTCAACGAGCTCAACTCGCACGGCAAGCTCTGCGACCTGATCATCGGCGACAGCCAGTGGATCGGCGGCTCGGCCGAAAACGGCCACTACGTCAAGCTGAACGACTTCTTCGACAAGGAGAAGATCAGCATGGACGATTTCGTCCCCGCAACCGTCGTCGGCTATTCCGAATGGCCGAAGAACACGCCGAACTACTGGGCGCTGCCGGCCATGGGCGACGTCGTCGGCTGGACCTACCGCAAGGATTGGTTCTCCAAGCCGGAACTGCAGAAGGAATTCAAGGAAAAGTATGGCTGGGATCTCGGCCCGCCGACCACCTTCGACCAGCTGAAGCAGATCGCCGAATTCTTCCAGAAGCGCGAGATCGACGGCAAGACCGTCTATGGCGCCTCGATCTACACCGAGCGTGGCTCGGAAGGCATCACCATGGGCGCCATGGACGTCCTCTACAGCTTTGGCTTCCAGTATGAAAACCCGAAGAAGCCCTACGAAATGGAAGGCTTCGTCAACTCCGACAAATCGGTGAAGGGGCTGGAATTCTACAAGGCGCTCTATGATTGCTGCACCCCGCCCGGCGCGTCGAACAGCTACATGGGCGAAGGCGTCGACGCCTTCAAATCCGGCCAGGTAGCGATGCATATGAACTTCGCCTTCACCTGGCCCGGCCTGCAGAAGGACGAGAATGTCGGCGGCGACAAGATCGGCTACTTCGTTAACCCGAAGGGCCCGGACGGCGACCAGTTCGCCCAGCTCGGCGGCCAGGGCATCTCGGTTGTGTCCTATTCCGACAAGCAGGAATCGGCGCTGAAATACATCAAATGGTTTGCCAACAAGGACGTGCAGGCCAAGTGGTGGTCGCTCGGCGGCTATTCCTGCCTGAACGCGGTGGTCAAGGACCCGGCCTTCCCGTCCAGCCAGCCCTATGCGCAGACCTTCCTCGACTCGATGGCGATCGTGAAGGACTTCTGGGCCGAACCCAGCTACGCACCGCTGCTGCAGGCGTCGCAGAAGCGCTTCCACGACTATGTCGTCGCCGGCCAGGGTTCGGCCAAGGATGCGCTCGACGGCCTGGTCAAGGACTGGACGCAGGTGTTCCAGGACGATGGTAAGATGTAACCGGACAACGGTTTAACGGCTCCTCCCGAGCCAGACCGACGCGTCCCGTGCCGCCCTTGGCACGGGACGCAGTTCAGATAAATTCATGACAGAGACGACCCACGTGACCGAAGCAGGACTTACCATGCTCAATCGGACTGCGGAGAACGTTGCCCGGGCGACCCCGGAGCCGTTGGCCCGCAAGGTCCGGGGCATCAGCGACAAGGGCCTCGCCTGGCTGTTCATCTCGCCGACGATCCTTTTGCTGCTCGCCATCAACATCTTCCCGCTGTTCTGGGCGATCTATCTGTCCTTCACCAACTTCCGCGCCAACCGGCCGAACGAGGTGGTGAAGAACCTCGGCTTTGCCAATTACCAGCGCATCCTCGGCGATCAGGACATCTGGATCGCCATGCAGACGACGGCACATTTCGTGTTCTGGACCATTCTTTTGCAGACGCTGATCGGCTTTACGCTCGCCTGGCTGATCGACAGGAAATTCCGCGGCCATGCCTTCTGGACGACCATCATCCTGGTGCCGATGATGCTGTCGCCTGCGGTGGTCGGCAATTTCTGGCGCTTCCTCTACGAACCGCAGATCGGCCTGTTCGCCTATGCCATCTCGTTCGTCACCGGCATTCCGCCGACGAACATCCAGATGCTGTCCAACGTCGAGCTGGCGCCGTGGTCGATCATCATCGTCGACACCTGGATGTGGACGCCCTACGTGATGCTGATCTGCCTCGCCGGCCTGCGCTCCATCCCCGAATACATCTATGAGGCGGCCGAGGTCGACCGCGCCTCCAACTGGCGGCAGTTCTGGTCGATCACACTGCCGATGGCGCTGCCGTTCATCATGCTGGCGGTGCTGTTTCGCGGCATCGAGAACTTCAAGATGTTCGACATGGTCAATCTGTTGACCGGCGGCGGTCCCGGCTCGACCACCGAGGTCGCCTCAATCACGCTGAAACGGCAGGCCTTCGAGAGCTGGCGCACCGGCTATTCCTCGGCCTTCGCCATCATCCTGTTCGTCGCGGTGTTTGGCCTCGCAAACATCTACGTCAAGGCGCTCAACAAGGTGAAGCAGAGATGAGCCTGACCACCGCCCACTCCGTCGTCGCCCCGTCGGGAACGGCAAAAGGCATCGCCGGCACGATCATCGTCGCCTATGCGCTGATCTCGATCGTGCCGCTGTTGTGGATTTTTGCCACCAGCTTCAAGACGCCGCCGGATTCGATCGCCTATCCGCCGAAAATCGTCTTCCAACCGAGCATCGAAGGCTATTGCAACCTGTTCACGACCCGCACCCGGCAGACGCCGGAATACATCAACTCGCTGGGACCGGCGACCGGCTTCTGCGACGAGACCGTGCGCAAGCGCAACATGGTGATTGCCGGCCCGTCCAACTTCCTGCCGCGCTTCGTCAACTCGCTGATCATCGCCTTCGGCTCGACCTTCTGCGCCGTCTTTCTCGGTACGCTGTCGGCCTACGGTTTCTCGCGCTTCAAGGTGCCGCTGGCCGACGATCTGCTGTTCTTCATCCTGTCGACGCGCTTCATGCCGCCGATCGCGGTCGCGATCCCCATCTACCTCATGTACCGCGAGCTTGGCCTCTCCGACACCGCGCTCGGCATGATCCTGCTCTACACGGCGGTCAACGTCTCGCTGGCGGTGTGGCTCTTGAAAGGCTTCATCGACGAGATTCCGCGTGAATACGAAGAAGCGGCGATGATCGACGGCTATACCAGGCTGCAGGCCTTCTGGCGTACCGTGCTGCCGCAGGCCACCACCGGCATTGCCGCGACCGCCATCTTCTGCCTGATCTTCGCCTGGAACGAATATGCCTTCGCCGCTCTTTTGACCTCGGGCACGGCGCAGACCGCGCCGCCCTTTATCCCGACCATCATCGGCGAAGGCGGCCAGGACTGGCCAGCGGTGGCAGCGGGCACGACGATCTTCCTGGTGCCGATCTTGGTCTTCACCATTCTGCTTCGCAAACAACTCTTGCGCGGCATCACCTTCGGCGCGGTGCGCAAATGAGCCTGATCCAACCCACGAAACGCAAGTCGCGCTGGCCGCGCTGGGCTAGGCGCGGCCTCTTGGAAAACATCGCCACGGCGATCATCGCCATCGGCTTCCTTATGCTGTTCCAGCCCTTCGCGCTGGCGCTCTACACCTACTCCTTCATCACCATGCTTGCCGGCACGGTGATGTTCATCATCGTCTCGAAGTTCCCGGAATAGTCATGGCCGAAATCCGCGTCCAACACCTGAGAAAGGCCTTCGGCGATTTCGTCGCCGTGCAGGATTCGAGCTTCGTCGTCGAGGATGGCGAATTCTTCGTCATGCTCGGGCCGTCGGGCTGCGGCAAGACGACGACATTGCGCATGATCGCCGGGCTCGAACTGCCGACCGGAGGTCAGATCCTGCTCGGCGGCGAGGACGTCACCATGCGCCGCGCGCGGGAGCGCGACATCGCCTTCGTCTTCCAGCTGTTTGCGCTCTACCCGCACATGAATGTGCGCAAGAACATCGGCTTCCCGCTTTTGGCGCAAGGCATGCCGTCGGCCGAAATCCGTCAACGCGTCGAAGAGACGGCAAAGCTGCTGCGCATCGACCATCTGCTGAACAAATCGGTCTCAGGGCTTGCCGGCGGCGACCGCCAGCGCGTGGCGCTCGGCCGTGCCATCGTGCGGCGGCCAAAGTGCTTTTTGATGGATGAGCCACTGGGGACGCTCGATACCGAGTTCCGTGACCTCATGGTGCATGAGCTGCGCGAGCTGCACAACCGCATCCACGCCACCACCGTCTATGTCACGCACGACCAGATGGAAGCGATGTCGATGGCCGACAAGATCGCTGTCATGAACCATGGCGTCATCGAACAGTTCGGCAGCCCACGCGAAATCTACGACCGTCCGGCAACCATGTTCGTTGCCGACTTCATCGGCTCGCCGCCGATGAACTTTCTGGGCTTTGGCGGCGGGCTGGCGAAGGGCGCCAAGGAGATTGTCGTTCAGGGCGCGAAGGTTGCAGTACCCGAAGTGCGCGAGGACATCGCACCAGCCGACATGGCGCTCGGCATAAGGCCGGAACACATCCGCTTCGACGACGCATCGAAACTGCGCGGCGCGATTTACGGCACCGAATATCTCGGCACCACGCAGATCGTCGCGGTGGAGACGGCGGACGGCATCATCAAGGCGCGCGTGCCTGCCGAGATCCGGCTCGCTGCCGGCGATCATGTCGGGCTGACACTGAACAGTGCGCGGCTGTCCCTGTTCGACAAGGGATCGGGCCGTGCCGTGCGCACCGCGATCCACGATACGGCCTCTCAAGGGAGAGCGCAGCATGGCTGACGTACACATCAAAGGCGTGACCAAGACTTTCGGCGACCATGCCGCCGTCAGCAATCTCGACCTCCAGATCAAGGACGGCGAATTCGTCGTGCTGCTTGGTCCCACAGGCGCCGGCAAGACGACGACGCTGCGCCTGATCGCCGGGCTGGAGCGGCCCGACAGCGGCACGATCCATATTGGCGGGCACAATGCGACGATGCTGTCGCCGGCCGAGCGCGACACCGCTTTCGTGTTCCAGCAATATTCGCTCTATCCGCATCTGTCGGTCTACGACAACCTCGCCTTCCCGCTGCGCTCGCCGGCGCGGAAAATACCGGAAGACCAGATCCGCCGCCGCGTCGAAGAAGTGGCGAAAATGGTGCGCATCCACCACAAGCTGAACAACCGCTCGACCAAGCTTTCGGGCGGCGAGATGCAGCGCGTCGCCATTGGCCGCGCTTTGGTGCGCAAGCCGTCGATCTATTTGATGGATGAGCCGCTGTCATCGCTGGACGCCAAATTGCGCGCCGATCTCAGGCTCGAACTCAAGCGCATCCAGGCCGAGCTCGGCGCCACCATGCTCTACGTCACCCACGACCAGATCGAGGCTATGACCATGGCCGACCGCATCGGCATCCTCGCCGATGGCGTGCTGGTGCAGATCGGCACGCCGCGCACGATCTATTCCGAGCCGGCAAATCTTCATGTCGCGGCACGGCTCGGCCAGCCGGCGATCAATCTTCTGCCGGCCGGACTGTTGCCCGATGGCGGCGCTCCAACCGGCACCAAGACGATCGGCGCACGCACCGAGCATCTGTCGATCGCGAAGGCCGCGAACGGCCTCGCCGACGGCGTCGTCGATTGGGTCGAGCATCTCGGCGACCAGAACCATCTGCATGTGACGGTGGGGGCCAAGAAGCTGGTGACGCTGACCGACCCCGACACGGATCTGGCGCAAGGCGACAAGGTGGTAATCCGCTACCGCTCGCCACTCTATTTCGGCGCCGATGGGCAACGACTGATGTGAGGTTTCGGTGTCTCGCCAAGGGTACGGCACCGGCTTCTGATTGACGAATACAGGACGAATTCGATGAAGCATTTTTTCAACCGCAGGGAAACGATCGTCACCGAGGCGCTGGACGGTCTGTTGCGGACCATCGGTTCGGGTGATCTGGCGCGCCTCGATGGCTATCCCGAGATCAAGGTCGTGCTGCGCGCCGACTGGGACAAGGCAAAAGTTGCCGTCATCTCCGGCGGCGGCGCCGGGCACGAGCCATCGCATGCCGGCTTCGTAGGCAAGGGCATGCTGACGGCGGCCGTTTCGGGCGAGATCTTCGCCTCGCCAAGCGTCGAAGCGGTGCTGGCGGCCATCCGCGCTGTCACCGGCCCGGCCGGCTGCCTGCTGATCGTCAAGAACTACACCGGCGACCGGCTCAATTTCGGCCTGGCGGCCGAGAAGGCGCGCGCCGAGGGGTTTCGTGTCGAGATGGCGATCGTCGCCGACGACATCGCCTTGCCGGACATCAACCAACCGCGCGGGGTCGCCGGCACCTTGTTCGTGCACAAGATAGCCGGCCATCTGTCGGAGGCCGGAAGCGATCTGACAGCGATCGCGACGGCGGCGCGCGCGGCGGCGAAGGACGTCATCTCGCTCGGCATGTCGCTGTCATCCTGCTCGATCCCCGGCCAGCCACATGAAGAGCGGTTCGGCGAAAACGATGGCGAACTCGGCCTCGGCATCCATGGCGAGCCGGGCGTCGAGCGGATCGCGGTGCAAAGCGCCGACAAGCTTGTCGCGATCATGGCGGAGCGGCTTACGGCACGGCTCGACCCGTCGGCCAAGCATGCGCTGCTGATCAGCAATCTCGGTTCGGTGCCGCCGCTCCAAATGTCGCTGGTTGCCAATGCAGTGCTGACCTCGCCGCTGGCCAGGACCGTGAAGCTTGCGATCGGCCCCGGCCCGCTGATGACGGCGCTCAACATGAACGGCTTTTCGCTGTCGCTGATCAAGCTCGATGCCGCGCGCGAGGCGGCCTTACTGGCGCCGGTCGGACCGCACGCCTGGATGCCGGCAAAGCCCGTTGCAGCGCCTGCCATTGTGCCAATGGCGAAAGCGGCCAGAAAGAGCGCAGCCCAAAAGGCCAGCCAGGACGCCGGCACCAGGCGCCTTGTCATCACGATCTGCGAACGGCTGATTGCGCTCGAAGAGACTTTGAACGGGCTGGACGCCAAAGCGGGCGATGGCGATACAGGCTCGACGGTAGCGACCGGCGCGCGCAGCGTGCTGGAAAAGCTCGATGCGCTGCCGCTGGCCGATCCGGCTGCCACGCTGGCGGCGGTGGGCGATCTCCTGGGTGTCGCCATGGGTGGTTCCTCGGGCGTGCTGCTGTCGATCTTCTTCACGGCGGCAGCGCAGGCTACGAATACGGGTGCGACCCTGTCCAAGGCGCTGCTTGCCGGCCTTGACCGGATGACCTTCTACGGCGGCGCCAAGATCGGCGACCGCACCATGGTCGATGCGCTGGAACCGGCGCTGAAAGCGCTCGACGCCAATGGCCTGGACGCTGCGGCGACAGCAGCCCGACACGGCGCCGAGGCGACGGCGGCCATGGAGAAGGCGAAGGCCGGACGATCGGCCTATGTCGGCACCAAATTGCAGGGCGTGGTCGACCCCGGCGCGCATGCCGTGGCCGAAGTGTTCGCCGCCGCCGCCGCGCTGTATGCAGCGGCCTGATGGCATGCTTCAGTTGTCGAATGAAAATTCTTTCGATACTGCCGGCAGGACCGAAACCGGGAATCTGGATATGGCGGCGTTGGACCTTGTCGGGCTGATCACGGCCGCCGCGGATACGATTGCCGCTCACGCCGAGGAGTTGACCGCGCTCGACCAGGCGATCGGTGACGGTGACCACGGGCTGAACATGAAGCGCGGCTTTGAAGCCGTGCGCAACGAGGCCGAGGCTTTTTCGGCTAAGCTGCTGCCCGAGGCCCTGAAGGGGATCGGCACCAAGCTGGTGATGACGGTGGGTGGCGCGTCCGGGCCGCTGTTCGGCACGCTTTTCCTGGCGCTCGGCAAGGAGATTTCGGCAGAGCCGGATCGCGCCAACCTGACAGCTGCCTTCGGCAAGGCGATCGAAGCGGTGGCCGCCAGAGGCAAGTCGCAGGTCGGCCAGAAGACGATGCTCGACGTGCTGCAGCCGGTGCATGACGCGCTTGCGGATGGAAAGACAGGTTCTGAGATCGCTAATATCGCTGACGCGGCGGCCGACGCGACCATTCCGATGAAGGCGCTGCGCGGGCGCGCCTCATTCCTCGGCGACCGCTCCATCGGCCATATGGATGCCGGCGCGCGTTCGACTGCGCTGCTGGTGCGGACCGTCGCCGAAACCATCGGGGAAAGCGTATGAGCAATGTCGGCATCGTCATCGTCTCGCATTCGCCGCTGGTCGCCGAAGGCACGGCCGACATGGTGCGCCAGATGGTGGGCGACGAAGTGCCGCTTGCATGGTGCGGCGGAAACGGCCATGGCGGGCTCGGCACCAGTGTCGAGGCGATCATGGGCGCCATCGAAAAGGCCTGGTCGGAGGCCGGAGTCGCCATCCTCGTTGATCTCGGCGGCGCCGAGACCAACTCGGAGATGGCGGTGGAAATGATCGGTGAGCCGCGGGCGCAGAAGATTGTCGTCTGCAACGCGCCGATCGTCGAAGGTGCCGTGATGGCGGCGACCGAGGCGTCCGGCGGCGCCTCGCTGAAGGAAGTGGTGGCGACGGCGCATGAATTGTCGCCGTCGTGAGTGAACGGGAATTTTGAGCGCATGTCCGCATTTGCCGAAGCGACCGTCCTGATCACCCACGAGGTGGGTCTGCACGCGCGCCCTTCGGTGAAGTTCACCAAGCTTGCCAAGAGCTTTGCCGCCGAGGTGGAAATAGCGCTTGCCGCCAACGGTCCGTGGTTCGACGCCAAGAGCATCGTCAAGGTGATGGCAACCAGGGCACCGAAAGGCACCGTGCTGCACATAAGGGCCAGCGGCGAGGCCGCTGCTGAGGCGGTCGGCGCGTTGGCTGAACTGGTGCGGCGCGATTTCGACGAGGGCGCGGGCCATGCCCGAACCGCTTAGGCTGCAAGGCATTTCGGCTTCGGCCGGCTATGCCGAAGGGCCGCTGTTCAATCTCGACCGCGGCCCTGCGCGCTACACGGGCAAGGCGACAGCCGGCGAGGAGAAGGCTGCACTGGAAGCAGCACTCGCCAGCGCGACGGACCGGCTCGCGACCCTGATAGAAACCGCCGATGGCGAGGCGGCCGGGATCCTTGAATTCCAGATCGCCATGATTGAGGACGATGCCCTGACCGGTCCGGCCTTCGCCGCGATCGCATCCGGCATACCGGCTGACCTGGCCTGGCGGCAGGCACTCGATGCCGAGATCGCCGGCTACGAAACATCGGAACAGGATTATTTCCGCGCCCGCGCTGCCGATATGCGCGATATCCGCGACCGCGTGCTGCGCGCCCTGACCGAGGAGCAGGAGAGCGCTGCGCCAGCGGGCGCCATTCTCTATGGCGAGGACATTGCGCCGACGCGCTTTCTCGAGACCGACTGGAGCGCCGGCGGCGGCATCGCGCTGAGGGCCGGCAGCACCGCCAGCCACGTCGCCATGCTCGCGCGCTCACGCGGTGTGCCGATGGTGGTGGGGCTTGGCTCTTCGCCGGCTAATCCCGATGGCCTGGCCCTGCTCGATGCCGAACATGGCGGCATTGTATTGGCGCCCTCAAAGGCCGAGATCGAAACCTTTCGCCGTTCGTCGTCTTCGTTTGCGGCACGCCGCGACAAGGCCGAAGCCTATCTGGCGAGGCCGGCAGTGACCAAGGCCGGCACGACGGTGCGCGTGCAGGTCAACATCGCCGATCCGTCCGAGGTCGACAGCATCGACATCGCAACCTGCGACGGCGTCGGGCTGATGCGCACCGAATTCCTGTTCGGCAAGGCGCCGCCGGACGAGGAGACGCAATACAGCTGCTATCGCAAAGTGCTGGAATGGGCCGGCGACAAGCCGGTGACCATCCGCACCGTCGATGCCGGCGGCGACAAGCCGGTGCCGGGCTTCACCGTTGAGGAGAGCAACCCGTTCCTCGGCCTGCGCGGTATCAGGCTGTCGCTGGCAAGGCCGAACGTGTTTCGTGTGCAAATCCGGGCGTTGCTGCGCGCCGCGGTGCACGGCAATCTGAAGGTGATGTTTCCAATGATCGCCGTCATCGAGGAGTACCAGCGCGCCGCCGCTTTGTTCGCGGAGGAGCAGGCTGGGCTCGTCGCACGCGGCGTCGCGCAAAAAATGCCGCCGCTCGGCATCATGGTCGAAGTGCCGTCGGTGGCTATCGCGCCGGAGGCGTTTGCCGATGTCGCCTTCTTCTCGATCGGCTCCAACGATCTGACCCAGTATGTGATGGCGGCCGCCCGTGACAACTCTGCCGTGGCGCATCTCAATTCGGTGCGACATCCGGCCGTGCTGCGGCTCGTTGCGGAAGTGACCGCGTTCGGCTTGCGCGCAAAGATTCCGGTCAGCCTGTGCGGCGATGCCGGCGGCGACCCTGCGGCGATACCGGCGCTGATCGAGGCCGGCCTGCGCGATCTCTCGGTCGCTCCGGCACAACTTGCCATGGCCAAGGCGACTATAGCAGATGTTGCGGTCTAGGCGTGGCTGAGATGGTCGACAAGACACCAGAACCCGGCTCCGAAGAGGCGATCCGCGCCTACAAGACGATCCTGTCGCAGGTCATCGACCAGCGCCCGTCGGGCATGCGCCAGCGCCTTGCCGATGCGCTGGGCAAGCACCGCAGCTTCGTGACGCAAATCTCCAGCGCGGCCTATTCGATCCCGATTCCTTCAAAACATTTGCCGGCTATTTTTTCCGTCTGCCATTTCAGCCCAGCCGAGCGCGACCACTTTCTCGCCGCCTACCATTTGGCGCATCCCGGCAAGATGTCGATCGCCGCAGGCATGCGCAAGACGCGGCATGTCTCGCTGATCGTGCCCGATTTCGGCGACGACAAGCAGAATGCGGCGCTTGACCGCGCGATCAACGAATTCATCCAGAAGATCACCAGCATCACCGGCAGGAGTGGTGGCTGATCGTCTCGTGTCGGGAGGACACATGAAGAAGTTTATGAATTCCGTCGACACGGTGCTGAGCGAAAGCCTCGATGGCTTCGTTTCCGCCCATGCCGACATTCTAGTGCTCGGTGACGAGCACAAATTCATCCGCCGCAAGGTGCTGAAGCCGGGGAAGGTGGCGCTGATCTCGGGCGGCGGTTCCGGCCACGAGCCGCTGCACGCCGGCTTTGTCGGCCACGGCATGCTGGACGCCGCCTGCCCCGGCCAGGTGTTCACCTCGCCGACGCCGGACCAGATGCTGGCGGCGGCGGCAGCCGTCGACACCGGCGCCGGCTGCCTGTTCATCGTCAAGAACTACGAAGGCGACGTGATGAATTTCGACATGGCCGCCGAGATGGCCGACGGCGTCCTGCAGGTGGTGACGAATGACGACGTCGCGGTCGAAAACTCGTCCTATACGACCGGCCGGCGCGGCGTTGCCGGCACGCTGGTGGTCGAAAAGATCATCGGCGCCGCCGCCGAGCAAGGCGTGGCGCTGGCAGATCTCAAGGCGCTCGGCGACCGCGTCAACGGCGCAACGCGTTCAATGGGCGTGGCGCTGACCAGCTGCACCGTGCCGGCGGCGGGCAAGCCGACCTTCGACATTGGCGATGGCGAGATGGAATTCGGCGTCGGCATCCATGGCGAGCCCGGCCGGCGTCGCGACACGGTGAAAAGCGCCGATGCGATCGCTGGGGAAATCTGCGCCGCGATCCTGGGCGATCTCGGCGACAAGGCGAAGGGCCCGGCCCTGCTGTTCATCAACGGCTTTGGCGGCACACCGCTGATGGAACTCTATCTGATGTACAACAGCGCCCGCACAATCTTTGAAAAGCACGGCGTGACGGTGACCCGTTCGCTGGTCGGATCCTATGTGACATCTCTGGACATGGCTGGCTGCTCGATCACGCTGACCATGCTGGACGGCGAAACGACGGGCTTGTGGGACGCGCCGGTGCATACGGCGGCGCTGCGTTGGGGAATGTGACGGAGAGGCTTTGCCCGATATTCCGATCAGGCAGCGTTATGAACCGGCCGTCAGCCCGCCGGACCGATCGGACCGGACGCACCGTTGCCCGCGGTCACGCTGGACAACTTGCCTGCCTTGCGCAGCACCGGCGTCTCATATTGCTTTTTGGTCATTTCATTTCCCCCTTTGCCGGCGAGTCCAGTAAAGGACCCCGACAAGGCCGCCGGCATCTAGCTCAGCCAAACCGAAGTCTCAGAAGTCTTAAAGTGTCTTCGACGCTCCACCGGCCACCAGGCTGGACAATTTTCCTGCCTTGCGAAGCACGGGCGCCTCATACTTTTTCTTGGTCATTTCCAAACACCCTTTGAGTCCAACAAAAAGAATGGACGGAAACGGTAGAAAGTCAATTCATGAGCCCGGCTCTGCGACCCTATGCTGGCTTCATGCATGCTTTTCTGCAACATACGCCCTTCCAGAAGCCAACGTCATCCGGGTTGATGCTGCCACCACTTACGCCTGCCGATGAAAAACTGCTGCTGACCTTCGCCGACCCGGAGGCGCCGGCTGCCATTGGCATTGATGTTGCTGCCAAAACCTTGCTGGCACTGCTCGCCAATGCCGAATTCCACGGCGTGCTGCCGATCATGCTGCGCAAGCTCAGGGAAATCGGCGACGCCCAACTGCCGGTCGACGCCGCCTTGCAACAGAAACTGTCGGAACTGCGCGACCAGTCGACCCTGGCGACCGGCCAGTCGATGCTGCTGCAGTATCATGGCGATCGCATCATGAAGGCATTGGCGGCGAAGGGCGTTCCGGCTCGGATCGTCAAAGGCCCGGTGTTCGCACGCAAGCTTTATCGCCACGCCGCCGACCGGCCGTTCACCGACATCGACATTCTGGTTGAGCCGGCCAGCATCGTCGAGGCCAATGCCGTAATTGCCGGATGCGGCTTCGATCTTTGGAGCGGCGAGGCGCAGTCGCAGGATTTGCAGGAGTTCAAATGGCTGGAGAAGGAGAATACCAGCCTGCTGATCGAACTGCACGGCAATTTGGTGCATGATTCCGGCATGCGGCGGCGGCTGTCACTAGGCTTTCGCGAATTGCAGATCATCGACAGTGGCGAGGCCGACACGCCGGCTGCGTTGCTGACCATCGCCATCGTGCATGCCGCTGGCGGGCACAAGTTCCACCGGCTGCAGCTTTGCGTCGACGTGTTGCAGGGTGTGCGCGCACTGCGCTCGCCTGCGGACGAGGACCGGCTGTTCGAGGCGGCGCGCATGAGCGGCATCGAGCTCGAACTGGCGACGGTTCTCAATGTGACGGGGCGGCTGTTTAATGCACCGCATGCGGTCGAACTGGCCGACCGCATCAAACCCGATCT
This sequence comes from Mesorhizobium sp. CNPSo 4688, assembly GCF_057784295.1. Lineage (NCBI taxonomy): Bacteria > Pseudomonadati > Pseudomonadota > Alphaproteobacteria > Hyphomicrobiales > Phyllobacteriaceae > Mesorhizobium > Mesorhizobium sp. CNPSo 4688. Next base: position 320,532 of record NZ_JBWLUY010000004.1, read on the forward strand.
CACGATACGTCTGGCCAAATGGCTCATCACCGGCGATACGCTGCTCGGCGTCAATTCCCGGGACAAGATGCATTCGCGTCTGCGCCGCGACGCCTTCCGCTGGGTTCAGCGGCTTGCCAGGCCAAAGCCGCATTTCGCCTGAATGGTGCTTAGTCCCGCGCCGCCAGCGCCGAGCGGATCAACGGGGCCGCCTCGGCCGGGTTCGCGCCGACTTCCAGCGTAAACGTCGCAACGGCTTTGACCAACATCGCGATCGTTGCCATGCGGCGCTTCTGCGCCGGCAAAAGGCCGGTCATGCCGGTCCTGACATTGTCGGCGGCGAGCGCCACCATGGCGTCGGTCCTGGCCATCGGCACCAGCCGGGTTTGCGCATCCGCCGAGCGGGCGAGATGAAGCAGTGCTACAACCGGCCGGTCGACTGTCTCCTCGATGCGAATGATCTCGGCGAGACGTTCCAGCGAGACGGCCTGCTCGCCATTGGTATCCCATTTGTCGCCAAGGCAGGGAGCCACGAAAGGCAGCATCGCCGCCGTGTTGCGGTGGACCTTCACCTTGCGCGGCAAGCCCCAGGCCGTGATACCGCCGTCGGATGCAAGCTTGAAGATCATGACGTCGTCCGAGCACAGGCCGAAGCCTTGCGATGCCAGCGCCAGCGAAGTCGTCGACTTGCCGGTGCCGCTTGGCGCATGGATCAGCACGAGCGCCTCGCGGTCGGGCAACGTCAGGCCGGCGGTGTGGAGCATATGCTGGCCGCCGGCATCGAGGGCGGCATCCAGCACCATCATAAGCAACGTCCATTTGACCTTGGCGTCGGGATGAACACGGATTTCGGCCCAGCCCTCATCGGCGTTGATCGAGGCGGTCTGCAGGCCGGGAAAGATCAGGTGAACGATGCCGCCGCCGTCGATCAGCCGGCAATGGCCTTCCTCTGGCACCTCACCGTCGAAAGCGAGTTTGCCGGCAGGCGATTCCTGCAACGCCGACGTCTCGACGATGTTGACGCGGAAACCGGGCTCGACGGGTTCGGCCACACGCAACGTGCCGAGCATGAGGTCGAAACTCGGCCAGAGATCGGCCCGCGAGGCCGATATGCTGATGACCTGGCCCTTGAGGTCATAGCAGAAAGTGGCCGCCGAACCGGTCAAGCAGCGTGCGCCTTTCCGGCATCGGCGTGATGGCGATAGATCTGCACCATGCCGGGCAGGCAGTCGCTGACCACCGGCCGGCCGTCGAGGCAAACCCAGCAATGGGCGGACATGCGCGGCGCCTGCATCGACTTTGGATCGACGCCGAAGCGCAGATCCGGATCGAAGCCGGCAAAGCGCAGGAAGCGGTGGGCGAGCAGGCCTTCCCTGAGGCATCTGCGATCGCGCATCAGCCAGGGGTGCCGGACGGTGCGGTTGACGGCAGCCACGATGTAGGCGGACGACAGGCCGCGATAGGGGGTAGGCGCGCTGAGCGGCGCCCATTTCAACACCGATTCGAAGCTGCGGCGGCCGATCAGGACCGGCATCAGCCGCGCGCTTGTCCACAAATGGACGCGAAACAGGGTGCGCAGGAGAACACCGTCCGCCATCACACAGCCGGGGCGGCGAGAATGCCTTCGCTCACCAGTTCGGCAGCCAGCGCCGCCATGTCCTGGTCGAGCGTATCCTTGTCGACCTCGAACTCGCCGGAAAGCAGGACAACGATCTGGTCGAGGCTGCGGGCGCCGTCGACCTTGTCGAGAAAGGCTTCCGTGGTGCCATTGCAGGTGTAAAGCTGACCGCTGCGTGCGAGGAGCACGACAGCGCCATCGCCGACATGCTGGACAGAGGCGTCGTCGGCCAGCCGCAGAACCATTTCAGAAGCGATTTGGGCCATGGCGCTCCTCCAGACCATTTTCCTGAAGAGGAGATAGCGCGGCGATGCGGCGATGTCCATTACGCGGACGGGACGGAGAACAGGCCGGTCGAAACGATCTGTGGCAATCCGGCAACGGCAACACCTCTACGACACACGCTACCAAAACACGGTGGAGACATCCAATCCTGGGTTGTGGTAACTTCCACGCCGTCGCAAAGGCTGAGAGCAGGAACCCTCCCCAGAAATAGTCGGTGCGCAAACCGTCAAGCCGGCTGTCGGACAGGGTCAAGGTGTTGCTTTTCTTACCTTAAGTAAGCTATTGAGTCGCCGGGTTTTGGGAGACTTACGAGTATGCGTTACAATTGGGAGCGGGCTCCGACGGCGTTCGAGCGCCATCGGAAGGCACTGGCAGCCGCCATATTGATTGCAGGTGGCGTCGGCCTGATGCTGGCGGCCTTGCCGCTTTAAGAGCTGATTCCGACACGAGCCTCACGGGGCGTATAAGCCGTTGCTGCCTGCCGCAAGGCAGGCCGCGGATCATCGTGCGTACCCGGTCACGGCGAAATAACTGCCGTCGGGCGAAAAGCCGATGATGCGCCTTGCCGCGGCATCGCCGGCCTGGGCGGCGGAAACGATCGCCAACAGCAGCGCTGCTCCAACGGCAGATCCAACCCGTATCGCACCATCATTGCGCGCCCTGCCCCGATTTCAAACCCAGGCAATCGTGCCTGCAATTTGCGGCCAAGGCGAGATCGACTATGCGCCAAATTTCAGGAGCCACATGGCATTTGGGGGGAGACATGGCCCGGAAAACCCGCATAGGCTATTGCAAGACAGGGAATTTTCCCGAGGAGGGATGAATGGCGTCACGCTATCACGAGGTCTACGACGGCTGGAAACGCGACCCGGAACAGTTCTGGGCCGAGGCCGCCGAGGCGATCGACTGGTATTCGCCGTGGACAAGCGTGTTCGATGCCAGTGCGGGCGTTTACGGGCGCTGGTTCAACGGCGCCACCTGCAACACCTGCTACAACGCCATCGACCGCCATGTCGTCGGCGGCCGCGCCGACCAGATCGCGCTGATCCATGACAGCGCCATCACCGGCACGGTCAAGAAATTCACCTATGCGGAGCTGAAGCGCGAAGTGGTGGCGCTGACGTCGGTGCTGAAGAACCGCGGCATCGTCAAGGGCGACCGCGTCATCATCTACATGCCGATGGTGGCCGAAGCGGCGATCGCCATGCTCGCCTGCGCCCGCATCGGAGCGGTGCATTCGGTCGTGTTCGGCGGCTTTGCCTCGCACGAGCTTGCCACCCGCATCGACGATGCCAAGCCGAAGCTGATCATTTCGGCGTCGTGCGGCCTGGAGCCCGGACGCGTCGTTGCCTACAAGCCGCTGCTCGAAAAGGCGATCGAGATGTCGCGGCACAAGCCGGACGCCTGCCTGATCCTGCAGCGCGACCAGCTGCGCTGCGATCTGAAGGAGCATTACGACATCGATTTTGCCGACGCAGTTGCGCGCGAGCGCGCGGCAGGCGCCAATGTCGACTGCGTTCCGGTGCTCGCCACCGACCCGCTCTACATCATCTACACCTCCGGTACGACCGGCCAGCCAAAGGGCATCGTGCGCGACAATGGCGGCCATATGGTCGCGCTGAAATGGACGATGGAAAACGAGTTCGGCGTCAAACCGGGCGAAGTGTTCTGGGCGGCCTCCGATGTCGGCTGGGTGGTCGGCCATTCCTACATCGTCTACGGGCCGCTGCTGCATGGCGCGACAAGCGTGCTGTTCGAGGGCAAGCCGATCGGCACGCCCGATGCCGGCACTTATTGGCGAGTAATTGCCGAGCATGGGGTCGTCGCGCTGTTCACCGCGCCAACCGCCTTCCGCGCCATCAAGGGGCAGGACCCCAAAGGCGAGTTCGTTGCGAAATACGATCTGGCCAAATTCCGCACCTTGTTCCTCGCCGGCGAGCGCGCCGACCCCGAAACCATCAAATGGGCGGAGCAGAAACTCAATGTGCCGGTGGTCGACCATTGGTGGCAGACCGAGACCGGCTCGCCGATGACCATCAACCCGGCGGGCCTCGGCCTGCTGCCGGTGAAATACGGCTCGCCCGGCGTGCCGATGCCGGGCTACGACATCCGGGTGCTCGACGATGCCGGCCATGAGGTGTCGCGCGGCACACTTGGCAATGTGGTGGTGAAACTGCCGCTGCCGGCCGGCTGCCTGCCGACGCTGTGGAACGCCGACGCCCGCTTCCGGCAGGCCTATCTTGAGGAGTTCCCCGGCTACTACAAGACCGCCGACGCCGGCATGATCGACGAGGACGGCTATCTTTATGTCATGGCGCGCACCGACGACATCATCAATGTCGCCGGCCACCGGCTGTCGACAGGCGCCATGGAAGAGGTGCTTTCAGCGCATCCCGATGTCGCCGAATGCGCGGTCATCGGCATCGCCGACGCCATGAAAGGCCAAGTGCCGCTCGGCTTCGTCGTGCTCAATGCCGGCGTCGCCCGCGATGCGGCTGCCATCGAAAGCGAGGTGGTGGGGCTGGTGCGCGAACGGATCGGTCCGGTCGCCGCCTTCAAGACGGTGGTGACGATCAAGCGGCTGCCCAAGACGCGCTCCGGCAAGATCCTGCGCGGCACGATGCAGAAGATCGCCGACAAGGAAGAATGGACGATGCCGGCGACCATCGACGATCCCGTCATACTCGACGAGATCACCGCGGCGCTCAGGGCCCGCGGCATCGGAACCTGACCACTCGCGCTGCGGGGGCCGAGCCGGGGCAGAGGCGTGGTGGCGATCGGCTGAGCCACGGATCCGGCTGCTGCTCGACCTGAAGGCGGCCTGACCACCGGGCCTTGAGGCCGGCGGCGAAAGCAGCCGCCGTTATGGAATTTCCAACACCTGCCATGTATCCACGGGTTTGCGGCGCGTCACAAAGGCGCGCCCGTGGAAACGAAACACGATTTTCGGCAGGCATCGAGCCCCAGTGGCCTTGTTTCAGCGATCCAGACCCCCTCGGCCGGCGCCGCGCGAGCGCCTGGAAATGGATATGGAGGATACCGTCGTCTACGCGATCGGCGACGTGCATGGCTGCTACAAGGAATTGCTGTCGCTGGAAGAGAAGATCGCGCTCGACGGGCTGCAATTTCGCGGGCGCAAGATCATCGTCATGCTTGGCGACTATATCGACCGCGGGCCGCAATCGGCGCGCGTGCTAGATCATCTGCTGGCGCCGCCGCCGAAAGGGTTTTTGCGCGTCTGCCTGGCGGGAAACCATGAAGTGGCGATGCTGAACTATCTCGACGGCTATCTGTCGCGGGACCGCTGGCTGGCGGTCGGCGGCCGCGAGACGCTGTTTTCCTACGGCGTCGACCCGGAGCGACTGAGCAGCCTCTATGCATCCGGCGACGAGGTCGACAGGCGCATAAGGGAGGTCATCCCGGTCGATCATATCGACTTCCTGCGTAGCCTGCCGGTATTGCTCTGTTCGGACAAATTCGTCTTCGTCCATGCCGGCATCAGGCCGGGCATCGACCTTGTGGCGCAGGACGAGCAGGATCTGCTTAACATCCGCGACGAGTTCTTCGACGCTGCCCATCTGCTGGACCGCTTTGTTGTGCACGGGCACACGCCGGTCGACATCCCCCGGCTCGATGGACGGAGGCTCGACATCGACACGGGCGCCTTTCACAGCGGCCGGCTGACCGCCGTCAGGATCGCCGACAAATTCGGCAAGCTGATCTTTTCCTGACAGTTGAATGCGGCTTGCCAGGAGCGCGAGGATGAGAGGCGGCATTCCAGCCAGGCCAGCGTTTAACGCTGGCCTGCTTGAACTCGTTCTGCGCCGGCTCTAAGCGGCCTTCTTGGCGCGCAGATCCGACTTTTCGAGATAATAGGTCGAATAGCGGTCGAAGAATTTCTCCGAGCCGCCGAGCGAACCGTATTTCGCAAGCTTCTTCAGGTCGACCTTGTTGAGCACGGCGCCGACGATCTTGTTGGCAACATAGGGCTCCTGCTCCAGCAGCGAGCGCACCATGGCGCGCGGCGTGCGGCCCCATTCGGCGACCAGCACGAAGCCGTCGACCAGCGGCGCGAAGGCCTTGGCGTCGACCACGGGGCCGAGCGGCGGCAGGTCGACGACGATGTACTCGAATGTCTCCTTGGCGTTGTCGATGAAGCGCCGCATGCCGGCCGACGAAAGCAGCTCGCTGGTGTGCGAGAACTGGCCGCGCAGCACGGCCGGGATGATCGCCAGCTTGGTCTGGCGGTCGACCTTTCCGACCGACTGCCAGGTCTGGCCGTTGACCACGGCTTCCATCAGCCCTTGCTCGGCCTCCATGCCGAGGTTGCGGCTGAGGCCCGGATTGCGCAGATCGGCGTCGATCAAAAGGGTTTTCGAACCGTTGGCGGCAAGCAATCCAGCCAGATTGGCGGCGACCGTCGACTTGCCCTCGCCAGGCAGGATCGAGATCACGCCGATGACCCGGCTGCCTTGCCCTTCCATGACGACGTCGAAGGCGATCTTGGCGTTGCGCAGCGTTTCGGAAAACATCGAGGCCGGCGCATCAACGCTGACCCGCATGCGCGCCCGTTTCTCGGCCGCCGACAAGGTGTTGGTGCCTTTGGCATCCGCCGCACCCTCATCGGCGTCCTTGCTCAGCCTGCCGCCGATCGTCGGCAGATAGCCGAGGAATTTGAGGCCGACGCGATCGCGAACGTCCTCGCCGGTCCTGAAGAACCGCTCGTTGAACTCGTTCAGGCCGCCAAAGCCGGCGCCGAGCAGCACGCCAAGCACCAGTGCAAGCGCCAGCACCCTGGAGGTGCGCGGGCTCGAGGCGGAAAGCGGTGCTGACGCATCCGAGATGATGCGGACCTTGCCGACCGGGAAGGACTGCTGCTGCGAGGCTTCCTCATAGCGGCCGAGGAAGGTCTGGTAGAGCGTGGTCAGCGCCTGCGCCTGCTGCTCGAGTTCGCGCAGCTTGACCTGCGACTGGTTGTCGACGGAGCTCTTGCCGGCGGCGTCGGCGATCTTCTGCCTCAACGCCGTCTCGCGCGACAGAGCCACTTCATATTCGTTGCGATAGCTTTCGGTCAGTTGCTTCAACTCGCCGAAAATCTGTGTCGACAGATCGGCCTTCTCCTTGGTCAGCGCCACGGCTTGCGGATGCTCGGCGCCGAAATTGGCCGTCACGTCCTGCAGTCGCTTGGCGACCGTGAGATAGCGGGTCTTGAGCGTTGCAATGACCGAGCTCGCCGGCTGGTCGCTCGATATGGCGGAATCGTTGAAGGCGTTGTCGGAACCGCTTTCGACGATGGCCTTGTATTGCTGGTAGCGGGCGCCGGCGCGCGCCGTATCGGCCTGCGCGACGATCAGCTGGGCGGTGAGGTCGGCGATCTGCTTGTCGCTGATCAGCTGGCCGTCACTGTTGGCGGCCAGGCCGTGCTCGGACCTGAACTTCTCGACCGCGAGCGCCGCTGCCTGCGAGTTTTGCCGAAGTTCGGTCAGCCGGCCCTGCAGCCAAACCGCCGCGCGCTCGGTGGCGTCGAAGCTGGCGTTGAGCTGGTCTGCGAGATAGGCGTCGGCATAGGCCTTGGTGATGGCGGTGGCCAGCGCCGGATTTGTCGATTGGTAACCGATGGCAATCACATAGCTGCGGCCGGTGCGCTGTGCCAGCACCTCGCTCTGCAGCTTCAGCACGGCATAGTCATGGCGCGCCGTCTGCATCATCGCCTGGCGCGTCGCTTCATCGATATTTTCCATGCCGGGAATCTGGTCGGCGGAACTTGAGCGGAAATAGCCGACCACGCCGCGCACGAAGCCGATGCCCTTGGCCAGGGCTGATTGCGGCGGGTTCATGAATTCTGCGTTCTGGTCAAGCTTCAGCTTGTCGACCACCACTGAGGCCAACCGCGCCGAGTTGATGATTTCGATCTGGCTGAGAAGGGCGGCGTCGGTCTGCATGGTGACGGATGTAGCCGAGATGTCGTCGACCACCTTGTTCAGGCCTTCGTCGATCAGCACGCTGGCGACCGACATGTATTGCTTGGGCGTGGTCTGCAGATAAAGCACGCCCATGAACAGGCCGATGATGGCGCAGACCGCCACCACCTTGACCTGCCGCGCCGCCATGCCAAGCAGGCGCTCGACGTCGATGAAGTCTTCACCCTTTTCCTGATCGGTGTTGGGCAATGGCATCCTCTTGTCGAGAGGAAAGCTGGCATAATTCATCTTCGGTCCAATTCTAGGTTACAGGCGCCGGAGCGAGACGGGGTCAGGCCCCGTCTCATCCGAAGCTGCGGAGATCGGGGGCAAGATATGCAACGCAAGCTTCATGCCATCTGGCGCCGGGCCTGAACGGCCAGGCGCGCAGGCATGAGCTGCGCCATCGTCCAAACGCATATGCCCTCGAAAGATGGGCATTATGCGGCCACTTCCTGACGCTCATGCGACCGCACGAACGCCTGCAGCATTTCCAGCACCGGACCCTTCATGTCGTCGCGCGCCAGCGCGAAGGCGATGGTGGCCTCGATGAAGCCTTCCTTGGAGCCGCAATCGAACATGCGGCCGTTGAAGGGCTGGGCATAGAAAGACTGGCTTTTCGCCAAGCGGACCATGGCGTCGGTGAGCTGGATTTCGTTGCCGGCGCCGCGCTGCTGATTGCCCAGCAGTGAGAATATCTCGGGCTGCAGGATGTAGCGGCCGTTGATATAATAGTTCGACGGCGCATTGGCCGGCGCCGGCTTTTCGACCATTGCCGTCACCTCGAAGCCGCTGCCGGCCTCAATGCCACGGCCGACAATGCCATATTTGCTGGTCTCAGACGGGTCGCAGCGCTCGACGGCGATGACGTTGCCGCCGGTCTGGCGGTAGAGATCCATGGTTTCGGCGAGGCAACCGCGGCCGCCGAACGACACCATGTCGGGAAGCAGGAGCGCAAACGGCTCGTCGCCGATGACTTCGCGTGCGCACCACACGGCATGGCCGAGGCCCTGCGGCGACTGCTGGCGGATGAAGCTGGTGGCGCCGGCCACCGGCAGCATGCTTTCGAGCGCCTCCAGCTGGGTCTTCTTGCCGGTCTGCTCAAGCGTTCCGATCAGTTCAGGATGCAGGTCGAAATAGTCCTCGATGACAGCCTTGTTGCGGCCGGTGACGAACACAACGTGCTCGATACCGGCTTCGAAGGCCTCGTCTACCGCATATTGGACGACGGGCCGGTCGACCACGGGCAGCATTTCCTTGGGCATCGATTTGGTCGCCGGCAGGAACCGTGTTCCGAGCCCCGCCACCGGGATGACTGCCTTCCTGACTTTCTGCATCTGGTATTCCTTCTTGAGAGAAAAGATTTCTACCTATCGCCGGCCGATTCACTGTTGGAGCATGATCTCCGGACAAAACGGGAACCGTTTTGTCCGAGAAAACCGGTTCCCACTTTTCGGGATCATGCTCTGGCCCGCATGCTTCATCTCCCCGTCCCCACGGCAAACTGTGCCGCAACCCTCCGCAGCCGGACGGCGATCGGCATCGACATATGCCTGACAGCTGCCGGATCACTTAGCGCGGTGCGTATCGCCTTCAACGGCGAGCGCGCCTTGATGTGCTGGACCAGCGACAGGAACGATGCCGCCTTGCGCAGGCTGCGGGCGCGCCTGGCGAAGGCGGCCGCGGCAGCCGCGTCCATGGAATTGGTCTCCGCGAAGACCGCATCGGCCTTGCGCATCGCCTCGACATGGTGAAGTTCGAGCACACGCGAGATCGAGCCTGTGCGGATGTGGTAGATATAGCCGGTCGTCGGCTCGACCACGCATTTGCCGCCCTTGGCAAGCGCGTTGGCGAGCAGGATGTAATCCTCGCCGATGCTCAGATTTTCATCATAGCGGAGCCCGTTTTCGGTCAGGAAGCGGCGCTGGAAGATCGGCTTGAGATAGCCAAGATTGAACGTGGATTCGAAAACGATGTTGCCGGCGATGTAGTCGGCGAGCGTGATCTCACGCAGGCCTTCCAGATATTCGGCGGGAAACATGGTCGCTTCGGCAACGCCGTCCTCGCGCACCACCTGGAGGTTGTCGACGGCGATCACAGCGCCTGCCTTTTCCGCCCGCGCGATCATGGCGGAAAGCCGCCCGGGAAGGACGGCATCGTCGGAATCGAGCACCGCGACCCAGCGGCCGGAAGCCAGCTCGAGCCCGGCATTCCTGGCGCCGCCCGGTCCGCGGTTTGCGGGCAATGCGACGACGCGGACGGTGTCCTGCGGGTAGGCTCTTGCGACGTCGAGCGTGTTGTCGCGCGACTGGTCGTCGACGACGATGATTTCGACGCTCACATCGCGCTGGGCCATGGCGCTGACGATCGCCCGGTCAAGCGTGGCCGCGGCATTGTACGCGGCGATGACAAAGGAGACGTCAGGCTGCACGCTTGCCTCCTTGCTGTGGCGAAGGCAGGCCGTATTGGCGAATCTCGCTGATACCGACCAGGCCACTGACGACGCCGACATGCATGATGCCGCGCAGCACGCTGCGGTTGCGGCGAACCGGGCTGATCGCGGTGAGCGCCGCCATGCCGAAACAGTAGGCGGCCTTGGCCGAGGCAAGGCCGACGTCCTTCACGCGTCTGGCAGCACCGGCATTTTGGCCGATGAGGTGGCCATGTGTCTGGCCGAAGCGGAAGCGGCGGCGGCGCAGCCAGTCGAACGCCGCACGGGCGGAAGGCACTACTTCCTCGACCCATGCTTCTGGCGCGAAGGCGATGCGGCCACCGTCCCTGACCATGCGATCGAAGAATTCAGTGTCCTCGCCGCCGCTTTGGCCGCGCGCCAGGCTAAAACGCCGGTCGCGCAGGCTGTCGGCGCCCATTCTGAGCAGCACGTTGCAGGTGTAGCCGGTACGGATTTCGCCCTGCACCCAGACCGGCAAGGTCGAATGGAAATCGCCCTTTCGCATCCAGTCCGGCGCGTCCGCGCGGTAGAGCGCCCGCACCGGACCGAGCACGGCCTCGGCGCCGCTCGTCTCGGCGGTGGCGACCAGCTCGGCAAGCCATTGCGCGGAGGCGGTCTCATCATCGTCGATGAAGGCGACAAAATCCGCCGTGCTGGTGTCAAGACAGGCGTTGCGGGCGACCGAGATGTTGCGTGCCGGGGCATGCCGGTAGCGGACCAGCAGCTTCAATTCCCGCGCCAGCTCGGTCACCAGCGACTTGGCGGTCGGCTCGTCGTCATTGTCGGCAACGATGACGCCGATGCCGAAGCCGGCAGGCATGTTCATGGCAGCGAGCGAGCGCAGCGTTTCGGCCAGTTCCGGCCGGCGAAACGTGCAGACGCAAATATCGATGCGGCGATCCCTGGAGGCCATGCTCACGACGCCACCTTGCGCTGCGATCGCGCCCCGAGCAGTTGCAGCCAAAACCCGACCGACCAGCCGAAATGCATCACCATCGCCGAAATGCCGGTCAGCACATTGTTGGGGTTGCGCTGGGCAATCGCGGTCCAGACGCCATAGCCGAGACAGACCGAGGCCCAGACCAGCAGCGGCACCGCCGCCAGCCAGTGGATGAAGGAAAATGCCGCGAGAAGAACGACCGGCGCCACCAGCAGCGGGATCATCTGCCGGACTTTCGGGATCATGCGGTGCTTGAGCACGTTCTTGGCGCGGCCGCGGCCATAGCCGAGATATTGGAAATACAGGCCTTTCAGCGAGGAACGCGGATAGTAGACCATCTGCGTCTTGCCGCTCATCCAGATGCGGTAGCCGGCCTGCCGCAGCCGGTAGTCGAGCTCCGCATCCTCATTGTGGCTGAAGGTCTCGTCATAGCCGCCAACCGCGGTGAAGGCTGGAATCCGGATCAGAGCGTGATGGCCATGGTCGACCCATTCGCCGGCCGAGAGGTGCCGGTGCTTGGAGCCGCCGGTGCCAAGTTTGGAGTTCTGCGCCGCCGCGACCGCTTTCTGGACCGCGCCGCTGCCGCTGGTCAGCATCGAGACGACGACCGAATCGGCTGATGTGGCCAGCGCCTCCTCGACCAGCCGGTCGCAATAATCGGCGGGATAGCCGCCATGGGCGTCGATGCGGATGAGATATTCGGCGCCGGCGCCAAAGCTGGCGACGGCGAGGTTGATCGCGGCGCTCTGGATGCGCTTTGGGTTGTGCAGGAGGATGACCTGAGGGTCCTTAGCCGCAACCGCCTCGACAATGGCCAAAGTGCCGTCGGTGCTGCCGCCATCGGCAACGACGATGCGGGCGCCGAGCCTTGCAGCGACTGGCCTCAGTTGCTCGAGCAGCGCCCCGATATGCGCCGCCTCGTTCAGGCACGGAATGACGATCAGGCTTGGCGAAAGCGCTTCGGTTTGCGTCATCGGTGCCTTACCGCGCTCTGTATTTTTGTCATCGCCAATCATCCCTAAGCCAGTGCCTCGGTGACGAAGGAGCCGGGTGAAACCGCCAGGCCGCGCAGCCGGTCGACAAAGGCGCGGCAGTCGCTGCGGTCGTAGCTCCAGGTTCGCGGATTGCGGGCCAGCACGCGCGCCTTGGCCTTGCTGAAGCGCTCCTGGTCCATGCGGCCGAGCGCGGTTTCCAGCGTCTGCGGCGTGGCATCGGAGAGCAGGACGCCAATGTCCTGCTGGTTGAGGAACCGCCCGGTTTCGGTGTTGCCCATCGAGATCGGCACGGCGCCGAAGCGGCATCCCTCATAGAGGCGATTGGGCAGCAGCCATTCCGAATTCTGCCCTTCCTCGAAGAAGTCGATCGCCCAGGAAAAATGCACTTCGCCGTAGATCGCCGCCATGTCTTCCGGGTTGCGGTAGGGGCCACGGAAGGAGAGATAGGGCTCGGCTTCGACAAAAGCGTGGAAATCCGGAAATTCCGAGAGTGCCGGACGGCCCCGCAGGACGACCTCGAAGCGCCCGCCCTGGCGGCGGGTGAAATCGGCCAGCAGTTCCAGCGAGCGGCGGCAGCGCAGCGCGCCGAACCAGCCAATGCGCCAGGGCGGCGCGACAGGGTTTTCCGCCTTCAAGCGATCGTCCGTGGCGATCGCCGCGGTTTCGAAATATTTGTTTTCGACCAGCTCCACCGGGGCCGTGACTTGCCCGAACGGCTTGAAATAATTGGCGATGAAGGCCGGCGAGCTGGTCACCAGCAGCTTCACGTCGCGGGCGAGATAGCGTTCCGCGGTGCGCAGCGCCTTGCCCAGCATGTCGTTGCGCAGCACCAGGCGGTGGATGTCGAGGCATTCGTAGACGATCGGCACGCCCCGGAACGCCGCCTTGGCACGTCTGGCCAGCGCCAGCATTTCCAGATTGCGCGCGATGATGAGATCGGGCTTCGGCATCGCCCCAAGCTTCGAGCCTATCGACAGCGCCGCCTTCGCGACCGCCGCCATGCGCTGGCCGAATCGGCCGTCACGCGTCGCGCCAAGGTCGATCGGCTGCAGGCCCTCGACGTCGGGAACAGCATTTGTGGTCCGACGGAAGCCGGCCAATGTGACCCGCGCGCCGCCTGCCCTGAGCATTATGATCCGCCGGCGCACGGCCGGGTCGGAAACGTCGTGCACAAGGTACAAGACATGCAGCATGAAAACTCGACCACTATTGGCCCACCCAAAGGAATGCTAACGCAGCTTTTGCTGCATCGCAACATTTTTGGTGCACCGTAGCAAAATTAGCCGCCTCTACCGCGCCGCACAAATACATCGCCGGAAGGCGGCAGCGCGCAAAAAGTGGGTACACAGGTGAGCCGCAGAAAATGGTACGACATGCGGAGCCGGCAGTTTCGGGCAATTTTGCCCCCGTGCGCGGCAAAATCGCGATCCGACCACGCCGACCATCAAAACTCCGATGCCGGTGATCGTGGTAAACCAATTGCTAATATTGTGTTGCACCGCAACAAAAAATGATGTTGAATTCACCCCAGGGAAGTTGGGGTTTTGAATTGGCTAGGGGATCCGCGCTGCATTCTGCCGCAGTGCGGGATGATGAGCGCATGGCAGCTCAGCTGCACTTTTGAAATAGCTTGCGAAGACCCCTGATGCCAACTGTTTAAATACGGGTAGGTGCTGTATGGGCAAGTCTCTTCGTATTGCCGTCTATGACGACAAGTATCCGACCAGTTTCGTTACGCCACGAGCGTCCCGACATACGATCCTGCGACAGCGATTTCTGCCGTTCAACCTGATCTCTTCGAAGCTGGAAGGTGTGACGCTGATCGAACCTGCTCTGTCCGTTGACATGGTGCATGCGTTCAATCGGATACCTGTCAATTCCTCGAAGTACATCATGTCATTCGAATCCCATTTGCCGCGGCAGTTCGCGCTTCGCAAACGCGGACTTATGGCGCGTTACCTGGTCTCGCGGATCACGAACCCCGGCTGCCGCCGCATTATCGCCTTATCGCATTTTGCCCGCAGATGTTTTCTGGCCCAGCATGCCGGAAATCCGCAGCTGGACCTCCTGACCGCAAAGCTGATGGTTCGTCACCCGAATATCGTCGTGCCCGCGGTTGAGGATGCGATGTCCCAAGACACCGCAGCGGAACTGGTACTGACATTCGTCGGTGCCCATTTCGGCCGCAAGGGCGGATGTGTTGCGGTCAAAATCGCGGAAAAGGCGTTGGAGCAAAATTTGCCAATCCGGGTGAACATCGTTTCCAGTCTCCAGGTTGGCGGTCCCATATGGACAGACCCGACAGCTCCAGGGTTCTTCGACCCCTATCTCAAGCTGCTCGGACTGAAGAATGTCCAACATCACAGGGTGCTGCCAAACCAGGCGGTGCGAAAATTGCTGCGCAATTCGCATTTCGGCATCCTCGCCACGTTCGGCGATACGTTTGGGTACTCTGCACTGGAATCGATGTCCGAGCACACTCCGATTCTTGGGACGGGGGTCTGCGCTCTGCCGGAATTCCTGGAGGACGGCGTCAACGGGATTTCATTGCCAGTGAAGCTGAACGAGGTCGGTGATTGGTGGAACCCGGGATACGACTTCCGCGGCGACGCGAATTTTGCCCAATATTTCCGCGATGAAGTCGAGCGTCTTGCCTGCTTGGCCATTGACCGGTTGAGGACCTATATCGGCCACCCCGAACTGATGGCGCCGCTACGGCGCCAAGCCCGCAGGACGGCGGAAACCATGTTTGCGGCCGAACCCGCAGGCGCATTTCTCGATGCGCTTTACGATCGTGTTGCACTGGAGCGCGCGACGGATCCGGCGCAACTCGATCCGGCTCTTGACGTTTCCTCTCCGCAATCCTTGCCGGCTGAATCCTTGCCGTCCGAATCATCGCCGTTTGTGCCGAATGAAAATACACCGGAGCAACCCCACCGCATCCCGACCGCCTCCGCGGCTTGAGCACCCGGGCACCGTTCCGAAAGTAGCGACCGCGGTTGCTTTGCTGTTGCGCATTGGCCCGCCGATCGGAAGGGGGCGGTTTATTCCCGGACGGTGCGGCAAAGGAAATCGCCTTTGCTGCTTCGCAACATTTTTGATGCAGTGCGGCGAAAAATTGCCATATCCTTGGTGCACGGCTCAATCATCAAGGTGGCACGTAAGCTGCTACACGTCGAAGAGCCGCATCAAACGGCCGGCTTGAAGTCACCGCCGAAAGGTTAAAGGCGCCAACGGAGGCCATGCATGAATTGCACGCGCAGAAAGCTCCTGGTGCTTCTGGCTGCCTCCACGGCAGTGCAATCGGTTGCTGGACAGGCGCTGGCTGAGAGCGTCGTAGCAGGAGCCGGGGACGCTGCCCTCGACAAGCTTCCCGACTGGTCGGCGGTCAAGCTCCAGCTTTGGAAATACACCAATCCCTTCGTGCCGTCGCAATGGAGCGAGCCCAAGCTCGGAGGCTATGACTGGAAGGCCGCGAACGTCAAAATCGTCGACGGTGCACTCCAGCTTAGTGTCAGCGAGAAAGCGTCCGCGCAGGTGATATCCGGCGGAAAATCCGATTCTTCTTCGGCAAAGTGGGAAGTGGATGTAACGCTCCCGACGATGAGGCCAGGGTTGATCGCAGCGCCGCTTTGGACATTCAACGACAAAGCCCATGAGGAAATCGATTTTGAGATCGTCGGCACGAAAGGGTTGCAGCTCACCGTCTGGGCGGACGTCGACAACCAGCACAAGAGCGTTTGGGTAAAATGGATTCTGCTTGGGGATCTGTCGGGCAAGCGATACCGCCTTGGCATAGAATATGAGGCCGGGAAACGCGTTGCCTTCTTCATCGACGGGAAGGAAGCTGCTGTGGTTACCCCGGCTGACACCACTGGTGGCGCCTTTCCGAACCAGCCCATGAAGCCATATTTCGACCTTTGGGTTGCGGCAGGCGCTGTCATGGACACACGCTGGGCCGGCAAATGGGAGCCAATGGCTGCCTCAGACAGATTGGTCATGACACTTCACGGTTACAGGCGAAGCGATATCGGCCCGTGAAGTCAAAGAGGACCGGCCGCGAAAGCTGCAGATGTCCACTGTCGAGCGGATTGGGTCGTGCCGGCGCGACTTGATGCTGCATTGCAACATTTTGGTGCGCCGTAGCAATAGGCGCACGTTTTTTGTTGCAGTGCAAAATTGATCAGCTAATCTTGGACCTGCTTGAGTGCCGCTCGGGCCGTGCGTTGGCCACCAGCCCGGTGCAACGCCCTAAATCGTGACGCGGACCGCATCGGGATTGTCCTGGCGTGCAGCATTTTCGGTCACTACGCCCGTCTTGAGCACCGCAGGCCCCGCCGCGGGACCTGCTGACGAAATGAGGTAATTCCATGAAGATCGTCGTCGAAAACACAGTCTGCCTGAATACCGGAGATGCGGCGATTCTGCTGGCGATCCGCCACATTCTCAAGACGATCGTGCCGGGCAATTTGCGGTTCGCCGTGTTCGACAGCCAGCCCGAGGTTGCAGAAAGGCTCTATCCGAAGAAGGACTATCCGGACCTCGAATTTCACAAGCTGCTGTCGGAATCCCTGTTCCGATACAAGAATGGCAGCGGGCTGAAGGACCGGTTCAAGCCGATCTACAATCGGCTCGTTCTCCAGGCCCTGCGCTGGTTTGGCGCCAGCGCGCTTGGCACTTTTTTCAGCCAGGGCGACCGGCGCGGTCTCGACATTTACGCCGACGCGGACATGGTGGTCACGACAGGTGGAACCTATCTCGTCGAGAACTACAATCTCGAACGACGCCTCAATCAGTTCCGGCTTGATGCCATATTTGGCAAGGATCCGGTCTTCTTCACGCAATCCCTCGGCCCGTTCAACAAAAGTTACAACCGCCAGGAGCTTGGCCCGATCTTTGACCGCAGCCCGCTCATCCTGCTGCGCGATGAACGGTCGCGGACCCATATCCAGGATCTGGTGAAGGATCTCGGCAAGTGCCACGTGGTGGCCGATGCCGTATTCGCCCTGGCCGATACCGACAGGATCGGCAAGTCACTCGCTTCCAGCCAGCCGCCGGCGCCGACTGGCCGCGTCGGCATTTCCGTACGCCACTGGAACTACGTCAGCGATGGTGAAGGCGGCATGCGCCGCTATCTAGATTCGATCCGCGAGATCGCCACAATTCTTGTCAGGGACCTTGGCAAGGAGGTGACCTTTGTCTCCACGTGTCAGGGCGTGCCGGAATATGCCCATGACGATTCCAAGACCGCGCGGGCGATCGTCGCGGAGCTCGATCCTGAGATCGCCAGGCATGTGGCGGTAGACGCCGCATTTCACACGCCGGACCAGTTGATGGCGTTGGTGAAGGGCTTCGACTTCGTCGTCGCGACGCGCATGCACATGATGATCATGTCGCTTTGCGTCGGCACGCCGGTGCTGCCGATCGCCTATGAGTTCAAGACCAAGGAAGTGGCCAAGCGCATAGGTGTCGACGATGTGCTGCTCGACATCGACACCGTGACGCCCGCAGAGGCGCGCGAAAAGCTCGGCCGGTTTGCGGGAAATCTCGACCGCTATCGCAAGACAAGCCTTCAGGCCGTGCTTGAGGAACACGCTTCGGCTATGTCGGCCACAAACCTGCTGGCGTCGCTGATCGGTAGTCGCTCAGCGGATGTTGCGCGCGGCGTTGGACAGGGTGGTGAACAAAGCGCGTCGCGACTGCGGGACGGCAAGCATGAAAACGAGACCGATGCCGTAGTTGAGGGCAAGCGCCAGAAAGACCGCGAGCAGGTCTGACTGGCCGGTCAGCGACGCTGGCAACCACAGGTACAAGAACCAGGCAAGCAGGGACGAGGCGATGAAAAGCCCCTGCATGAGCAGGAAGTCGGCAGCGGTCACCGGACCTACGCGATGGACCAGTACCGCGAGCACGGGAACGCGCAGCACGTAACCGCTGATGGCATAGGCCGCGGCAACGCCGACGGCGCCCCAATGCAGGCCAACGACGAAGGCAGCGACGGTCGTCAGCGACGAGTAGATGCCCCAGTGGAACATGGTCTTCGTCTTGCCCTGACAGATGAATATCCACCCCGTCGTGCTTGAAACGGACTGGACCAGGCTGGCGATGCCCAGCCAGGCAAAGATCGGCGCGACCGGCGCCCAGCCCGCACCGAAGAGAAGTCCGACGATCTGATCGGAGGTCAGCGTCAGCGCGGCGATGCCCGGCATGGTAACGGCCGCCAGCATCCAGTTGGTGCGCACATAGATATCGCGAAAGCGCGCCTTGTCGTCGTGGATGCGGCTGAGCAGCGGCACCATCACCCGCGTCAGCGGCTGGTTGATGTTCTGCAGCGGGAACAGCAAGAGCTTGTAGGCGCGGTCGTAATAGCCGAGCTCGATCGCGCCGGAATATTTTCCGATGAGAATGTTGTCGAGATTGCGCGAGAAGAAGTTGGCGAGGTTGAAGCCGGTCAGGTTGGCGCCGAACGACAATATGTCGGCGTCGACTTTCAGGTCCGGCCGCAACGGCGTCCATCGCGCCACCCGCCAGGCGGCGGCCAGGGCGACAACCGCCGAAACCGCCGGACCGATGACCAGCGACCAGTAGCCGAGCCCCGCATAGGCCGCGATCGCGGCGGCCAGAAGTCCGGCGGCGGCGCTTATCACGTCGTTCAGTGCGAGCTGGCCGAACTGCAGGTGGCGATTCATCAACGCCAGCGGCACCGCGGCCAGACTGCCGAGAAGCAGCGGCAGGGCGGAGCCAAGGGTGATGCCGGACATGCGTTGATCGCCGTAGAACGCGGCGACGGCAGGCGCCAGGCCGGCCACCACCACGGCACTGCCCAGCCCGACGAGGGCGCTGATCCAGAACACCTGGTTGAGCTGCTGGTTGGTGATGTCCTTGCGCTGAACCACAGCCTGCTGCAGGCCCAGATTCTGAAGCAGTCCGACAAAGGCCACGATCGGCCCGACGGAAGCCACCAGACCGAAATCCTCGGGAACGAGCAGACGGGCGAGCACGATGACGGAGAGAAACTGGATCGCCATCTTGAAGCCCTGGGCGCCGATGGTAACCAGCCCGCCGCGCAGGGCGACACGACCGAACTGGGGGGGCGGATTGGCGTTCATGCAAGCGACCTCGTTTCGCCAAGCTGCATGGCGATTTCCACGAAATGTTGGTTCAGCAGATCGGAGTTGAACTCCGCCTCGATCTTCTTGCGCGCAGCGAGGGCGATCTCTTCACACGGCTTCGGATTCTCAGCGATCCAGGCAAGTTTCCCGGTCAGCGCCGCAACGTCCCGCTCAGGCACGAGAAAGCCTGTCTTGTGATCATCGATCAGTTCGGGAATCCCGGAATGATATGTGCTGACCACTGTCAGGCCGGCGGCCATCGCTTCCATCAGCGAAACCGGAATGCCTTCCAGATCGCCATCGCGCGCGCCGACGCTGGGCAGCAGGAACACATGCGCATCGCGCAGACGCTGCTTGACTTCGCTGTGCGGGCGGGACCCAAGAAAACTAACCCTGTCGGCAATGCCGAGATTTGTAGCGATCGCCTTCAACTCCTCAAGAAGTTCGCCGCCGCCGATCACCGAATAGACCCAGTCGCGGCGCGGCAGGCCGGCAAGCGCGCGAAGCGCATATTCGATGCCCTTCTTTTCGGTCAGGCGGCAGACCGAGATGAATGAGAGCGTGGCCTGCTCCCACGAGCGCCATTGGTAGTCGATCTCATTTGGCCGCACCCCCATATGATGAACCACAACCTGCTCGGGCGATGCACCGACCTCAATCAAGGCATCGCGGAAAAATGCGTTTACCGGCAGTTGAAGAACGCCCTTTTCGAACACGATTTTGTAGCGCGCGAGCGTATTGTCATGCAGCGGCTCGCCGACATCGCGGCCGTGAAATATCGTCACCAGGGGAGCGGAAATCCTGCCGCGCTTGATGGCGCGCGCCACGCGCATGCCGTTGTTGCCAAAGTGGGCGACGATGACGTCGGCGCCCTGCAATTTTCGCGCGTGAGCAATGTCGATGGCCGTCGAGAGCTTGTCCCAGAACCTGCCGGACCACTTCCTGAGCAGCGGGCGATAGCGACCCAGGCCGCCCCACCAGCATACGACCTTTCCTGGCAGCGCCTGCCAGCGCGGATCGTCGATATTGCGGTCCTTGCCGAAGGACGTCTCGTTGCAAACCACACCGACTTCCATGCCGCGCTCAAGGCACCCGGCTATCTGGTCGAGAACGAAAGTCTCGGACAATGAGGGAAACTTGTCGACTACGAAGCAAATCTTCATCGGCAGGATGCGCCCCTGCGGGGAGCTGGTGTGCCCCTGACGACAGCCGGGCGGAAAACGTCGTGCGCGAGGCACAAGACATGCAGCATGAAATTCGACCGCTGTTTGGCCCACCCGCGCAGACGTTAGTACAGGTCTTGCTGCACTGCAACATTTTTGGTGCAGCGTAGCAAGATTCCCTCGATTTGGCGTCTCTGCCGATCAATCGCTCAAGGGCGGTGTCAGCCGGCAGACGAAGGATCCGCCCAGCCCTCGGCAACGCCGACATGCCTGGCAGGTTCAGGTGCAAAGCCTTGCGCGGCCAGTTGGACAACGATCTGCGCAAAACGTTCGTTCAGAGCATCTGCGTTGAAGTCCTCCTCGACCTTGCGGCGTGCGGCAAGCGCGATACGCTCGCATTCCGCCGGATGCTCCGCGGCCCAGGCAAGCTTGCCGGCAAGCAGTGAAACGTCTCGCTCGGGTGCAAGCAACCCTGTCTCACGATCCTCGATGAGCTCCGGGATTCCGGAATGATACGTGCTCACCGCAATCAACCCGGCGGCCATCGCTTCCATGAGCGCGACCGGAATGCCTTCCATGTCACCATCACTGGCGGTGATACTCGGCAGCAAGAAGAGATGCGCCTTGCGAAGCCGCTGTTTCACCTCCGCGTGAGGGAGACTGCCGAGGAATGTTACGCGCCCGGTCAAGCCCAGTTCCAGCGCCAGCTTCTCCAGATCCATCCGCAGGGGGCCATCGCCGATAATGTCGTAGCGCCAGTCTATCTCAGGATGGGAGGCCTTGAGGGAGGCCAGGGCGCGCAAGGCGAACTCGACGCCTTTCTTTTCGACCAGGCGGCAAACCGTCGTCACGACCAATTGGGTGCCTTCCCACGATTCCCAGCGATAGCCGATTTCGAGGGAATCAATTCCCATATGATGAACCGTCGTGCTCGACTGGGACAGGCCGGCCTCCAGCAACATCGTGCGGAAGTAATCGTTGACGGGCAGGTTCAGGGTCCCATGCTTGATCAGTCCAGCGTATTGCGTCGAGAGCACTGCCTGCCGCGCCGGGATCGCCACGTCCGCGCCGTGAAAGATGGTTATGACCGGTGGTTTGAGAACCTTCCATTTCTTCAGCGCGGCTGCTCTCTCGCCGTTCTGTCCGAAGTGAGCGACAATCACGTCACAGCGGTTCAAGCGGCTTGCAAAAACAGCATCAAGAGCGGTCGAAGCCTTGTATCGCAGGCGCGGCGGCAGCCGCCGTACAAATTTGCTGAGTCCCGTGGCCCATCGCCACCAATGTTGAGTTCTGGCGACCAGCGTCGCCATCGGCTCGCTCTGCCGGTCGATTCGGTCGTCACCTTTCGTCTTGTCGCATACGACCTCCACGTCGAAGCCCCGCGCCAGCAGCCCAGCCATCTGGTCTGCGACGAAGGTTTCCGAAAGGAGGGGGAATTCGCCGACAACAAAGCCCACGCGCATGACCCGCCCATAAGGTTGGGGCTTGCCCGGACCCCCAAGCGGTCCATATCGCACAAGCCCTAATGTAGACAGGCAGAATACACGTTGATTGTTGCGGTGCCACAAAAATATTGCACTGCAGCAATCAAAAGTGATCAGGAAGCATCGGCACGCGACACCTGGAACTGGCTCATGGAGCCTTGCGCGACTGCCATCGCCCGGCGCCGCAGCGTGTCAGATGAATTCCAGCGCGACGCGTTAGGCTGCGCGCTCCAGGCCGAGACGCCTTGCGCTGTCGAGCACGCCCATGAACGTGGCAAACTGACGGTCCGGGTTCATTTGCGGCCGCTCCGAAAACTGACGTGCTGCCGCTGACAGCCGCTTGTACTCGGCCTCATCGCTCCACAGCCGTCTGACCGCTGCGACCCAGTCGGCGAGCGGGGCATCGTAGTCCAGCACCACGCCACCGGAGCCGATCGCTTCCGGCAGCCCGCCGCGCCGCGAGCCGACCACAGGAATGCCGCTGCAATGCGCTTCCGACGCCACCCGGCCCCAGGCCTCTTCCCATTTGCTGGGCGCAAGCAGGATTTTCGTGCGGCCGTAGACCGTCTTCATGTCGCTGGTGCGGCCTTCCAGCTTGACGTTTCGGAGGGGAGAGATTGTTGCTTCGATCCGGGCTCGATGATCGTCGTCGAGCTTCCAGCTTTCGACGAACAGGAACGGGATCTCGGGACAGGCGGCGGCAATGCGCACCGCAAGATCGAAGCCTTTTTCCTCATAGGGATTGATGAGGGTGACAAATTCACCGGTCGTCGGTGTGCTGTAGAACGCGGGATTGATGGTCGGCGGAATGACCGTCGAATCGATATCGAATTTTGCCTTGTAGGTACGCGCCGTGAACTCGGAATTGGCAATATAGAGCGCTGAATGCAGTTCGCGCAGATCACCGGCCAGTTCATGGAATTCGACGTTCCTGAGGTAGACGACGACAGGCACGCCTTTGGCCTGCAGCGCCTTGCCGATCGGAACCGAATTGTGGCACTGCACGACCGCGACATCCGGCCTCAACTTTTCGACGGCGAAGCCCGCCGCTTCCCAGGGAAACCACGCCCGCACCACCGGATAGCCCGGGAAATTGTCGATGACCGCGCGCTGACGAAGGAGCTTCATCTTGGCGCGCGCCCTGAAGCCGAACATGCCGTCGCCGAACAAAGCTGCCAGCACGGATGCCTCGTGACCGTTCTCACGCAATTGTTCGACCAGGTGGTGGGTGCTCGACTGAACGCCGCCGCTGAATTGCGGCGTGTAGCCGGTGCCGCCTGCAAACAGAACTTTCATGAACCTGGCTCCTCGTTGTGCCGCCCTGCCCTCACGCGGCCATCCTGCCGATCGAGAAATACTCGATGCCGTGGCGGGCGATGACCTTGGGATCGTATAGGTTGCGGCCGTCGAAGATGACCGGCGTGGTCAGCGCATCCTTGACCGCGTCGAAGGACGGGGCGCGGAAACTCTTCCACTCGGTGGCGATCAAAAGCGCGTCGGCGCCGCGCAGTGCCGCCTCCTTGGTGCCGCACAACAGAAGATCGTCGCGCAGGCCGTAGATGGCCTGGCATTCCTGCATCGCCTCGGGATCATAGGCTTGCACCTTGGCGCCGGCCTTCCACAGCGCTTCCATCAGGACGCGTGCCGGCGCCTCGCGCATGTCATCGGTGTTGGGCTTGAAGGCCAGGCCCCAGAGCGCGAAGGTCTTGCCTTTGAGGCTACCCTTGAAATAGCGGTGGACCTTGTCGAACAGAACGGATTTCTGCTCATTGTTGCGCTCCTCGACGGCGCGCAGCAGCTTGGCATCGAACTTGACGCCTTCGGCGGTCTTGATCAGGGCGCGGACATCCTTCGGGAAGCACGAGCCGCCATAGCCGAGGCCGGGATAGATGAAGTGGTAGCCAATGCGCGGATCCGAGCCGATGCCCTTGCGCACCTCCTCGATGTCGGCGCCGAGCTGCTCGGCCAGATTGGCCATCTCGTTCATGAAAGAGATCTTGGTCGCCAGCATGCAATTGGCGGCGTATTTCGTGAATTCGGCGCTGCGCACGTCCATCACGATCATCTTCTCGTGGTTGCGGTTGAACGGCGCATAAAGCTCGCGCATCACCGCCTCAGTGTCCTCGCTGTTGGTACCGACGATGATGCGGTCGGGCTTCATGCAGTCGGCGACGGCGGAGCCTTCCTTGAGGAATTCCGGATTGGAGGCGACGTCGAAAGCCAGATCCTGGCGGCCGCGCGCCTTCAGCGTCTCGGCGATTTTGGCCTTCACCTTCTCGCAGGTGCCGACCGGCACGGTCGACTTGCCGACCACGATCTTGGGGCTGTCCATCTCACGGCCGATGGTCTCGGCCACCGCCAGTACATATTTGAGGTCGGCCGAGCCGTCCTCGCCGGGTGGCGTGCCGACCGCGATCATCTGGATTTCGCCATGCTTGACGGCGGCGACGGCATCGGTGGTGAATTTGATGCGGCCGGCGGCGTGGTTCTCCTTGACCAGGGCCTCCAGTCCGGGCTCGAAAATCGGCACGAAGCCCTGGTTGAGCCGCTCGACTTTCTTTTCGTCGACATCGACGCACACCACCTGGTGCCCGACTTCCGCCAACACCGCGGCCTGCACGAGACCGACATAGCCAATTCCAAAGACCGTCAAATTCATTCGGGTTAATTCCTGTTCATGCCCTTTGGCCTGATATGGCCGAGCCGGTTCAGATCTACTTTATGCTGCTTACACTACATGCCAGCGATTCCGGAAACTGGCACGGCTGGCCGAGCGCGGTGAAGGCGACGCGTTGCACCTGCATCGACACCTGGCGGCCGGGATCCGAAAAAGCGCCCATCCAGTTGGTCAGCGTGTCGCTGCCCCACAGGCTGAAGAATATCTTCTGCGAATGGGTCGGCAATTGCTCGGGATTGGTCACTTCCTGGACCAGCTTGCCGTTGACGTACCAGCGCAACCGGTCCTTTTCCCAGATGAAGGCATAGTCGTTGAAGCCCTTGTCGGTGCCACCTTCGACTTCGGCCAGCTTCTCGTTCTTGGGTTTGCCGGCGATGTAGCTGTTGACCTGCACCTTCGACGTGTCCTTGGTCAGGACCTCGAAGTCGATCTCGTACCAGGGCTGTTTGTCGGCTGGGCCGATATAGGTGAAGAAAGCGGCGTTGAGGCCGGAACCGGTGTCCGTCTTCATCCGCGCTTCATAGGTTCCGTAGCCAAAGCGCTGCTTGGTCTGGATCTCGGCGCAGGCGAACTCGCGATCCTTCAATTTGCGCTTTTCGAAGCCGAGCGTCAGCACGTTGTCGGAAAGTTTGACCAGGCTTTTCGACCAGGTGCAGTTCTGGTGGTTGCCGTTCGACCAGCCGTCGGAGACAAACCAGCGCGATCGATCGAAACTCTTGAAATCGTCGACGAAGGACGGTGCGCTTTTCATCTCCGGCGAGGCGTCCTGGGCACGGGAGGGCTGCGCGGCGCCGAACAGAGCTGCGGCTGACGCCAGCAGAAGCGCACCAACGGACAGAAGACGCAACGGCCGATTTGGCTGCGCCGAAATCATGGCATCGACTGCCATGATAGGGGTCGTCTTCGGATCTACGTTCATATCAATTCACCTTTGTGCTGTTCCGCCCCAACCCAAAGTCACCGACTGGCCCACGTCCCAACGGGCCGATCCCGATCCTCCGTCCCCTCGAACTTTCTCGTTTGTGCCTCGTATGACCGGCTTCAGCCGGAGCGGCCTGCGGATTTGACGTATTCGGCCTGAGAATCAGGAGCCAAGGCATTCTCGTCGACAATCGCGTCGAGTGAATGACGCAGTTCCTTCATCCGGCTGGTCTGGCGCACCAATTCGGCGATGCGCTGTTCGCAGTTCAGGATCGATTTCGTCAACTCGCCGACCTCAGACATCCTGCTTGCCGAAGCCGAGCCATTCTCCATCGACTCGACCAGGAAGGCCGCGTTGGTGGACTTCGACCGATAGCGATTCTCCAGCCCGGTTTTCTCAGCCGCGATCTCGGCCGTGATCTGATCCAGCAACTTTGCCAGACGGTCGAAACGCGCCAGATCGGTCTGCTTGTCCCGGGCCGGGTCCCTGGACCTGAAGCCGAAAATTGAAGCCATCCGGTTGGCCTTCCAAAATTGCTGCACCGCAACATACAGTGCCATCGTCGGGACGCGGAGGCAACCTCCGAGTTTCAGAAAGGCAATTTTTTCAGTTTCCGTGCTCGTTGCCGCGCAATGGAGAGGCCTACTTGTTCGGGGCCGTGCTGGTCCCCGCCATCAAATACCGCAAGGGCGGCACCGGCTGCTGTCTCGGTGATAGACCGACGTGACGAAACAACGCATCGAGCTTGTCCGAGGCCACGCCGCGAACGATGGGAATGAGGTTCGACTGGCTGGCCAGCGCATAGGCGGCAGCCGACGCCATGCCGCGCTCGGCCTTCACATCGAGGAAATTGCGCAGCCGGTATTTGTCGCGCACATGCCGCTCGTGCTTGCGCAGAACGGCCTTGGAGCCTTCCGGCAGGCTGTCGATCTTGAGAAGCGCCAGATCGGCATCGGCCAGGCGCTTCAGATCCTGCGTCTTGTGCCGGCCGCTCAGCGAATCGGCGCGCACGATCGCGCCGTAGCCGCAGGACCGGATGACCTTGAAGCGCGCGCCGAGGGCAAAGGCACGGGCATAGAGTTCGTAATCTTCGCCCAGACGCAGGTTTTCATCGTAGCGCAGGCCGTGCCTGTCGAGGAAAGCCCTTGATATCACCGGTTTGAGAAAGCCGAGTTCGCCGCGCTGGACGCGCCGGCTGGAGATGTTGCCTTCGATGAAACGCTCGAAGTCGAGGAACTCCGGATCCGCCGAAAAGGCCGGGGCGACGATTTTGGAAACATCGGTCGCCGTATCGTCGCGGATCAGCATGATGTTGTCGGCGGCAAAATCCCAGTCGGTGCTGGCAAACAGCTGGCGGAACCGGCCTTCGAGAAAGAAATCGTCGGCGTCGAGAATGCTGATGAAGGGCGATTTGGAGCCGGCAATGGCGGCGTTGCGGGCGAAAGAAGGGCCGCGATTGACGTCGAGGCGGATAACCGACAGCCGGCCGCTGCCATCGTCGGCAGCAGTGGCGACTTTTGCGGTGTCGTCGGTGGAGGCATCGTCGACGACGACGACTTCCGCCACCTCCGGCTCGCGCAGCGCCGAGGCGACGGCCGCGGGAATGGTGCGGGCCGCGTTGCGGGCAGCGATGATCACGCAGACCTGGGGTACTGTCATGGACATAGGGTGGCCTTTCGATTGCATAAATTGTTGCGAGGCCCCTCGCCCTTCCGGCGCGCGGCGCCGGATCCCGATCCATCCTCCCCTGATCCATCGCCAGCGAATCGGGACGGAACTTTCTCTGCCTGCTGTCTGACGACCCTCGTCATCACCGGCCTTCCGGTCGCTCAAAGATCCGCCGGCTGAGGTCGGCGGACGCGGCCCAGCTGGCTTCGGTCAGGTAGCGGACAGGTTCGCGGCCGCATAGTTCCCACAAAACGGTGCGCCGCTGCGGCCATCTCAGCGACGATAGCCACGGCGCGATAACCATGTGGAACAGGTCTTCATTGCCGATGCGTGACAGGATCCTGGTGGCCCGATCCGAGAGCAGCGTGCCGGCGCCGCCAAGCAGCACGTCGGCGGCGCGCAAGCCCAGGAGCAGCGTGTCGGCCAGCCCCTGCTCGGCCGCGTAGTCGAGCACATTCTGCTGCTCGGCCTCGCTCAGGCGGCTGGCCGCGGCCCTGATGTCGCAGACATAGCCCGCGCATGGCTCGCGGTTGAACAGCGCCTTGGCGACGCTGATGCAGGACAAGAGCAAGGTGTCGGAAGCCGAGATGAAAGGTACGCTGGAGCCGGCGATCGCAAGTGCGCGCTTGCGGCGCAGAAAGCCGTCCGTGTCGCGTGGGCTTGGCGATCCCGGCTGCTGCAGCCGGTAGTGGAGATCGACGGTGGACAATTTCGGACCCTGGCTGCGAACCATATGCTGTTCGCCCAAAAACCGCACCCACCAGACGGAGCGGGACTTGCCGGCGACCTCGTAGCCGATCGAGCGCAGCGCATCGCGGGCTTTGAAGAAGCCGGCTGGCGACACCAATATGTCGACATCGCCGGACGGCTTCATGAAATGGTCGCCATAGAGCAGTTGCTGCTGGAACGGTCCCTTCAGGAAGACGAAATCGATCTTGCTGTCGCGCAGCGCCTTGTCGATGGCCATCGAATCCATGATGCCGGACGAGTTCATCGCGATCGTGCGCCGGCGGTAGGTGTCGAGCCACTCGAGCAGCCCAGGCGGGGTCTCGCCCACGGGTGGGCGCGACAGCGCCTTCAGTACAAAGGTCGCGACCTTGTTCAGCCGCGCGATGTCGCAGACATCGGCAACGGAGATGGCCGGTGCAGGTGCTGCGCTGGCGCTCGCCTCCGGGTTGAAGAACAGCCGCAGGCACGCCTGCACATAGGCTACTTCGTCGGCGCAGCCGGCGGCGCGCAACCTCTCGAAGGTCCCTTCCTGCAAGGCCATATGCTGCAGCATCTCCGCAAAAAATTTGTGAGGGGCGTTATATTGCAAGTGCGAAGCAAAGCATCGTCAAATTCAGCTGCCGCGTCCAGTTTTTCCTTCGGGACCAGTTTTACCACAACCATAGCGTTTAGCGGCACAATTGTGCAACGCAGCACAGGCGCCGCCGGAATCGGATCCGCCGACGGCACGCCTGCAGCAACTTCCGTGCGACTTCGCTCGAGCCTAAAACGCGGGCATTCCAAGTGAAAAATTTAGTATAATTAAATCATATGCTTAATTAATGGCCACGGATACATTGTTGAATTCAACTGGGATGCGCGGCTAGAGTGCAGGTGCAAGCGTTTTGATCACCATTGACGGCAGCCGCAACCGAGAATTGATTAACGGCAGGTAAATCAGACTTGACTCATAAATGCTGCCATGCAGCTATTGCGGTGCAGCAATAGATCGCTGCCGGCAATCGACAGGCCGCTTCCAGTCCGTATTGGAGAGTAAAATGGAACAGAATGTTGAAAAGCATGAGTACGAAACCCCAAGCCTGACGGTCCACGGCTCGATCGAGACCATCACGCAAGGCGGTAGCGGCACCACGGCACTCGACGCGTCGTTCCCGGCGCATACGCCGATCGGCGAACTCACCTTCTCCTGAGACTCTTCTCGTTGGGGTGACAAAGTACAGACTCTGAAACAGAGCGCACTACGGAGAGTCGGGGCTCGGGCCCCGGCTCTCGCGACCTGTCAGGAATTGCCGAAGCGTTGGTGTTGTAAGCAGTGTCGTGTGAGCGAGGTTTAGGATGGACTGGAACCCCTCGGAGCATGATCGGGTGAGCGCGAGCAAGGATGCGGTTGCCTGCGAATTCGGCAACGGCCTGGCGCTGCTCGATATGCGGTCCAACATCTATTACAGCCTGAACAGCGTCGGGGCCTACATTTGGGAACTGATCCAGGAGCCGAAGCCGATTGTGGAAATCCGCAGCGCCGTGCTCGAACGCTACAATGTCGAGCCCGAACGCTGCAAGGCCGATGTCGACGGATTGTTGAAAGGCCTGGCGGACGCCGGGCTTGCGAGGCTCCATGATGAGGAACTTGTCTAGAGTTTTCTCGCTGAGCGGGCCGGAGATGCTCTTCCTCGCCCACTGCCTTGCGGTGGTTGCAGCGGTGAGACTGGGGCTGACGCTGCTTTCCTACAACAGAGTTCGCAGCATAGTGACGCGGCTCGACGCTAGCGAGCCGGCCGGCATCGGCGATCTAAGGCGCGTCGCCTGGGGCGTCGCGGCCGCGGCGCGGCTGGTGCCGGGCGCAAGCTGCCTCACCCAGGCGCTTTCCGGCCAGTATTTGCTTGCCCGCCAGGGCAACGCTTCGAAGATCCGCATCGGCATCGAGCGCGATACCGGCACTGAGTTGAAGGCGCATGCCTGGCTGGTGAGCGGCGACCACATCGTTCTTGGCGGCTCGCTTGGCAGGTTTACCCATCTCGTCGATCACGGCCAGTGACCGATGAGCGGCGTCGCCGGAATTCTGCTCAGGCAGGAAGGCAAGCCGGCCGCCGCGGCTGACATCCAGCGCATGCTTGCCCGCATGCAGCATCGCGCGCCCGACGGCAGTTCGTGGTGGATGGACGCAAGCGTCGTTCTTGGCCACGCCTGGCTCAACACCACCGATGAAGCCGGCCCCGGCCCGGTGACGATGGCGGGCGGCAAGCTCGCGATCACCGCCGACTGCCGGCTGGACAATCGCGACGAATTGCTGGCCAGGCTCGGCATCAGGGACAGTTCGGTCGCTGACGCCGTGGTGTTGATGCGCGCCTATCTGCGCTGGGGCGAAGCCTGTCCCGAACATCTGCAGGGCGACTTCGCCTTCGCCCTCTGGGATGGCGAGCGCCGGCAGCTGTTTTGCGTGCGCGACCATTTCGGCGTCAAACCCTTCTACTACCATTCGAGCGACCGGCGCTTCGTCTTTGCCTCGGAGATCGGGCCGATTCTCGATGTCGGCGGCGTCGACATGCGCATCAGCGAACACCAGATTTCCGGATTTCTCGCTGGGCTGCCCGACGATCCGCAGTCAACAGCCTACGCCGACATTTTCCGCCTGCCGGCGCGCCACAGCCTGACCGTGACCGGCAATCAGGTAGTGTTGCGCCGCTACTGGCAGATCGAGCCATCACCAAGGCCGATGCGGGCGGACGCGGCCGAGGAATTCCGCCATCTGTTTTCGCAATCGGTCCGCAACCGCATGCGCGGCACGCCGGCGGTCGGCGCGATGCTGAGCGGCGGGCTCGATTCCTCCTCGATCGCCTGCGTGGCCGGCATGCAGAATGCGGCGCAGCGAAAGCCGAGGCTGCCGACCTTCTCGCTGGTGTTCGAAAAGGGTTCGCCGATGGACGAGCGGCCTTTCATCGAGGCGGTGCTGGCGCAGCAGAAGGTCGACGGGACCCTGATTTCCGTCGGCAACTATGCGCCCTTCGCCGAGTTCGAGCGCATCCTGGAAGAGCAGGAAGAAACGTTCCTGGCGCCTGGCCTGTCGCTGACCCGCGACATCTACAGAACCGCCAGCGCCAAAGGCATGAAGGTGCTGCTGGACGGCCATGGCGGCGACGAGGTGGTTTCGCAGGGCCACGGCCATCTGCACGAACTCGCCGATGCCGGCAAATGGATGGAGCTGTGGCGGGAACTGCGCAGCGCCTCCAACACTTATGGCGACGGCATGCTTGGCCTCTACTACCAGTTCCTCACCCTCTACGGGCCGGCCTGGCGCATCGCGAAAATCAGGCGGTTCGCCAACCGTGCGCTGAGCAAATTGCGGCGCCATCCCACTGGGCGGCCGGCCACAAGCTGGCGCGGCCTGATCAATCCCGATCTGGCGATGCGGACCGACCTTGTCGAGCGGTTCCGCCGGGCCGGCTACATGCCGCCCGCGGTCAGCGCCAGCGAGACCTTGACCCATCGCTGGCTGCTGTCGAACGGGATGGTGCCGCACGCTTTCGAGGTTCTCGACAAGGCCGCGGCGAATTTCGGCGTCGAGCCGCGCTACCCATTCTGGGACAAGCCGCTGGTCGAGTTCTGCCTGGCGCTGCCTGGCGCGGAAAAGCTGAACCAGGGCTTTGGCCGTTCGGTGCTGCGGCGCGCCATGGAAGGAATTCTGCCGCCGGCGGTGCAGTGGCGGCGCGACAAGATCGATTTCACCTCCAATTTGGTCAAAGGCATGCTCGGCAATCACCGCGATCTCCTCGACAGGGTGCTGGTGGCGGATGCGGCGCTGATTGCCCCTTACGTCAACCTGCCCGAAGTGACCGCCGCCTACGGCCGCATCTCGCGGCAACCGGACGAAGCCACCTTGCCCGATGTCCAGTATGTCTGGCGCTCGATCGCGCTGTCGCTGTGGCTAAGGCAGGTGCAATTGCGCGAGAGCCACGCATGATGCCGGCCAATATGCCACTCACCGCCGATCCGAACCGCGAGGCCGGTCATCCCAAGGCTCGCGCGCGACATTTCTACAAGGCTTATGGCCTGACGATCGCTTCGCAGATCGAGCTGCCCGAGCTGGAGCCGGGCGCACCAACTGCTGCCGACGTCCTGATCACGGTCGGCCCAATCGACTTGCCAAAACCTTCGCCTCAGACCGGAACTGCTTTCCGCTTCGAGCCGCGGCAGCAATATCTGGCATGGCAGACCGTCGGCGCCTTCCTGATCACCGATGCCTGCCGCATCGAGGTCGAGCCGGCGCCTGATGTCGACGATGCGCTGCTGGCGTTTCCGCTGCTCGGCCCGGTCATGGCGCTGCTGCTGCACCAGCGCGGCCTGCTCATCCTGCATGCCAGCGCCATTGCCGTCGGCGGCAAGAGCGCTGTTTTCATGGGCGACAAAGGCGCCGGCAAATCGACGACCGCAAGCGCTATGATCGGGGCCGGACATCGCTTGCTGACCGACGATGTCGTAGCGCTCGATCTCACCGAACAGCCGATGATCGTTCCGGGCTTTCCGCAGTTGAAGCTCGCCGCCGATGCCGCCGCCGCGTTTCCCATCCGGCAAGCAGAGATACGCCCGCAGGTGCATGCGGCGATCGACAAGGTGCAGCATCGCCTGCGTGGCGGATTTTCAAGCGAGATGGTGCCGGCAACGCGGATCTACATCCTCGAGCGCGGCGAAAAGGCAGCGATTACGCCGCTGCCGAACATGGGCGCCCTGCCGGCTATCATCAAATTCTCCTATGTGACGCGGTTCGGCCGCCCGGCCCTGGTCGGCGATTTTGCCACGACGCATCTTCGCCAGTGCGCCGCCTTGGCCAGCCAGGTCGGGGTCTGCCGCCTCGAAGTGCCGACCGGGCTCGACCGTATCGGCGAGGCCGTCGCCCTGATCGAAAACGATCTGGCCGCCGACAACGTGCCGCGGTGAGCAACATGTCGGGATCCAAGATCTTGCAACTGTCGTTTTACCGAGATGTCGCCGGGTTCGGCGCCGCCATGGCCCGGATTGGCGGGCGCAGGACACTGACGGCGCTGCTGTTCCTGATCCTGGGGAGCCTGACGGAAGGCATCTCGATCCTGCTTCTGGTGCCGCTGCTGCATCTGGTCGGGCGGCCCGAGCAGAATTTTGCGGTCAAGCTGCCGAACAACGACTTCGTGCGCTGGCTGGTGCCTGACGGGACGCTGCAGTTGACCACGGTGCTTTGCCTGCTGGTCGGGCTTGTCGCGCTGCAAGCAGCGTTCAATCGCTACAAATCCGTCTACATGGCGCGGCTGCTGCTCGACTTCATCAATCGCGTGCGCATGAACCTGTTCGAGAGCATCGGCAAAGCGCAGTGGGGCATTTTTGCGCGCATGCGCAGTTCCGACCTCGACCATGCGCTGACCGGCGACATCGACCGCGTTCAGTCAGCCGCCTTCTCGCTGCTGATGCTCGTGCAGATCGCTGTGCTTCTGGCAGGTTATCTCGTGGTTTCGCTGTTCATTTCGCCTGTCATGACGGCCTTCGCCATCGTCGTCGGCATCGTCACGTTCCTGGCTCTGCAGCCGTTTCGCGCGCGAGCCAGCGCTTTCGGCCGGGTTCTGACCACCAATCGTCAGGCGCAGTACCGCACGGTCTCGGAGTTCCTCGGCGGCATCAAGGTGGCCAAGAGCCTGAATGTCGAGGAGACCTATTACGCGCAGCTTCGCGCGACACTGGAGAAGATGAAGGCCGACAACATCAACTATGTGCGCAACAGCACCATCGGCACCGCTTTGTTCCAGGTCGCCAGCGTCATCGGCCTCAGCCTGTTCATCTATGTCGCCCTGGTCCGCTTCAACCTCTCGCTGGCCGAGATCGTTGTGCTGCTTCTGGTGTTCATGCGCATTGCGCCGCGCTTCATGGATATGCAGATGCAGGCGCAGCAGGTGCTGATCAATCTGCCCGCCTATGCCTCGATGCGTGACATGCAGGCGCGTTTCGACGCCGAGCGCGAGCCTGCGAACCTCGAATCCGATGCCAAGCTGTCGCTGGATATCGGGCTCAACATCCGCAATGTTTCCTTTGCCTATGAGGCCGGCGGCAAGCCGGTGGTGAGCGACATCACCTTCGGTCTTCCCGCCGGCAAGGTAACGGCACTGATCGGCCCGTCAGGCTCGGGCAAGAGCACGCTTGCCGACATGTTGCTCGGCCTGCTGGAGCCGAGCGAAGGCAAGATCCTGGCCGACGGGGTCGAGATCAGTGGTGCCAACCGGCGGCACTGGCGCGATCGGGTGGCCTATGTGCCGCAGGATGTGTTCCTGCTCCACGACACGATCGCTGCCAATCTGCGCCTTGCCGCGCCACAAGCCAGTGACGAAGAGCTGTGGACTGCACTTCGCGCGGCACACGGCGCTGACTTTGTCGAAAAGCTGGAACTGCGGCTCGACACGGTGGTCGGCGACCGTGGCGTGCGGCTCTCAGGCGGCGAACGCCAGCGCATTGCACTGGCGCGCGCGTTGCTGCGCAAGCCCTTGCTGCTCATTCTCGACGAGGCGACCAGCGCGCTCGACTGGCAGAACCAGTCTCTGATCGCCAAATCGATTGACGGCTTGCGCGGATCGATGACGATCCTGACCATCGCGCACAGGCCGTCGATGATCGCCTTCGCCGACTGGGTGGTTGCGATCGAAACCGGCCGGATCGTCGAAGTCGGGCAATATCAGAGGTTGAAGGCGAAGGCCGGCAGCCGCCTGTCGAGGATGCTTTCAGGCGAGCAATCAAAACCCGAGCCGGCCGAAGCAGGCTGAGTCCGATTGCAATGTGTCCGAGGTCGCGTACGACCTCAGCCTGTGTTCAATGCATGCTGCGCCTTGCCGAGAGTTTCTCACCTTCGGACGCCTTTTCCGCGCCGAGGCTTCGTTCGGCGCCGCGAGCCCTGTCAGCCGATGTCGGCGCGCTCCTGGCGATCATCACATAGACCAGCAGGAAATAACCGATCTGGATGAGGACAGCACAGCCAATGACGCGAAGCACCGTTGTGGAGAGCGACGCGCCGTCGAAGTACGACCACGCGACCACGATCGCGAGGGCGAAAACCATTCCGATGACGAATTTTGGTAATGACATGGTCGGCGGCCCGTCAACCGGCCCGAGCATGCAAAAGCGATGACTTACCCACCCGAGTATCTCCCCATTCGCCATGCGAGCTTATTCAGCTGCTCTTTTTCGGCCGGTTGCTTCCGGCCTTCCCAACCCATTCAGACTCTAACAGAAATAATTTGCGACTCTATTAAGGCGGGAAACTGACGGCAAGGGCAACCAGCGATAA
Source organism: Mesorhizobium sp. CNPSo 4688 (assembly GCF_057784295.1). Lineage (NCBI taxonomy): Bacteria > Pseudomonadati > Pseudomonadota > Alphaproteobacteria > Hyphomicrobiales > Phyllobacteriaceae > Mesorhizobium > Mesorhizobium sp. CNPSo 4688. Next base: position 355,810 of record NZ_JBWLUY010000004.1, read on the forward strand.
TTTTCAGTCTGCCAACGCGTTCGACTCTGCCATGCTGCGATGCACACGCAGGGGTGGTGGCCTAACTCGTCAAACGATTCTTACTTCAGTAGAATCTACAATCTTGATTAGTATTTTATTTGATTAATCCAGCAAAACGAGGGATTCGAAACCGAGCTAAAGCCATTCCCTCTGGGGCGAAGGACGATTCGTCCAAAATTGGCCGGAAAAAGGCATTACATTTCCTACCGTTGCTAATTATTCGTCACAAACTTGCCATAAAGGGCAAAATTTGGGCAGGGCGCGTTTATTATTTAGTCAATTCATGACGTGACTATTTCACTCGTATGGGAAATTGTGTGTTGCGCTGCAGCATTTTTTTGATATCGTGACATAAACCATCCGTTCAACGTATGGAGCTTTTGCATGAGGGACGTTGCCAAGTCGGCCAATGCGGCATTTTCGCAGGTCGGCGTAGATTTTCCGCCACCGATCGGCGGGCTGCTAAAGCGCAGCTTCGATATTTTCGGTTCACTTGTCGGCCTGGTGGCGCTCAGCCCACTGTTCCTGATGGTGGCCCTTCTGGTCAAGCTTTCCGACGGTGGCTCGATCTTCTACGGACACAAGCGAATCGGACGCGGCGGACGGATTTTCCCCTGCCTCAAGTTCCGCACCATGGTCGAAGACGGCGAACGCGTGCTGACCGCTTATCTCGCGGCCAATCCGGAAGCCAACGCCGAATGGATCGCGACCCGCAAGCTGAAGAACGATCCGCGCGTCACCCGCGTCGGCGCCGTTCTGCGCAAGCTCAGCCTCGATGAGCTGCCGCAGATCATCAACATCCTGCAGGGCGACATGAGCCTTGTCGGGCCTCGTCCCGTGGTGCGCGACGAGCTTGAGATCTATGGCAGCGCCGCGGTCTACTATTTGAAGTCGCGGCCGGGCCTGACCGGGCTCTGGCAGGTCAGCGGACGCAACGATGTCTCCTATGACAGCCGCGTCGCGTTCGACCGTCACTATGTCGAGAACTGGTCGCTGTTCGAAGACGTTCGCATCATCCTCAAGACTGTGCCTGCGGTGTGGATGTCGCGCGGTTCCTACTGACCGACCGCAACTGGTCAGCAATCGGGCCGGTCCGGCCCGAAGCCAATCCGGCCCAAAGCCATTCGGCGATGGGCCGGCCTTGCATTGCAGTCGAGGTGCTCAACCGGCATTCGGCAGCAGGCCTATCGGGCGGATGGGGCCAAAACGGATCGGAAACGTTCAGTTGAAAACAGATATGTCAGCCTATTTTCGCCTTGCCGGCCCGATGCGGCCAGCACGGCTCGTCGCCACATGCCTCGCTCTGTCGCTCACGGTACCGGCCATGGCCGACGAGTACCGGCTCGGCTCGCAGGACAAGCTCAACATCCGCGTCGCCGAATGGCAGACCGTCGAAGGCACGTTCCGTGACTGGGCGGCGGTGAACGGCGAATATTCGGTCGGCCCGGCCGGCAATTTGTCGGTGCCGTTCGTCGGCGAATTGCCGGCCGCCGGCAAGACCACGTCGGAGGTTGCGGCCGCCATCAGCGTTGCCCTGCAGCGCAAGCTTGCCCTGTCGGACAAGCCGGAGGCCTCGGTGGAAATGGTGCAGTTCCGGCCGTTCTACATCTCGGGCGAGATCCAGACGCCTGGCCAGTTTCCCTATGTGCCCGACCTGACCGTGCTCAAGGCGGTCAGCATCGCCGGTGGGATCCGGCGCAACGCCGACTATGGCCCGCAGATTGGCAAGGACCTGGTCACCGCCAAGGGCAATTTCGATATCTATGACGACCAGCGCGTGCGGCTGATCGTCAAGCGTGCCCGCATCGATGCGGATCTCGCCGGCAAGGCTAGTTTCGACGTGCCGAAGGAGGTCGAGGGCGATCCGCGCTTGCCAGCCATCGTCGCCGACGAGATGCAGATCCTGACGGCCGATCAGAAGGCGCTGAAGCTGAAGCTGCAGGCGCTCGACGAGTTGAAGGGTGTCCTGCAGGCCGAAATCGAAGCGCTTCAGAAGAAGATCGTCAACCAGCAGCGGCAGGTCGACCTTGCCAAGCAACAGCTCGAAAGCATCGGCCCGCTGGTGCAGAAGGGCCTGGTCGTCAACACGCGCGTACTAAGCTCGGAACAGTCCGTCGCCAATCTGCAAGGCCAGATTCTCGACTATGAGACGGCCATCCTGACCGCCAAGCAGTCGATCAGCAAGGCGTCGCAGGATGCCATTGATGTCCAGAACACCTTGAACTCGAACCTTGCCTCCAGCCGCCAGCAGGTCGAAGCCGACCTGAACGAGGCAGCGCTCAGGGTGGGCATGCAGAAAGGCCTGATAGCCCAGGCATCGGATCCCGCCACGACCGCCGCCATCACAAGCGGTGAGGAGCCGACGCTTCTCTACTCGCTGGTGCGCGTTGCCGACGGCAAGACGAGCGAGATCGAGGCCAAGGAAGACACGCCGGTTCTGCCGGGCGACGTCATCAAGGTGAAGCTGGCGCCGACGGCCAGCCAGTAGTTTCGCGCAGGGCTCGTTCCGTGAGACCGGCACGGCGGAGGCGGGAGGAACAATTTTGGCTCGTTCGCGCCCAGGCGCGGGCGAGCAATTCTATCCGGACCGCTTGAAGGCATACAATGCAGCCCGCCGCCCCGCGCCATGTCTACCTCAATCTCGACGCCATCCGCGGCGTGGCGGCGATCAGCGTGATGCTCTACCATTTCTCGCCGTTCCTAGCCGCCGGCAAGGTGCTGCCGTCGAGCTATCTCGCGGTCGATCTGTTCTTCCTGCTCAGCGGTTTCGTCATCGCGCATGCTTATGACCGGAAGATCGAAAACGGCATGGGCTTCGGCACGTTCGTGGCGATCCGCCTGATCCGCCTCTACCCGCTTTACCTTGCCGGCACGTTGCTCGGCTTCTTCTATTTGCTGGTCAAGAATCGGCTGATCCCGACGGAATACATGCCCCTCTCGGAGATCGGCACTATGCTGACGACCGGCATGTTCTTCATCCCGCTGGTCAGCGATGCCTATCACACGATCTTTCCGCTCAATCCGGCGTCGTGGTCACTGTTCTTCGAACTGATCGTCAACATCGCCTATGTCGCTGTCTTTTTCCTACTGTCGAAGCGCGTGCTGACAGTCCTCATCGCCGTCAGCCTGGCGCTGCTGGTGGTCGCCTCGATCGTTGCCGGCACGCTCGACTTCGGCATGACTGGCAAGACCATCGTCAGCGGGCTGCCGCGCGTCTTTTTCTCCTTCTTTCTCGGCGTGCTGCTTTGCCGATCCATGGCGCGCTACCAAGGCGGGCTCGGCTTGCTGCGGCGCGGCTGGTGGGTCGAGGCTGCGATCGCCCTGACGCTTGTCGTCTTCGCCATCGCCCCGGCCGGTGACGCGCGCATCGCCTACGATCTCGCCTGTGTCGTCTTCATCTTCCCGGCCCTGGTGGTGATCGGCGCCATAGCGCCGACGGCACCCCGCTTGTCAGGTCTTTATGGCTGGCTCGGGCGGATTTCCTACCCGATCTACATCATCCACACGCCGATGCTGATGATCATCGCCGGCGCAGGCAAGGCCGCCTCGATCGACCCGTTCGCGCATCATCCCTGGTTCGGCATCGTCATGGCGGTTGCGGTCATCGTCATCGCCGACATCGCCACGCGCATCTATGACGAACCGTTGCGCCGCTTCCTGCAGCGCCTGATGCAGCGCAAGCGGGCCGTCGCCTGAAGCTTTTTGTATTGACGCAATTCCCGACGGAAAACCGCTCACACTTTTCCTGGAATTGCTCTCGTCAGACTCGTGCCGGCATGCGGCCGCCGGCGGCCTTCTCGTCCTGCACGGGAGCGTAGGCCCGCCTTGCCCGGACAACCGGCACCGGGCGCAGCTTGAACAGGCCGTAATAGACGATGAACGAGGCCGTGAAATAGGGGCCGAGTATCTCGACCTCGAAGAAGGAGCGGATCAGCATCAGGCCGACCGCGCCGGCAAGCACCACCGAATCGGCACTCCAATCGCCGAACACCACTTTCGAGACATGGCCCCAGAAGGAGCGCAGGATGATCAGCGCCAGTATGGTCATGCCGATGAAGCCAAGCTCGACCAACGTCTCGATGTAGGTGTTGTGGAAATGGAAGCCGGTGCGGGTCGAGATGTAGAACTCCGCCCAGAGCCTTTCCGGATCGGCAAAGCCCTGTATCCAGTAGGCGGCGTAGCCATAGCCGAGCACTGGATGCTGCTGCGCCGCCAGCCAGCCCTGTTCCCAGAGATAGGTGCGGCCCGTCAGCGTCGAATCCTTGCCGAAGATGCCGAGCACGAAGTCGAGCAGGCCGAGGTTGAGCGCGGCCACCACACCCGTGACAAGCGCGACGGCGCCGACGACAAACATGACGCGCCGATAGGCGCGCGACAGGATTTTGCTCATGGTGAGCAAGGCAACGATGCCGATCACCGCCGGCAGCGAAGCAACCGAGGTCGCCGAATGGGCAATCGCCAGCATGTAGACCGACAACAGCATGATCGGCGTGGTCCAGACGAAGCTCATCCAGTTGCGCCGGTAAAAGACGAGAAAGGCAAGGCAAAAGAAGATGCCCAACGAGGCGAAGAAGCCGACCTGGTTCTTGGAGCCGAAGGCGCCGACGAAATTGGTGGTGCCGTCGATGGTGTCGAGCGCATAGCCGCCGACTTTCAGCGAATAAAGCAGCACGACGAAGATGCCGATCAGCGAGCCCAGCACCAGCGTGCGCACGCTTATGGTGCGCGCGGCGACGTAGGCGCACAGGATGTGCGAGAAATATTGCAGTCCCGCCCGCGCACTGGTGCCGGCCGCTTGCGACCAGAAGACCGAGAGGCAGATATAGACCACGAAGACAAGCGGCAGCCAGGTGCTGGAGAGATCGCGCGTGAAGCGCCGGTAGTCGACGAACAGCAGCGGCAGCCACACCAGATAGTAGGCAAGGATCAGGATCTTGCCGAAATTGGTGGAATAGGCGAAGGCAAAGACCGACACGGCAACCGCGAAGGCGGCATAGGCCTTGTTGCTTTCCGGATCGATCAGAATGGATTTCGGAATCTTCATATCCGTACCGGATTTCTCATTCCTGCCGCCTTCCAACTGGGCACGCCGCCTTTCAACCGCGCATAAGCGCCCATGAACCGGCTTTTCCGCGTCGGGCCTCGGGCGTGACGCTCGCCGGCGGCCGCACGCGACCGCCGCCTTTGCCGGACCCCGATCTACGGGCATCCATTGTGCAGTGCAATATAACCTGTATCGCCTGTCACTCAATCGAAAAGTTGTCACGGGCAAGTGCGCCGGCCAGAACGACCATGCAACAGCCAGATGGCGCGAATGCGGCATCGCCCGAGATCAGGGCTTGGCCGCTACCACAGCGCTCCGCCTGTGATCTGGATGTTTTCCATGGTGATGCCCTTAGCGAGGTCCGAACACAGGAAGACGGTCAGGGCCGCAATCTCCTGCGGCTGCAGCAGGCGCTGCTGCGGATTGCCCCTGGCAATCTCGGCCATCGCTTCCCCGGCCGTGCGGCCCTTGCCCTCGCGCTCGACAACCTGCGCGACGTTGCGGCGCATCAGTTCGGTCTCGACCCAGGTCGGGCTGATCATGACGCAAGTGACGCCATGCGCAGCGCCCTCCAGCGCGACGCAACGCGTGAGGCCGAGAAGCCCGGCCTTGGAGGCGCAATAAGCCGGATTGTCCTTCCAGCCGACGGTGGCGGCCGTCGAACCGATGTTGACAATGCGACCCCAGCCGCGCTCGATCATGCCGGGCAGCACGGCGCGGGTGACGCGGAAGGCGCCGGTCAGGTTGGTGTCGACGATCTTGTCCCACAGCGCGTCGGAATGGCCGCAGACCGGCTGCTCGGCGGTGGTGCCGGCGGCGTTGACCAGTATGTCGGCCGGGCCGATGACGGATTCGGCGTCAGCCGCAAACCGGTTGGTCACCTCGCTGTCGCGGACATCGAGATGAGCCGCGTGAACCTTGGTGCCATGCGCCGACAGGGCGGAGCGCACACGCTCGATCTCGTCGGCGCCCGGATAGTAGGCGGCATCGGATCTGTCCGCGCCGGCGGGCGCGATGTAGGAGCCGACGGCGACATTGGCGCCGGCTTCAGCCAGTGCCGTGGCAATGGCGAAGCCCATGCCGGAAAACCCGCCCGTGACGATGGCGCTGCGGCCGGAAAGGTCTGTCATAGGCAATGGATCTCCGACGCCGAAATCTGATGCGATAGTCTTAGACCCAGCCCGGCAACGAGCGCTACCTTGCCTGCGGCGCCGGCCACGACATCACTAGAGCGGTTTGCCCAGCCACTCGCGATAGAAGCCTTCTAGATCCGGCTCGAAATCGTGAACAATGGGATAGCCGGGTGCCGCCGCTTCGACCTCGTGCATGGTGCCGCATTCCGGGCAGATGAACTCGCGAATTTCCATCCATTGCGGATCGGGGATATCGCTGTTGGGGTAGATCTCGCGCAGCGCCTCCTCGGTGTTGCGCACGATGATCGCGGCCTTCAGCTTCCAGTTCTTGCGGTAGTCGCCGAAAGAATGGCCGCATTCGCAGAGGGTGATCCGCTCATCGCCGCTCTGGCAGATGAAGAGGTGATCTGAGACCGGCAGCAGGATCGGGTCCTTCCAGGCGACACGGTCCTGATAGACGGCGACCATCTTGAAGAAGCGGTCATCATCCTTGTAGGCGCTCATGATGCGCCGCGTCTGCGGCCAGGGCAGCTGACCGGCGGCCAGATCGCCGAGGACTTCCTTGCTGTACGAGGTCATGGCTTTGCTCCCGGCATGAAGATCGATTTGGCGTCGACGGTCCAGAAATCACTGAAGTCTTTGGTGAAGCGCGACGAAAGTTTGATCGCGCTGGCATACATTTTCTTCACTTCCGGCGCGAAGTCGGCTTTCTCGACGCGGCTTCGCTCGGCGTCGATCCAGTCCGAAACCGGTATTGCCTTGGCCAGACGCTCTCTGCGCATGGCGGCGCGGCGTTCGACGGTGGCATCGATATCGGCAAGGGGATAACCGTCGGCGTCGTCCTTCAGCACGATGCCAAAAACCTGGATCGCCGCTTCGCGGGTGAGGTAGCCGTTCTCGACATCCCATGCGGTCTTGATCGGATCGCGCTCCAACACGTCGCCGTAACCGCCGCCGCCATTGTAGGAATGGCTGAAGATGTCGCCGGACTTGTGCGGCGAGGTGATGTAGGGGCCCTCGACCAAAACATGGTCGCCGCCGATATTCTTCTCGTAGTCTGAGACGTGCGGGTCGATGCCCGGCGCATGCGCCAGCGGTTCGCCTTTTGCCGCCAGTTCATGGATGTTGGAATTGCGCACGGCGCGATGTTTCTGGCAGGTCGGCGCCGGATAGCCGCCGCACATGCCGCCATTGTCGAACACCCGCGAGGAGTGTTCCGATGTGTGCAGCCGCAGATGCGAGGTCTTGTTGATCAGCCAGGTCGAGACAAAGGAGCAGCCGCCGCGATATTTGCCGGCGCCGCCCGAATTGGGGACGATCGAGCGGCCGATATAGACCATCGGCATCGACTGTTCCCAAACCTCGATGTTGCCCATGTCGGATTCCGGGTTCCAGCCGACATAGGCGGTGTCGAGGCCATCGGCGATGGCCAGCGCGCCGGAGCCGGCGGCGGCGCATTCGAAATGCGCCATGCCGAACGGCGTGCCGTACTGGCTTTCGCCGCCCATCTCGATCATCGGGCTGTTGACCTGGCCGACGAAGGCTTCCTCGACGAAGCCGCGCGCGACGAAGCCGCGCGACAACAGCCGCTGGAACACACCATAGGCCGGCAGCAGCAGCGCCCATGAGGTGGCGGTCGCCACCATCTCATTGTCGGGGTTGGTCCAGGTACCATGCGGCAGTTTCAGCTCGGTCGCCATCCAGGCACCGTCATTGACCAGCCCTTCGAAATTCATGTGCTGGGTCAAGGTGACGAACATGCCGCCATCCATGCCGGCTGGCGTGCAGTTCATCGAATGGTAGCCCCAGGGCTGGGTGCCCTCGAAGTCCATGGTGATCTTGCCGTCGGTGGTGATCTCCATCTCGATCGGGATGTTGTAGAGCCAGTCCGGATCGCCGAGAAGCTGGAAGCCGGGCTTGCCGGCGGTGACGTGGCCATAAAAGGTGTGGCCGCGATAGATGCCGGGAACGGTGAGCTGCCGGGTGCGGGCGAGTTGGGCGCGGCGGCCTTCCTCGATGAACTCCTTCGACACCTTCATCCAGTAGTCCAAACCGATCTCGGAGATCAGCTGCTTCACGCTTTCGCGCATGTCGATGCAGGAGGCGACCTTGGCCTTCTCGTCCAGCACCCAATAGATCGGCATCCGGAGATTGCGCTCGCAGCGGATGACATAGTCGCGGCGGATTTCGTCATTCTCGCCGATCTTCTCGGCGCAGACGAACAGGCCTTCGGTGAAGCGTTCCTGCGCAAGACAGACGTCGCCGCCAGGCGTGATGCCGCCAGCCTCCAGCTCGTGGCAAACCGCACCGGCCCAGCCGACCAGCGTGCCTTCATGGAAGATCGGCACCACGTCCATGACATCAGGCACCTGCACGGTTCCGATGAAGGCGTCGTTGTTGGCGAAGATGTCGCCTTCGCGGATCTTCGGGTTTTCCTCGTAATTGTTCTTGATCATCCATTTGATGAAACGGCTCATCGTATGGACATGCACCATGATGCCGTTGGACAGCGCGATGGCGTCGCCCTCGGGCGTGTAGATGGCGACAACCATTTCGCCGACCTCGCGCACGCCGGGCGAAGCCGAGATGCGGCGGGCCATTTCGCGTGCCGAGACGCAATAGGCGCGCAGCTTGGTGTGCAGAGTCTCGAATTTCAGCGGATCCTGGTTGCGCAGATGGAGTTCCGTGATGCCGTCATAGCAGCCGGTCTCTTCCATGAGCCGTTCGGATTCGATCAGCCGTTCGCGGAGGCGCAGGGCGGAGGCGGGTTTGTCCAGCATGGCGTTCGCCCTTCTCAAGCGTGGGTGTAGTGCAGCAGCGTCCATTCATCGACATGAACACGGTCCTGCGGGTGAACGACGAGCGTTGTCGCCGGGTGTTCGATGATGGCCGGGCCGATGACCTCGTGGCCGGGCTGCAGCAGGTCCATCTCGTAGAGATTGGCCTTGTGCCAGCGGCCGCCAATATAGGCTTCACGCACGCCCTTGTGGGCGGCTGCCGGGTCGGACTTGCCGAGCGGGCGCTTGAGCAGCACCGGCTTGACCTTGTCGGCGGTGGCGATCAGCCCGAGTTCAGTGATGGTGAAGCCAGCTTCGCCATAGCGCGACACGCGGTGGTTGACCTTGGCATAGACCGCCTCGAACTCGTCGATGACCTTGCGCATGTCGTCGGCCGAATTGACCGCGGCCAAGGGTGCCATGACTTCGACATCCTCGAGCTGGCCGGTGTAGCGCATCATCAGGAACGGCACGGTCTTGATCTTTTCGCGTGCGTGGCCGTCTTCGATCATTTCATCGACCGCCGCCTTGGTCAGATCGTTCCAGACATTGGTGACCTTTTTGCCGAAGGCGAGCAGTTCGTCATCGCTTGCCCGCGCGCCGATGTCGTGCTGCGTCGACACCGAATGGCGGCGCATGAAGTCGGCGGTGGTGCAGCCGAAGGCCGAGAAGGCGGCGGCGAACTGGAAGGTGATGATGTCCTTGAAGCCGATGCCCCTGGAGCAGCCGGCCAGGTGCAGCGGGCCTGAGCCACCATAGGACAGCAGGGTGAATTCGGAGGGATGGATGCCCTGGCCGGAAATGACGCGGCGCAGTGCGTTGTTGGCGTCGGCTTCCAGCATTTCGATCATGCCTTCGGCCGCCTCTTCGACGCCGACGCCAAGGATGCTGGAGCACTTTTCCTCGAAGGCCTTGCGCGCCTTCTCGACCTGCAGCACGACCTTGCCACCGAGAAAATAATACGGGTTGAGACGGCCGAGGATGGCGTCGCAATCGGCGATGGTCGGTTCGGTGCCGCCCTTGGCAAAGCAGATCGGGCCGGGATCAGAGCCCGCACTTTCCGGCCCGAGTGAAACCTTCTTGGTCAGCGGGTCGACCTTGAGGATCATCCCGGCGCCGGCGCCGATCGTGTCGAGATGCAGCGTCGGCACGTTGAGCTTGAAACGGTCCATCAGCGGCTCGTTCTCGATCCGGGTCTGACCGCGTGAGATGACGCCCATGTCGAAGGAGGTGCCACCCATATCCGAGCAGATCAGCGAGTCGTTGCCGATGAGCTTGCCGACATAGGCGGCGCCCAGAATGCCGCCGATCGGGCCGGAGATCATGGTTTCGTGCAGGCGCGGATGGTTGATCGAGGTCAGGCCGCCGAAGGACAGCAGCGTCTGCACGCCGTATTTGAAGCCGTATTTCTTCGAGACGTCCTCGATTCCCTTGAGTTGCTTGCGGCCGCGCGATGTGGCGTAGGCCTCGATCAGAACCGAGTTCAGCCGCGACTGTTCGCGGATGACCGGGCGGACTTCGTGGCTGGTGTAGACGAGGATGTCGGCGCCGGCTTTCAGCACTTCCTCGCGGCAGATCTCGGCGATGCGTTTCTCGTGCACCGGATTGACGTGCGAGAAGATGGTCATGATGCAGATCGCTTCGACCTTGTCGGCGATCAGCTTCTTGGCCGCAATCGCGACCTCATGCTCATAGAGCGGCAGCACGATGTCGCCGAACTGGTCGATGCGCTCGGTGACGCCATGGGTACGGCGGCGCGGCACAAGCGGATCGGGGTGATGATGGGTGACCGCATGCAGCCGGTCGGCATAGGAATAGTCGGCCCAGGCCTGCAGGCCGCGGCCCATCAGGATCATGTCTTCCAGACCCTTGGTGGTGATCAGGCCGAGTCGGCGGCCGGTGCGCGACAGCAGCGTGTTGAGCATTCCGGTGCCGGAATAGAGCACGACGTTGACGCCGGAAAACAGTTGCTCCAGCGAGATGCCCCAGGCATCGGCCGCGTCTTCTGCCGAGGCCAGAAAACCCTCGGCTTCGTTCTTCGGCGTGGTCGCCGACTTGCCGATCTTGAAGTGGCCGTCCTGATCGACAAGGATCGTGTCGGTCATGGTGCCACCGGCGTCGATGCCGATGACGATGGGATTGCCAATGATTGGCGGATTGCCAGCGATGGGGCCGGTGAGATTGGGCTGGGTCACGGTCGCCTCGGATCTGGTCTAGGTTGACGCCAGGCTAGATTCGACAGGCGGCCTCGCGCCATATGCCTAAAGACACAATGACGGCTGGGCTGACATCGCCGAGAAAAGGGCATGCGCATGAGCACTATCTGGGGGCCGCTGGCAAAGGCGATTGCCGCCACCGGTACGGACAGGCATGTCGACTGCCTGATCGACCTGATCGGCGCGGACATCGATCACGATCTGGTGACGGTGACGCGCTATTCGGCGACGCAGACGCCGGAGTTCGTCAAGCACCGGCGCTTCTCGGACGAAATGGTCCGGCGCTATCTCGACAATTACTATGTCTTCGACCCTTTCTATGCCTCGTGGCGGCGTGAGCGGAGGCTCGGAATCATGCCGCTGAAGCGGCTTGCCGATGACGAGGCCAAGCGCGGCCAGTACATAGCCGGTTTCCTGGCGCAGTCGGAGATTTGCGACGAGGTCGGGATCATGCTGGCCGATGGCGGCGACTGGTGCCTCGGCATCTTTCTCGACCGCTCGACCTCATCGTTCAAGGACAGCGAGATCGCCCTGCTGGATGATCGCCTGCCGGTGTTCGAAGCCTTGCATGCGCTCGACATCAAGGCGCGCGGCACCGAGTTCTCCCGCACCTCGGCGCCGACCGGGCCCGGCGCCTCGCCGCAGCAGAAGCCGACCATCCCGACGAGCCTGTGGCCGGAGCTTTCGCTGCGCGAACGTGAACTCGTGCAACTGATCCTCGCCGGGCATCCGACGGCGAATATCGCCGAGCGGCTCGGCATCACCGTCGGCACGGTGAAGAACCACCGCCGCCGCATCTACGAGAAGGTCGACATCACCACGGAACGGGAACTGTTCTTGCAGTTCTTCCAGCACCGCGCCGACGGTTAGTCCGGCGATGGAAATCGCCGTCAGTCGTGCAATTGCCTGGAAATCGGCGGGCCGACGGTAAAGCCGGAGAATGTGACTTCAAAACCTTCGCGCTGCGGCGAACAGCACATCATGCCGATATCGACAGATTTCGAGACCGGGAAATAGGCGAGCCGCACCGGCTTCCAGTGGCTGTCGGTGGAGTCCAGATACTGGATGCGGATCGCCTCGGCGTGGCGGGTCAGGCGGATGCGCACACCATCGGGGTCGTTGGGGATGCTGACCAGCGACCAGTCGGAGGTGTCGTTGGTGACGACAACGGAAAAATAGGCCAGCCCGTCGGTGTATTCGATGCCGGCCTTGATCCAGTGCGTTTCGCTCAGCCGCAGCATCAGCCCGGCCTGGTCGTAAAGCACCTTATAATCGCCCTTGACGGTGACCTCAGCACTGAAGTCACCCTCGACCGGGCGATAGAGGAAATGACCATTGTCACGCCAGAAGCCGTAGAAGGTTTCGCGCCAGAAATCGGTTTCCTTGCCGGTGCGTACGTGCACCGTGTCGTCGCCGAACACATGGTGGGGCGGCGGGTTGAGCCAGGTCAGCTCCTCTTTCACCGATGTCATCGGTTCGATTAGCCGGCAAATGTGTAGGCTGTCTTCACCGTGGTGTAGAACTCCGCGGCATAGCGGCCCTGCTCGCGCGGGCCGTAGCTCGAGCCCTTGCGGCCACCGAACGGAACGTGGAAATCGACGCCGGCGGTCGGCAGGTTAACCATCACCATGCCGGCTTCGGAATTGCGCCGGAAATGCGTGGCGTGCTTGAGGCTCGAGGTGCAGATGCCCGAGGTCAGGCCGAACGGCGTGTCGTTGGCCACCGCCAGCGCCTCGTCATAGTCCTTGACGCGGATGACGTTGGCGACCGGCCCGAAGATCTCCTCGCGCGAAATGCGCATGGCGTTGGTGCTCTCGGTGAACAGCGCCGGCCGGAGGTAGAAGCCGGGCGTTTCGCGATCGAGCCGCTCGCCGCCGAAAGCGAGGTTGGCGCCTTCCTTGCTGCCGATGGCGATGTAGTCCTCGTCCTGCTTCAGCTGGGTCGCGTCCACGACCGGTCCGATCTGGGTCTTGGCGTCGAGCGCATCGCCGATGACTAGTTTTTCCAGGCGCTCCTTGAGCGCGGCAACGAGGCGGTCGTGAATGCCTTCGGTCACCACCAGGCGCGACGAGGCCGTGCAGCGCTGCCCGGTCGAGAAATAGGCGCCGTTGATGGCGCAATCGACAGCGATCGCGAGGTCGGCGTCATCCAGCACGACGAGCGGGTTCTTGCCGCCCATTTCGAGCTGGAACTTTCGCATATGTTCCACGCTTGCGGCAGCGACGCGTTTGCCAGTGCCGACCGAGCCGGTGAAGGTGATGGCGTTGAGGTCGGGGCTGTCGAGCATGGCCTGGCCGACCACCGAGCCCTTGCCCATGACGAGGTTCAGCACGCCTTTCGGCAGGCCGGCGCGGTGCAGGATGTCGACAATGGTCCAGGCGCTTTCGGGGACGAGTTCGGCCGGCTTGAAGACGATGGTGTTGCCGTGGGCGAGCGCCGGGGCGATCTTCCAGGTGGGAATGGCGATCGGGAAATTCCACGGCGTGATGATGCCGACGACGCCGACGGCTTCGCGGGTGATCTCGACGCCGACGCCCGGACGCACGCTGGGCACCAGTTCGCCCGACAGGCGCAGCGTCTCGCCGGCGAAGAAATCGAAGATCTGGGCTGCGCGGATGGTCTCGCCAATCCCTTCAGCCAGCGTCTTGCCCTCTTCGCGCGACAGCGCGCGACCAATCTCGTCCTTGCGCGCCATGATCTCGTCCGAGGCCTTTTTCAGCACGCTGTGACGGGCGAGCGGCGCCGAGCGCGACCAAGCCGGGAAGGCGGCTTTGGCCGCCGCGATCGCCTGCTTGGCCTGTTCGGCACCGGCCGAGGCATATTCGCCGACGACATCGCCGGTGTCGGACGGGTTGATGTTGCGCGAGCCGGCTTCGCCGACCCACTCGCCATCGATCAGATTCTTGCGGAACAGGGTCATGTCGCGGTTTCCTTGTAATTGTCAGTGGCGGTGCCGTATGCCTGAATCATTTATCAGACAAATGACGACACTGTGAGGGCAGAGATTAGCTGCGGACTGGATAGCCGATGACGCGCCGCGACGAAAGCCGCGACCTCAAGATGGACGATATGAAGCGGCCCCTGTCAGGTCGGAAAAGTCCAGAACAGGCAGGCCAGCGTTGCCGCGGCGAAGATGACGAAGAACAGGCTTCTGAGCAGGATGTTGCGGCGCAGCTCGTTCATGGTGAAATGGCTGCCGACGATTGCCGCGGCGAACAGGAAGCGCCAGTTGACCAGTGCCCACAGCACGCTGCTCTGGCCGAAGGCCCAGCGGGCGACGAGGCAGCCGACAATGGTAGCGAACAGGGCGATCACCGCCCAGAACAGCGCGTCCGCAGCATGGGTCAAGACGATGCCGGCGGCTCGAATGGGCAGGATCATCATCAGCATGGCGCTGAAGAAGTAGACGGCGGCGAGCGGCAGGAACGAACCGGCATCGGCAATGCCGTCCAGCCGCCGCACCCCGATCGCGCCATAGGGATAGCCGTGCCTGGCGACCGCCAGGCTGAGCGCCATCAGCAATGCGGTGAATACTGCAACCAATGCGAATGTACTAAGAGCCTTGCTCATGCCGTTCCTTGTCTAGAGGCCCTATCGGGACCGAATCACAAGGGACGATTTTAGCGCACGGTCAAAAATTGCGCGTCAGCTTTGCTGAGCGCCCTAGTCCACCCTTCACCTGTCGCTGTTTTCGAAGGCGCCCATGCCTTGCGCGATCAGATTGGTTGCCATGACCAGCGAGACGATGGCCGCGGAATTGAAGATCACCACCCACCATTTGCCGCCGGTCAGGAAGCCGTAGCCGTCGGCGACCGCCAGTCCCCAATCGGCGGAAGGTGGCTGGATGCCCAGGCCGAGAAAGCTCAGCGTGGCGATCGAAAAGAAGGCGTAGCCCAGACGGGTGACCAGCTCGATGAGGATGGTTTCCCGGACATTGGGCAGGATCTCCAGGAACATGATGGCCAATGCGCTCTCGCCGCCGAGGCGGGCGGCGCTGACATAGTCGCGTTCGCGCTGCTCGCGCACGGCGGCGCGCACTGTTCGCGCCACCAACGGCGCATAGGCGATGCCGATCACCAGGATGACGGTGAGGTTCGATGGCCCGAGTGCGACCAACGTCATGGTGACCAGAACGATGAAGGGAAAAGCCATCAGCGTATCGAGCAGCCTGGCACCGATGGCGTCGACCAGTCCGTCGAAATAGCCAAGCACCAGCCCAAGCACGCTGCCGGCGGCAACACCGAGCAGGGTTGCTGCCGGCGCGACCAGCAGGATGTCGCGCGAGCCGACGATAATGCGCGACAGCACGTCACGGCCGAGTTGGTCGGTGCCGAACCAGTGCGCGGCGTCGGGCGGCGTCAGCATGACGAGAAAATCCTCGGCATAGGGGTCGTAGGGCACAAACAGGCGGCCGAAGACGGCGCAGCCGACCCAAAACAGCAGGAGCAGCGAGCCGACGATCACCGAGGGCGGGAGCTTTGAGGCGGCCTCTCGGATCCGGCTCGCCGCCCGCCAGCCGAGCGCGCCGCGTCGCGGCACGGGAAACTCCATCAGTTCCATCATGGCGACACACGGCGGCGTTGCCGCGGATCGAGCAAGGCGTTGACGAGATCGCCCGCCGCGGCCGACAGCACGAAGATCGTCGCCATGACCAGCACGCCGGCTTCGAGCATCGGGAAATCGCGCGACTTGGCGGCGTTCAGCACAAGGTTGCCGAGGCCCTGTATGCCGAACAGCGCTTCGATGACCACCAACCCGCCCAGCATGTAGCCGGTCTGGGTCGCCAAAACGGCGATGGTCGGCGTCAGCGCATTGCGCAGCACGTGCCGGATGAGGATTTCGCGCCGCTCAAGGCCTTTGAGGACTGCGGTGCGCGTATAGTCGGCGGCCAGCGCCTCGATCACGCCGGCCCGCGTCATGCGGGCGATGTAGCCGGCGAGATTCAGCACCAGCGGCAGCGCCGGCAGGATCAGATAGTAGCCGCTGACCCACAGCCCGGCGCCATCGGGCGCTGCGCCGGTGATCGGGAACCAGTTCAGCCACAGGCCGAAGACGATGAGCAGCATCAGGCCGGAGACGAAGTCCGGGACGATGCCGAAGGACACGCCGGCCAGCACGATCAGCCGGTCGATGAAACGGCCCTGGTTGAGCCCGGCAATGATGCCGGCGCCGATGCCGAGCGGCAGCAGAAAGGCGAGGATAATTCCGGCAAGGGCTGCCGAGCGCTTGAGGCTTTCGAGCACGAAGGGCGTCACCGGCAGGCGCAGCGACAGCGAGGTGCCGAAATCGCCCGACAGCGCGTTGCTGAACCAGTGCCAGTATTGCACGAGCACCGGCTGGTCGGCGCCGAGTTGCTTGTTCAACGCCGCGACGGCCTCCGCATCGGCGAACGGCCCGAGCATGAGGCGGCCGACATCGCCGGGCAGAACCTGCCCGGCGAAGAACACCAGCATGCTGACCAGCCACAGCGTGAGCAGAAGCGAGGCTGCCCGCACCGACAAAGTGCGGCCGCTCAGCATCGCGTTGCGGCTCCCCGCATGGCCAGACGTCTCACGATCACGCCTGGGCGAAGGTGACGCGGTCGAGCAGCAGATGCGAAATCGCCGTGAAGCGAACGCCCTCGACCTTCGACGAGACGATGCGGCTATACTGCGAGAAGTAGCTGATGATCAGCGGCGTCTCGTCGAGCAGCAAGGTCTGGATCTTGCCGGCGGCCAAGCGTTGCGCCTGCAGATCGCGGGCCTTGCCGTATTCAAGCAGCAGCCCGTCATAGGTCGGGTTGTTGAAATGCGCTGCGTTCCAGGCGCCCGAGCTCTTCAGCGTCGCGTTGAGGAAGATGTCGGGCGTGCCGCGATGGCCGAAATCGGTGATGCCGAGGTTGGAATCGAGCCACGGCGAGCTGCCGAACTTCGCCGAGCCGTAATAGGCATCCTGCGGCAGAACGTTGAGCTTGATGTCGATCCCGGCCTTCTTGGCGAAGTTCTGGATCAGCACCGCATAGTCGGGAATGTCATAGGCGCGCTCGGTGGTCAGTGTCACCGGGAAGCCCTTCGGCACGCCGGCTTCGCCAAGCAGGCGCTTGGCCTCGGCAATGTCCTGCTTGCGCTGCGGCACCGACGGATCAGCCGAGGGGAAAATCGGCGCAAACGGCGTGTCGTTGCCGACAATGGCGCGGCCCTTCAGCAAGCCCTTGACCACGGCCTCGCGGTCGATGGTGAGCGCCAGCGCGCGGCGGATGCGCTTGTCGGTGAACGGCGCCTGGTCGGTCCGCAGATGCACCTCGTCATGCGAGCTGGCCTGCACGCTGAGCAGCTTGAAATTGGGATTGCCCTCGATCGCCAGTTCCAGGCGCGTCGTGCTCGGGATGACGTCGAGCTGGCCGGCTTGTAACGCCAGCACCTGAGCCTGTTCGTCGTCGAAGAACTTGATCTCGACCCGGTCAGGCAGTGCCTTGTCGCCCCAATAGTCGGGGTTGCGCACGAAGCTCGCGCCCTGTTTGGGGCGGAAGGATTCGAGCTTGAACGGGCCGGTGCCGTTGAAATTCTTCTCGAAATCGCCGGCATAGTCGGCCGGCAGGATGACGGCGTTGTAGACGTCGGAGGAGACATAGAAGGGGAAGTTGCTGTTCGGGCCGTCGAGATCGAAGGCGATGGTTTCATCGTCGACGACCTTGGCGCCACCCTTGGACAGGATGCCCTTGTAGGCCGACAGAGCCGACGAGCCGCTGGCCGGATCGACCAGGCGCTCGAAGCTCGCCACCACGTCCTTGGCGGTGACGGTACGGCCATCGTGGAATTTCACGCCCTGCCGTAATTTGAAGGTCCAGCGGCTGGCGGTCTCGTCGGCCTCCCAGGACAGAGCGAGCTTGGGCTGCAGACCGTCCTTGGGATCGTCGAGGATGAGATATTCGCCGACCTGGCTGATGACGCCGATGCTGGCCGGATCGGTGATCGAGACCGGATCGATGGCCTTGGTCGGCCGTCCTAGCCCGACACGGACCGTGCCGCCGGCGCCGGCAGCGCGTGCCGAGCCAAGACCAACCAGTCCTTGCGAGGCGGCAAAGCCGGTGAGGCCGATCAGGGCGGCATATTTCAGGAGATCGCGGCGCTTGAGGAAGCCGGACTGGTGTTCGTCGACGGCGACGTTCCAGATGTCTCCCGACAGATTGCGAAGCGTATCGATGTCGTTGCGTTTGGTCATTTTGAAACCCCTGTCTGAAATGACTGTTGAATTGCTTTAGGCGACTGGTTCGCCGTCGAGATGGATGCGGTCGACGGCCTGCGGGTAGAAGGCGATGAGGCCCTTGATCTTGGGCATTTCGGCAATCGGATCGCGGTAGCTCCAGGCGATGTCCGGGCGCACCGAACCGTCGGCGCGTCGGCCGGACCAGTAGGAAGCGATGCCCTTGTAGGGACAGCGCGTCGTGCTGTCCGAGGCGACGAGCCGGTCCAGCCTGACATCGTCCGGATGCAGATAGAACCGCGTCGGCAGATGCGTCTCGAACAGCAGCACCGGCCGATGGCTGTCGACGATCAGTTCGCCGTCGAACCAGATCTGGACATGGCTTGAACTCTGCAGCACGTCGATGCGCGCGTATGGGTCGCGAGCGTGGACGAAGACCTCTTCCTCCTCCTCGAACCATTGGTCAACCGCCTTCCAGGTAAAGGCGATGCGGCCTGCCAGCGGCGACAGGTTTTCATCCGGCGGCGCGACAAAAGACCAGGCGGCATTGGGAGACGCTTTCTCTCCCGTCTCCAGGTCCCAATAGGTGGTCTCGCCGCCGACGGGATGCGGCTGCCTGTGCTCGGAGGGCTTCAGCAGCGAGCGATCCACGGACGAGGCCGGGAAGAAATAGATCGGCAGGAAATGGTTGGAGCGCAGCACCAGCACGTTGCGGCTGTCGGCGATGGTGCGGCCGGCGAATTTGACCCGGATACGCTTTGGACTGTGCAGGACATTGATAAGTTGCGGAGCCGTGGCTTCGCGAGGCTGGAGTTTGGGCGCTGCTGTCATGATCGTTGTTCCTGGGTCAGGATACGGCGCGGGCGTTGTCGCGCTGCTCGGCGAAGCGGTTGGCCGGCCGCGCCAGGCCGAAGCGGTCGCGCAGCGTTCCCGGTGCGTATTCGGTGGGGAAGACGCCGCGGCGCTGCAGCTCCGGCACGACCTGCTCGGTAAAGTTCACCCAGTCCTCGGGCAGCAGCGGGAACATCAGGTTGAAGCCGTCGGCAGCACCTGCCTCGAACCAGTCCTGCAACTGGTCGGCGATCTGGTTGGGCGTGCCGACGACGGTCGGCACCGAACCGCTGTTGGCGAGCTTACGGGCGATCTCGCGCAGACTGAGATTCTGCTTCGACCACTCCTTGACCCGGTTCAGCGAGGTGCGGCCGCCATTGAAGGTGCTCTCGTCCGGCAGCGGCGGCAGCGGGCCGTCCGGCGGGTAGACCGAGAGATCGACGCCGCTCCAGCTTGAGAGAAGATCGATGCCGACGCGATCGGGCAGCAAGCTCTGCAGGTACTCCTGGCGCTCGCGGCCTTCCGCTTCGGAGGCGGCGACGATGGGCAGGATGCCCGGCAGGATCTTGAAGCTCTCGGGCCTGCGGCCATAGCGAGCGAGGCGCTCGTTGATATCCTGCCGGTATCTGATGCCGTCTTCCTTGCTGCTGTAGATGGCAAAATGCGCATCGGCGTGCGCAGTGGCGAAATTCTTGCCGTCTTCGGAGGAGCCGGCCTGGACGATCAGCGGATGGCCCTGCGGTGGACGCGAGACATTGAGCGGGCCGCGTACCCTGAAGTGCTTGCCCTTGTGGTCGATGGGATGGACCTTGTCGGGGTCGGCGAAATAGCCTGACGCCTTGTCGATGAGCAGCGCCTCGTCTTCCCAGCTGTCCCACAGCGCCTTGACGATATCGAGGAATTCGGTGGCGCGTTCATAGCGGAAGGCATGCTCGATGTTGCCGTCGCGGCCGAAGTTGCGCGCTTCTTCGTCCATGGCCGACGTCACGACGTTCCATGACGCCCTACCCTTGCTGATATGGTCGAGCGAGGCGAACATGCGGGCGACATTGTAGGGCTCGCTATAGGAGCTCGATGCCGTGGTGATCAGGCCGATATGCTTGGTCGCGCCGGCCAGGGCCGACAGCAGCGTCAGCGGCTCGAGACGGGCATTGGCATAGTGGGCGACGCCGCTTTGCACCGAATCCCAGATCGCGACATGGTCGGCGACGAAGATCGTATCGATCCTGGCGCGCTCGGCCGCCTGCACGAGATCGCGGTAGAAGTCGAAATCGAGCACTTCGCGGCCCGGCGCCCGGGGGTGGCGCCACGACATGCGGTGATCGCCCTGCGGATTGAAGAAAAATGCGCTGAGGATCATGTGGTCACGTGCCATGCCGGCCTCCTTCCAGAACTGCTCCAGCGGACCGTCGCGATGCCTCGACCGGCCGCGACAATCTCACCTGAGCGATGAAAGGTAGATTGCGCTCCAGCTTAATTCGAGTAATTTTATAGAGATTGTGCATTGCGAAAGCGGAAGCGATTGCCCTTGATGGCGGCGCTGGAAGAAAGTGGTTTCAAGGACCCCATGTCGGCATCGGTTCTGAAGATAGAACAGCTCACCGTTGCCTATGATGGGCGACGGGGATCGCATCCGGCGGTCAACGGTGTCTCGCTCACCATCGGCGAAGGCGAAGCGCTCGGCCTTGTCGGCGAGTCCGGATCGGGCAAGAGCTCGGTGGCGCTTGCTATTCTGCGCTACCTACCGCGCAATGCCCGGATCGCTGCGTCGACGCTCGAATTTCAGGGTCGCGAGATCCGCGATCTCTCGCCCGAGCAGCTGCGCCGGCTAAGGGGCGATCGCATCGCGGCCGTCTACCAGCATCCGGGCGCGGCGCTCAATCCAGCCATGACGATTGGCCGGCAGATCACCGAGACGATCATGCGACATCGCCCGGCTCGGCCGGACGAGGCACGCGTGCGCGCCGCCGAACTGCTGAGCCGCGTCAGGGTGAGCAATCCTGAGCGGGTGCTCGACCTTTACCCGCACGAATTGTCCGGCGGCATGCAGCAGCGCGCCAACATTGCCATCGCCATCGCACTCGACCCGTCGCTGCTGGTGCTGGACGAGCCGACGACGGCGCTCGACGCCAGCGTCCAGTCCGAAATCATCGCTATCCTGCAGGATTTGCGGCGCGACCACAAAACCAGTGTCTTGTTGATCAGCCACGACATCAACATGGTCCGCCGCGCCTGCGACCGGGTGGCCGTCATGCAATCAGGAACAGTGGTCGAAAGCGGCGCCGCGAACGATGTCTTCGAGAACCCGGCCCTCGCCTACACCAAGGCGTTGATCGCCTCAATCCCGGCGCTCAACTTCACCAAGCGCGATGGCAGGCTGGCCGAGACGCACGCAACCGGGCCCTCGGCCCGGCTGCCTGTCCCCAGCGATCAGCCGGAAGCAGCGCGCCCGATCGCCGTCGCCTGCAAGGGCATCAGCCATGCCTTCGGCGCCCAGGCCGTGCTGCATGATATCGACCTGGAGATAGGCCTGGGCGAGACATTCGGGCTGATCGGCGAATCCGGTTCCGGAAAGTCGACATTGGCAAGGATCGTCACCGGCCTGCAGACGCCGAACGCCGGATCGGTCGAACTGTTCGGCCGAACGGTCGCGCCGCGCGTCGAGAAGCGAAGCCTGAGCGAACGGCACGATGTGCAGATGGTCTTCCAGTCACCCGACCGCACGCTCAATCCGCGCCAGCGGATCGGCAGGATTCTGGGCCGTCCGCTGCGGCGGCTGGCCGGCTTGCGCCGCAACGAAATAAAGCAGCGCGTCGGCGACCTGCTGGCCTCGGTGCGTCTTGCCGCTGCCACTGTCGACCAGAAGCCGCGGTCGCTGTCCGGTGGCCAGCGCCAGCGGGCGGCCATTGCGCGCGCCTTCGCCGGCGTGCCGAAGCTCGTCGTGCTCGATGAGCCGACCTCGGCGCTCGACGTGTCCGTGCAGGCGACGGTGCTCAATCTGCTCAACGACCTGCAGCGCGACAAGGACTCGACCTACCTCTTCATCAGCCACGACCTCAGGGTGGTGCGCTACATGGCCGACAGGATCGGTGTGCTCTATCGCGGCCGGCTGGTCGAGACCGGTTCGTCAGAGCAGGTTTTCCGTGGGCCCAACCATCCCTATACAAAGCTGCTGCTGGCCGCGGCCTCGGATGAGACGGCGCCGAAGGCTCCGGCTCAGCTTGATCTCGCGGCACAAGCGCCCGAAACCGCCGGGTGCGCCTTCGCCAGCCGCTGTCCAATGGCCCTGCCCGACTGCCGAAAGATGCAACCGCCCGTCAGGCAGGCCGGCAACGGTCATCGGATCGCCTGCTGGAGAGACGCAAGCGATCTCTGATTTCGAAGCCGGCTAAGCCAACCGACAAGCCTGCCCTCGAAGAGATGTCCCCCGGCCGATACGGCCGGAGGACAGGCTTGGGAGGCCTGATCAGTTGGCGACCTTGCCGCAGGTGGTGAGAGCGTCCTCAGGCGTGCAGACTTCGGTGCCGGTCTTGATGAACGGTTCGACCGTGCCGCCCTTGCTCAGTCTGTCCAGCGCCATGATGGTCTCGAAGCCCATGTCATAGGGGCGCTGGCCGATATTGTAGTGGCTGAGGCCGGCGGCAAGCAGCGGCAGCTGCGGGCCGAAATTATCGCCGAAGACAACGACGAGATCCTTGCTGTCGAGCCGCGCCTTGAGCGGCGTCATCGCTTGCTTGTAGGCCTCCGGCGCGTATTGCGCCCAACCGCCGACAGCAACGAAGGCGCTGAGTTCGGGATTGTTGGTCATGACGTCGCGCACCTGCTGGGCGGCGAGCGTGATGTCGTCATTGTTGTAGACCGGGCAGCCTGCCGGCTCGGTCCAGCCGTTCTGGCCGGTCAGCGTCTCGACGCCCTTGTCCTTGGTGACGCCGGCAAGTGTGTCGCGGATGCCTTGCACGCGCGCCTTGAGGTTTTCGGAAGCCGGCGCGTCGGACTGGATGCAGACGGTGCCGTTCTTCTTCTGGGCCAGCACCTTCTGCGCCAGCGCCACGCCGAATTCGTAATTGTCGGTACCGATATAGGTCGAGCGCAGGCCGGCATCTTCCGGCAGCACGTCGGTGTCATAGGTGACGACCGGAATGCCCTTTTCCTTGGCCATCTTCATGATGCGGGCCATGGCTTTCGGATTGCCGGCCGAAATGCCGAGGCCGGCGACGCCGCGCGTGACCATGTCCTGCGCCAGTTGCACTTCCTTGGCCTCGTCATATTCCGTCGGCCCGATATAGGTGCATTTGACGTCGCCCAGCTTTTTGGCGGCGGCTTCGCAACCGGCCTGGATCGGCGGGCTGAAGGCGTTGTTGAGGACCTTGAAGACGAGCGCGAATTCCCGCTCTTCGGCGTTGGCCTGGACCGCCGTCATACCGATTGCAAGGCAGGCGATGGAAAGCGTGGTTCTAAGCGTTTTCGACAGCGACATTGTTTCCTCCATTTGGGTTCGCCGTGACGTGTCCGCTCGGGTTTTTCTTGGAGCATGATCTTTTCGAGATCACGCTCTAGCGTCGCACAGAGCGGATTCTTTCCAGGAGGACGGCTGCAAGGATGAAGCACCCCACAAACGTGCCCTGCCAGAACGGGTTGACGCCTGCCAGAAGCAGCGCGTTGCGAATGGTTTCGACGAGAATGGCGCCGATGCCGGCGCCAAGTGCGGAACCGAAGCCGCCGGTCAGCGAAGCGCCGCCGATGACGGTCGACGCGATGACCTGCAGCTCGTAGCCGGTGCCGATGGAGTTGGTGACCGCGCCCAGCCAGCCGACGAGGAAGATGGCGGTTACCGCAACCATGAAGCCGCTGAACGCATAGGCCGAGATCTTGATCAGATCGACCGGGATGCCCGATAGCCGCGCCGCCGGTTCGTTGCCGCCGATGGCGAAGAGATAGCGGCCCCAGCGCGACATGGTCAGCAGGAAATGCAGGACGATCACGCCGATGACCAGGGCGTAGACCACATTGGGCAGGCCGAATGTGTAGCCGCCGCCGAGCGCGACGATCGCATCGCTTGCCCGGCCAAATTCGTAGAACACCTGGTTGTTGGTCAGCACCAGCGCCAGGCTGCGGCCGATCGACAGCGTCGCGAGCGTAACGATGAAAGGCGGCAGCTTGACGTAGGCTATGATCGTGCCGTTGACGGTGCCGCACAATATGCCCATCGCCAGCGTCGCCACGATGCCAACGACCAGCGGCATGTCGGCGTTGAGCACGATGCCCAGCGTGACGCCGCACATCCCCAGGATCGAACCGACCGAAATATCGATGCCGCCGCTGATGATGACCGGCGTCATGCCGATCGCCATGATGCCGATGAAGCAGGCGTTCTGGAAGATGTTGAGCAGGTTGCCGGGCGTTGCGAATTTTGGCGCGATCATCGACACGACGAGGCCGAGCACCAGTATGGCGATGGCGATCCAGGTTTCCTGCGCCAGTAGCACGCGGTTCAACAGCGTGCGGCTCGACCCTTTCAGAAGGTCGATCTCCATTCCGGGATGGTCGTCGGGGGCGCTCATGGCATGGCTCCGTGAAGAGGCTGTTTCAGGCGGTCTGGATGGCGCCGGTGATCAGGCCGGTCACTTCCTCGGGGCTGGATTGGGCGATCGGCTTGTCGGCGACCTTGCGGCCGCGACGCATGACCACCACCCGGTCGCACACCTCGAACACGTCGGGCATTCGGTGGCTGATCAGGATGACCGAGAGGCCCTGGTCCTTCATGCGGCGGATCAGGGCCAGCACTTCGGCGACCTGCCTGACGCTGATCGCCGCGGTCGGCTCGTCCATCAGCACGATCTTGGATTTGGCCAGCCGGGTCCTGGCGATGGCCACTGCCTGGCGCTGGCCGCCCGACATGCGCACGACCAGATCGGCGGGTCGTGTCTCCGACTTCAGCTCGCGAAAGATCTCGGCCGAGCGCTGGTTCATGCTCTTATGATCGAGCACCTTCAGCGGGCCGAGCTGCTTCATGATCTCGCGGCCGAGGAAGACATTGGCCGACGCCGTCAGGTTGTCGCAAATCGCCAGGTCCTGGTAGACCACCTCGATGCCGTGCCTGCGGGCGTCGGCCGGCCCCGACAGCAGCACCGGTTTGCCTTCCAGAACATAGGTGCCGGACGTTGGCTGGAAATTGCCGGCTATGGTTTTGACCAGCGTCGACTTGCCTGCGCCATTGTCGCCCATCAGGCCGAGAACCTCGCCTTCATTGATGTCGAGCGAGACATTGTCCAGCGCGCGGACGGCACCGAAATCCTTCACGATATGTTCGAGACGCGCTAGAACCTTCATCGCATCCTCCCATGCAATTTGTAAGTTTTAGATACAAAACATCGTTTGGTACTTGGGTCAATAGGCTTGCAAGGCCAGAATATTTTATTGCATTGCACGCTATTTTGGCCCTTTCAAACCGCAGAGAAAGTCGATTAGTATGTCAATCAAACAAATCGAGGAGGAAAACGTGCTGGTGTCGACCGATCTTCGGCCGAATGAAACGCGGGCCCTTGCGGCGCTGTTTCGTGCCGGCGCGTTGAGCCGGGCAGCGCTTGCACGCGACCTCGGCCTGACCCGGTCGACCACCGGCGCCCTGGTTCTGGGATTGACCGAAGCCGGTCTGGCACGTGAGCGGTCGGATGGAGCGGATGACGAGCAGAATGGCGAGGGCCGGGTCGGCCGCCCCGGAATCCTGGTCGAGATCGAAGGCAATGGCGGCTTCTTCCTTGGCGCCTATATCGGCGTGAACTGGATCGCGGCCGTTGCTGTCGACCTTGCCGGCGCGCGGCGTGCCGGCGCCTCGAGGGCGTTTGCCGGCCCGGGCAGCACGCCTGAAGCCGCAGTCGCCATCATCAAGGAGATAGTGGGAGAGATCCGGGCGCAATTGCCCGAGGGTGCGCGTCCATACGGGCTGAATGTCGCCGTGCCCGGCTTCCCCGCCGCCGACGGCGCTTCATACCACGCAACCATCCTTGGCTGGCACGGAGTCAATCTCGCCGAGCTTTTGGGCAAAGCCTTTGGCGACGATTTTCCGATCCTGCTGGAAAACGATGCCAATGCCGTCGC
This sequence comes from Mesorhizobium sp. CNPSo 4688, assembly GCF_057784295.1. Lineage (NCBI taxonomy): Bacteria > Pseudomonadati > Pseudomonadota > Alphaproteobacteria > Hyphomicrobiales > Phyllobacteriaceae > Mesorhizobium > Mesorhizobium sp. CNPSo 4688. The sequence continues at coordinate 382,112 of NZ_JBWLUY010000004.1, forward strand.
GGTGGCCGAGACATACAGGTCGCAGCCGGGAAAGGATGACGAGGATGCCCTGGTCATCCTGATCGAGAACGGCGTTGGCGGCGGCATCATCAATGCCGGCAGGCTGCATCGCGGCCGGCTCGGCGGCGCTGGCGAAATCGGTCATCTGCGCATTGGCGACGAAGGTTTTGTCTTCGACGCCAAGCGCCCGGGACGGTTTGAATCCTATGTCGGCAAGGATGCTTTGCTCGCTCGCTATCTCCACATAAGCGGGCGGCGCGCCGGCGTGGATGAGTTTGTCGCAGCGCTTGCCGGCGGCGATCCGGCAGCCGTCGCCACGGCGCGCGACTGGGCGCTCTGGTTCGGCCGCGGCCTGGCGACGCTCGCCTGCACCTTGCAGCCGGAACGCATCATCCTCTCCGGCTCGGTCAATGCCGTCTATCCCTTTGTCGCCGAACAGGTGGAAGCTTTCCTGCTGGACTTCCTCGCCGAAGGTTATCCCGTTCCCAGGATCGAACTATCGCGCGTCGGCGCCGACGGTCCGGCACTGGGCGCTGCCTGTCTGCTGCATCAGGCAGCTTTGTCGGGCGATCCGCAATTTCAACTTCGCGGCCTCGCCGCACGCTAATCAGGAGAAAGTTCCATGCCTCGCAAAGACGAAAAGCGGCTGCGTGTCGGGGTGCTCGGCTGTGGTCCGATTGCGCAGGCAGCGCATTTCGAATCCTGCACCAAGGCGCGCAATGCCGATCTCTATGCCATCTGCGATGTCGCCGACGATCTGCGCGACAGGATGGCGGCCATTTTCGCGCCCGAAAAATCCTATGCCGATTATGGCCAGATGCTGGCCGATCCCGACCTCGATGCCGTCATCATCGCGACATCGGACACGTTTCACGTGAAGGCCGCGGAACTGGCGCTGGATGCCGGCAAGCATGTGCTGTGCGAGAAGCCATTGGGCGTTTCGGTCGAGGAAGTCGAAGGCTTGCGGGCCGCGCTCGACAAGAGCGGCAAGGTGCTGCAGGTCGGCCATATGAAGCGCTTCGATCCAGGCATCCAGGCGGCAAAGGCCTTCGTCGACGACGAGATGGGCGAGCGGCTGGCGTTCAAAGGCTGGTATTGCGACAGCACCCACCGCTATCCCATGACCGATGCGGTGCAGCCGCTCATCATCACCAGCGCCAAGGCGCGCAAACCTTCGGTCAATCCCAAGGCGGATCTGCGCCAGTACTACATGCTGGCGCATGGCAGCCACCTCCTCGATACCGCCCGTCATCTGCATGGTCCGATCGAGGCCGTCGAGGCCCGGCTTACCGAGCGCTACGGCGCCTATTGCTGGTTCGTCACCACCATCTTCGCCGACGGTTCGGTCGGCCATCTCGACCTGACGGTCGCCGTGCGCATGGACTGGCACGAAGGGTTCCAGATCTACGGCCAGAACGGCAGCGTCCTCGCGAAGACCTTTAACCCCTGGTACTACAAGAGCAGCGAGGTCGACATTTTCCGAGAGGCCGATGGCAGTTGGCATCGCACGCTTGGCGCCGACGGTCACTTTTATCGCCGCCAGCTCGAAGGCTTTGCCGATGTCGTGCTGAATGGCGCGCCCATGGTCGGCGCCGGCATCGAGGACGGCATCGCATCGGTCAGAGGAATGGCGGCAATCGCCCGCTCCGCCGCTACCGGCGGCCGTGCCGTCAACCTCGCCGACGTCGACGGGGTCGTCTGATGCAGCTTGGGATTTTCGCCAAGACCTTCACTGCCACCGGCGCCTTGCCGGTGTTGCGCGCGGTGGCGGATGCCGGCTACGCGGCGGCGCAGTTCAATATGGCGTGCCTTGGCCTGCCATCGATGCCGGACAGCATCGAGCCCCATGCGGCTCGATCCGTCGCTGCGGCAAGCGGCAAGACCGGCGTTTCGATCGCCGCGGTTTCGGGAACCTACAATATGATCCATCCGGATCACTCGGTTCGTGTGTCAGGTCTTGCCCGGCTTGAGGTGCTCGCCGCGTCATGTGCGGATATGGGCACCAGGCTCATAACGCTGTGCACCGGCACCAGGGATGCGCAGGATCAGTGGCGCTGGCATCCCGACAACGCCAGCGAGGCCGCCTGGAGCGATCTCCGGGTGGAGATGGAAGCGGCGGTGGCGATTGCCGAGCGCTTCGACATCGAGCTTGGCATCGAACCCGAACTCGCCAATGTCGTCTCCAGCGCGCGGGCCGCGCGCCGCCTGCTCAACGAGATGAAGAGCAAGCGGCTGCGCATCGTGCTCGACCCGGCCAATCTGTTCGAAGTGGCCGATGCAGCCGAGCGTCATCGCCTCATCGACCAGGCTGTTGAGTTGCTGGCCGCGGAGATCGGTATGGCCCATGCCAAGGACCGTCATGCGGATGGCAGCTCTGCCGCCGCTGGACAGGGCGTGGTCGACTTCCCGCATTTTATCGACCGCCTGAAAGCCGCCGGCTTCGACGGTCCGTTGATCACGCATGGCCTGGCAGAGGCCGAGGCGCCCGGCGTCGGCGCATTTCTGCGCAGCGTGCTTGAAGAGAGCGACAGAGCGTGAAGAAGACTTTCAGCCGCGACGGCGCCGATCTTGCCTACCGGGATGCCGGCGTCGGCCTTCCCGTCGTCTTCCAGCATGGGCTGGGCGGTGATGAAGCGCAGGTCGCCGACGTGTTTCCCGATCTGCCGCAGACACGGCGGGTGACGCTCGAATGCCGGGGTCAGGGCGGATCCGGCTACGGGCCGGTCGAGCGGCTTTCGATCGCGACGTTTGCCGAGGACGTCGAAGCGCTGGCCGAGGCTATCGGAATCGGTCCGGCTGTCCTCGGCGGCATCTCGATGGGCGCCGCGCTGGCGCTGCGTCTGGCGGTGCACAAGCCGGCTCGCGTGCGCGCACTGGTGCTCGCCCGGCCTGCCTGGGTGTCCCAGGCTGCACCGGCCAATATGAAGCCCTATGCCATGGTCGGCGATCTCTTGATGCGCCATTCGCCCGAAGACGCCAGGCGTCTGTTTGATGACAGCACCACGGCCGCCGAACTGGCGAGGCTGGCGCCGGACAATCTCAGCAGCCTGCAAGGCTTCTTCAATCGCCCGGACCCGGTTCTGTTCGGCAGGCTGCTGGTGGCAATCGCCGGCGATGGTCCCGGCGTGAGCGAGGCCGACATCCGTTCCATCGCGGTTCCGACCCTGGTCATCGGTCACGACCATGACCTCGTCCATCGACTGGCCGACGCGCAGGCGCTGGCCGGGCTTATTCCGTCCGCCCGGGTTTGCACCATCACCGCCAAATCGCAGGATCGTGCTGCCTACCGGCGGGAATTCCGCGCCTGTCTTTCGGAATTTCTGGAAGCGCTCGCATGACCGACAATACGACGGACGACACGATCGCCGTGGTCGAGATCGGCGGCACGTCGGTCAAGGTTGGCTTTGCCGACCATGGCATCCCGGTGGAGTTTGCCCGGACCTACCCGACCGTGCAGCTGCGCCAGGGAGCGCCGGTGGCGGGGTTGGCCGATGCGGTCACCGCGGCCTGCCGCGATGCAGGCTTCAAGCCCGCGCGCGTCGTTGCGACCGTGCCTGGCTTCATCGACCGCGACTTCGACACGGTGCTGCACACCGCCAACATTCCTGAACTGAACGGCATCCGGCTGGGCACCGAACTTGCTCAGAGGCTCGGCGTTCCCGTCCGGCTCGAACGCGATGTCGTGCTGCAATTGCTGGGCGAAAGCGTTGCCGGCGCGGTGAAGCAGCAAAAGGAGGTTCTGGCGGTCTATCTCGGCACCGGCATCGGTGCGGCCTATCTCGGCAAGGACGGCATTTTCAGGGGTGGCGGCTGGGCGCTCGAGATCGGCCACATGCCGATCTACCGGCCCGGCGAGGGCGAACCACCAAGCCGGGTCGAGACCTATGCCTCAGGGGCAACGCTTGTCGAACTCGCGACGGACTACGATATCCCCGTGGCCGAGCTGTTTTCGGCGACCGGGCAGCCGCCGTCGTTGCGCGAATGGCTCGATGAGATCGTCTGGCAGCAGGCGGTGACCATCGCAACGGCAGCCGCCCTGTTTTCCCCGCAGACGATCCTGATCGGCGGCGGCATCGTCGACATGAAGTCCTATCCCCACCAGAGGCTCAAGCAGCGCATCGCCGAGAGCTTGCCGCATTCGCTACTTGTTCAGCCGCTCGACATACGCTGGGCGGCGCTGGGCTGGCAGGCGGCCATTCATGGCGCGGTGCTGCTCGGCGCGGCGTGATCGCTCTGCCCGCAGCGGATTATTTGATCGTCTTGCCGTCCGCCCCGAACCGATACGTCTTCCCCGGCTCGGGGGTTGCATAGAGCGTCGCGCCCGGTTCCGCGTCGTAGACACCGAAAATGCGCACCGTGATCAGCCCGGCCTTTTCGCAGTCGAGATAGAGATTGGTGTCGGCGCCGAGATGCTCGGCGTGCACCACCGTGCCCTTCCAGGCACCGGACTTCGCATCGACCGTCAAGTGCTCCGGCCGCACGCCGATGGTCTTGGCCGTCTCGCCCAGCCGCGCGCCGTCGATGAAGTTCATCTTCGGTGAGCCGATGAAGCCGGCGACAAACTCGTTTGCCGGCGAATTGTAGAGCTCCATCGGGCCGCCGATCTGCTCGATACGGCCAGCATTGAGCACGACGATCTTGTCGGCCAGCGTCATCGCCTCGACCTGGTCGTGGGTGACGTAGATCATCGTCGCCTTCAGCCGGCGATGCAGCTGCGCGATCTCCAGCCGCGTGTTGACGCGAAGCGCTGCATCGAGGTTCGACAGCGGCTCATCGAACAGGAACAGTTTCGGTTCGCGCACCACCGCGCGGCCGATGGCGACGCGCTGGCGCTGGCCGCCGGAGAGTTCGGCCGGCCGCCTTTCGAGATAAGGCTCCAGCGACAGCATCGACGAGGCGATGCCGATGCGACGGTCGATCTCGGCCGCCGGCGTGCCGGCCTGTTTCAGGCCGAGACCCATATTGTTCTTCACCGTCAAATGCGGGTAGAGCGCGTAGGTCTGGAACACCATGGCGATGCCGCGTTTGGCCGGCGGTGTCGCCGAAACATCGGCGCCGTCAATGACCACCCGGCCCGAGGTTGAATCCTCCAACCCGGCAATGACCCTGAGCAAGGTCGACTTGCCGCAGCCCGAGGGGCCGACGAAGACGACGAATTCGCCATCGCTCACTTCGAGGTTGATGCCCTTCAGCACCTCGACCGGCCCGAAGGCCTTCTTCACATTTTCGATTACCAGCGAGCCCACGGCAGTCCTCCAAATTGATGAGCGGGCGCCAAGGCACCCCCCTCAGTCCTGCCGGACATCTCCCCCTCAAGGGGGGAGATTGGCAGCTCCGACCGAGGCATTTTTCTTGCAAAGTCGGTGATTGACGAAAGCAGGCGCGACAGCTGATCTCCCTCCTGGAGGGGGAGATGGCCGGCAGGCCAGAGGGGGGCAGTGCCGGCCACGACCCGAGAAAACAATGTCACAACCGCACCGCCTTTCCGCTGCGCACGCTCTCATCGGCGGCAAGACAGACGGCGAGCGATTTTACGGCATCGTCCATGTGGCGGGTCAGGTCGATATCTTCCCGGATCGCCTTCAGCACAAAGGCCTGCTCGAGATCACAGAGGTCCTGGTGGCCGGGTTCGCCTTCCATCGACAGCATTTCGTCCGGCCTGGCGAATTTGCCGTCCGCCCCGGTCGCCGCACTGTGCAGGCGGATGGTCGAGGTCTTGGTGTGGGTGTCGATATCGTCGGACTTCACGCCTTCCTTCATGACGATCGACACGCAGCCATTGGGCGAGATTACGTCCTTCACGAAGAACGCGGTTTCCGAGACCATCGGTCCCCAGGCGGCCTCGTACCAGCCGACCGAACCGTCGTCGAACAGCACTTGCAGATGGCCGTAATTGTACATCGTCGGCGCGATCTCCTCGGTCAGCCGCAGCCCCATGCCGCGCACCTCGACCGGCTTGGCGTCGGTGATCTGCAGCATCACGTCGAGATAGTGGACGCCGCAATCGACGATCGGCGACGTCGTCTGCATCAATTGCTTGTGCGTCTGCCAGGTCGGGCCTGACGACTGCTGGTTGAGGTTCATGCGGAAGACATAAGGGCCGCCGAGCTTGCGCGCCTCGGCGATCAGCCGGACCCAGGACGGGTGATGGCGCAGGATGTAGCCGATCACCAGCTTCTTGCCGTTGGCCTTGGCCGCGGCGACGACGCGCTTGGCGTCGGCCACCGTCGTTGCCAGCGGCTTTTCAACGAAGACATGGCAGCCGGCCTCCAACGCCTTCACCGCATAGTCGGCATGGCTGTCCGAATAGGTGGCGACGCAGGCGACATCGGGTTTTTCGTCGCGCAGCGCCTCGTCGAAGGAACGCCTGATGCCATAGCCCGACAGCCCGTCCGGCAGCGGCACGTCGGAACGGTTGATCAGTGCGGCGATCTCAAATCCCGGATTGGTGTGGTAGGCCAGCGCATGGCTGCGGCCCATATTGCCGAGACCGGCGACGACGACGCGAAGGGGCTTTTCTAAACTCACTTGACGGCTCCGGAAGTGATGCCGCGGATCAGCTGCCGCGAGAAGATGACGTAGAGGATCAGCACCGGCATGATCGCCAGCGACAGGGCCGCCAGGATGGCGTTCCAGTTGGTGACGAACTGGCCGAGGAACAGCTGGGCGCCGAGCGTCACCGTCTTGGTCTCTTCCGACGGCGCCAGGATCAGCGGGAACCATAGATCGTTCCAGATCGGGATCATGGTGAAGACGGCGACGGTCGCCATCGAGGGCCTGACCAGCGGGAGCACCAGCCGGAAGAAGATCGTGTATTCCGACAGGCCGTCGATGCGGCCGGCATTCTTCAGATCGTCCGACACCTGCTTCATGAATTCCGACAGGATGAAGACTGCCAGCGGCAGGCCTTGCGCGGTGTAGACCAGGATCAGCGCCGTCAGCGTGTTGACCAGCCCGCTCGCCACCATCAGCTGCAGGATGGCGACGGTGCCGAGCCGGATCGGGATCATGATGCCGAGCGCGAGATAGAGCCCCATCAGCGTGTTGCCGCGGAAGCGGTATTCCGACAGCGCAAACGCCGCCATGGCGCCGAACAGAAGCACGAAGAACAGCGAAGCGACGGTGACGACGAGACTGTTCTGGAAATAGTGGATGAAGTCGCCCTGGCCGATCACCGTGTTGTAGCCGATCAGGTCGAAGGTCTTCGGCGTCGGCGGCGTCAGCGGTTCGCTGAAGATGCCGGCGCGGGACTTGAACGAATTCATGATGACCAGGATCACCGGAAACAGCGCGATCACCGTATAGGTCAACAGGATCGCGTGGGCGCCGATGGTGCGGGGCAGAGAACGGGTTGCGGTGCTCATTGGAAAGTCTCCTGACGAGCCAAAGCAAGAGAGGTTGGCGCCAAGGCACCCCTCTCTGTCCTGCCGGACATCTCCCCCTCAAGGGGGGAGATTGGCAGCTTTGGACTCGGCGCCTTTTCTCCAACGCTGGTGATTGGCGAAGGCAATCGTGCCATCCAATCTCCCCCCTTGAGGGGGAGATGCCTGGCAAGGCAGAGGGGGGTGTTCAAGCTCGACATCTCGCCCCCTCAGAACTGGTAGCGACGCAGGCGCGTCTGCACGAGGAACAGGTAGACGCAGACGCCGCCGAGGATGATCAGGAACATCATCGTGGCGATCGCCGCCCCCATGTTCGGGTCGCCGACCTGCAGCTGGAAGCCGAAGAAGGCGCGGTAGAGGAAGGTGCCCAGAATATCGGTGGAATAGTTCGGCCCGGCCAGCGCGCCTTGCGCGGTGTAGATCAGGTCGAAGGCATTGAAATTGCCGACGAAGGTCAGGATCGAGATGATGCCGATCGACGGCAGGATCAGCGGCAGCTTGATCTTCCAGAACTGCGACATCCCGGTGATGCCGTCGCATTCGGCGGCTTCGATCACCTCTTCGGGGATCGACAAAAGGGCTGCATAAATCAGCATCATCGGGATGCCGATAAACTGCCACACCGAGATCAGGCTAAGCGCGGTCAGCGCATATTGTTCCTTGCCGAGCCATGGCGTGAAGAAGCTTTTCAGGCCGACCAGATCCATCAGATGCGGCGCCACGCCCCACAGCGGCGACAGGATCAGCTTCCAGGCGAAGCCGACAATGACGAAGGACAGGATCGTCGGCACGAAGATCGCCGTGCGGTAGAAGGCGGCGAACCTCAGCCGTGGGCTGGACAGCAATGCTGCCAGCATGACGCCGATCGGGTTCTGCACCAGCATGTGGATGATGAAGAACCAGACATTGTTGCGCAGCGCATTCCAGAAATTGACCGACCAGTTGGGGTCGCCGAACAAGGTGCGGAAATTGTCAAAGCCGACGAACACCTGGTGCTGTTCGATGTTGCGGAACAGCGACAGTTGAAGCGTGCCGGCCAGCGGCAGGATCATGATCGCCGTGTAGACCAGCAGCGCCGGCGCCAGGAAGACGCCGATATGCCAGCGGAACGGTCGTTTCGGTCGTGTTTCTGCAGCCATGAGTGCGGTCCCTGCCGTCTCTCGGTTCCAAAGGGTGTCGATGCCAGATGATGCCTCGATGCACGGCCCCGAGGTCCTTGCCCCGGCATGGGCAGGACGAAGGCCTGCGACTGGTCAGCTAGCCTTTCCCCACAGACGAGAGGGTAAGGCCGAGAGGCAGTGCCGACAATCGCATTCTGTAAAGTGAAGGCCGGCCGGGCACGCGCCCGGCCGGTCTTTCTCTGAGCCTTACTTGCCCGGCTTGTACCAGCTGTCGAGGCCGTCCTGCAGCTTCTTGGCCGCAGCTTCCGGCGTATCGGTGCCGTTGATGACGTTGGCCGATTCGACCCAGGTCTCGTTTTCCAGGTTCGGCGTGCCGCGCGACAGGATCTGGTAGGTCGAGCGGATCGTCGACTTGCACTTGTCGCGCCAGGAGACGAATTCCTGCGCCAGCGGGTCTTCCATCTTCACCGGGCTGGAGTTCAGGCTGAAGAAGCCCGGCAGTGCGTTGGCGTAGATGGTGGCGAAGTCCGGCGAGGCGACCCAGGACAGGAAGGTCTTGGCCGCATCGGCATTCTTCGACGCTGCATTCAGACCCATGCCGATATCGGTATGGTCGGAGATGTAGCAGGTGTCGCCGGCCTTCTCGACCGGCGGCGGGAAGGCGCCCATCTTGAACTGCGCCTGGGTGTTGAACAGGCCGATCTCCCACGAGCCGGCCGGGTAGATGGCGGCGCGGCCGAGCGTGAACAGGTTCTGGCTGTCCGGGTAGGTCTGGGCTTCGAAGCCGTCGCCGAGATAGGGCTTCCACTTCGCAAGTTCGGCAAAGGGCGCGACCCAGGCGGCATCGGTCAGCTTCTGCTCGCCCTTGATCAGCGCGGCGCGGCCCTCTTCGCCCTTCCAGTAGTTCGGGCCGATGTTCTGATAGCCCATGGTCGCGGCTTCCCAGAGATCCTTGGTGCCCATCGCCATCGGGATGTAGGTGCCGTCGGCCTTGATCTTGTCGAGCGCGGCGAAGAATTCGTCACGCGTCGTCGGCACCTTGATGCCAAGCTTGTCGAAGGCGTCCTTGTTGTAGATGAAGCCGTGGATGACCGAAGCCATCGGCACGCAGAAGCTCGACTTGCCGTCGTCGGTCTGCCAGGCGGCCTTGGCGACGGGCGAGAAGTTTTCCATGCCGGGCAGCGCCGACAGATCGGCAAGGTTGCCCTTCTTGAACAGTTCGAGCGACTTGTCGAACGGGCGGCAGGTGATCAGGTCGCCAGCCGAGCCGGCAGCGAGCTTGGCGCCGAGTGCGGCGTCATATTCAGTCGGCGCCGACGGTGCGAACACCACCTTGATGCCGGGGTTCTTGGCTTCGAAGGCCGGGATCAGCTTGTCCTTCCAGATGGTGAGGTCGTCGCCGCGCCAGCTTTCGATATTGAGCGTTACGTCAGCGGCGTGAGCCAGTCCGGCGGTGCCGAGAATGCTGGTGCCGAGAAGCAGTGCCGTCAGTAGTTTCGTTGTCATGCTTAGTCTCCCTGTTGACCTTTTTCAGGTTCGGTTTTGAGAACAGGGGCCTTCGCGCCCTTGTTCCCCTCGATCGCGGAAAGGGCTGGCCTGAGCTTCTGGCCGGTCCTTTCCAGTATCTTCTCGGCCACATCAGCGTTGGCAGCGCCGGCGGCGAGCAGAATGGCTGTCTTGACAACGCCGCCGCTCGCTTCGAGCAGGCGCGCGGCAGCGTCCTTGTCATGGCCGGTGATGGCGGCGACGATGCGGGCCGCGCGGTCGCGCAGCTTGATGTTGTCGGCGGTGAGATTGACCATGTAGCCGTCATGGACGTGGCCGAGATGAATGGCGGTCAGCGTCGACAGCATGTTGAGCGTAATCTTCTGCGCGGTGCCGGCACCCATGCGCGTCGAGCCGGCAATCACCTCCGGCGGTGTCTCCAGCAGGATGGCAACGTCGGCCAGCTTGAGCAGCGGCGTGTCCTTGTTGTTGGCGATGGCAATGGTCGCGGCACCCAGGCTGCGTGCATCCTTCAGCGCCTGGACCGCATAGGGCGTCGAGCCGCTGGCCGAGATCGCAACCAGGCAATCGCCCTTGCCGATGCCGGCGCCGGCAACAGCCGCCGAGGCTTCGTCGGTATCGTCTTCCGGCCCGCCGGCCAGCGTCTTGAAGGCCTCGTCGCCGCCGGCGATCAGGATGACGATACGCTCGCGCTTGATGCCGAAGGTGCCGGGCAATTCCAGCGCGTCGGCCAGCGCCATCAGGCCGGAGCTGCCGGCCGCCGCATAGACAAGCTTGCCGCCGCCGTTCAGCCGGCCGGCGATGATCTCGGCTGCGGCAGCGATGGCGGGAATGGCGTCGCGGACTGCCTTGGCGGCCTCGATCTGTGCATTGACCAAAGAAGAGAGGATGGTGTCCGGGGCCTGGATGTCCAGTCCCTCGGCATTCCTGTGAAGCGCTTCGGTGCGCGGTTCGGCCATCCCTGTCCCTCCGATGAAGGAACAATACCAAAAAAATACCACTTGTCCACACGCATTAACGGATTTGAGCGTCAGAAATCACATAGCCGACGAAATGCCTAGGTTTTTCAATAAAATACGCCTTAATCTTTTTGAAACGGAAATTAATCCTTGGCTATTGGTATTTTATTGGTATTATCCGCCCCGAGGAGAAATCGCGTGAATTTCGTGCTCGGTATCGATGGCGGCGGCACCAGCTGCAGGGCAGCCCTTGCGACAGGCGATGGCGCTGTCATTGGCCGTGCCAAAAGCGGCGCCGCCAACATCCGCACCGATCTCACCGGCGCCAGGACCCACATCGTCGATGCAGCACGACAGGCCTTCATCGCCGCCGGGCAAGACCCGGACTTGATCCCGCAGACACCAGCCATTCTTGGCCTTGCCGGCGCCAATGTCGGCACCTACCGGCAGCAGCTCGAAGCAATCCTGCCATTCAGTATCAGCCGCGTCGAGACCGACGCCGAGATCGCGCTCGAAGGGGCGGTGGGCTCGGGCGACGGCGCCATGGCCATCCTCGGCACCGGCACCGCCTATATGGCGCGCAAGGGCGGGATATCGCGGGCCATAGGCGGCTGGGGGTTCCAGGTCGGCGACCAGGGCAGCGGCGCCCGCATCGGCCGCGATTTGCTCGAACAGACGCTGCTCGCCCATGACGGGGTTCGCCCGCGCTCAGCCCTGACCGACAGCATGATGGCCACCTTCCGCAACAATCCTGAAGACGTGGTCGAATTCACCACCAACGCCAAGCCTGGCGATTTCGGCGGCTTCGCGCCCAAGGTGTTCGAGCATGCCGAGAAGGGCGACGCCGTCGCCACCTGGATTGTCGACAAGGCGGTTGCCGATGTCGAGGCGGCCCTTGGTGCGCTCGATCTTTCGCAAGGCGCGCCGCTCTGCCTGCTCGGCGGGCTGGCGCCGCTTTATGCGCCGCGCCTTTCCCAACGCTACCAGGCGCTGCTCAAGGCGCCGCTCGACGATGCGCTGGGCGGCGCCGTGCAGATGGCGGCTCGCATCTTCGCCAAGGCGGAGGCGGCGCGATGAGCGACGCCGCCGACCAGATCTTCGCCACGCTGAAGCAGTCGTCGCAGAGCGGCGCGCCGCTCTATCTGCAGCTCAGGAAAAGCATCGAGGACGCGGTCAATCGCGGTCTGATCGGACCGGGCGACGCGCTTCCCTCCGAGCGCGACATCGCGACCAAGGCCGATATTTCGCGCGTCACCGTGCGCAAGGCGGTCCAGGATCTGGTCAAGGGCGGCATCCTCGTGCAGCGCCACGGCTCCGGCACCTTCGTCGCGCCACGCATGGAGCGCGTCGAGCAGTCGCTGTCGAGGCTCACCTCCTTCACCGAGGACATGGCCCGGCGCGGCATGGCGGTGCGTTCGGCCTGGCTCGATCGCGGCCTCTATGCGCCCTCGCCCGACGAGATGATGGTGCTTGGCCTTTCGTCGAACGAACTGGTAGCGCGGGTGTCGCGTCTGCGCATTGCCAACGACACGCCGCTGGCCATCGAACGCGCCTCGCTGTCGGCCAGCGTGCTGCCGGACCCTGCCGGGATAGGTTCGTCGCTCTATGCGGCGCTGGAATTGACCGGCAACCGGCCGGTGCGGGCGGTGCAGCGCATTTCGGCCGCCAATCTCGGCGATGGCGATGCACGCCTGCTCGAAGTGCCACCGGGCATTGCCGGACTGCACATCGAACGCATTTCCTATCTGGCGAGCGGCAAGGTGATCGAATTCACCCGTTCCATCTACCGGGGCGACGCTTATGATTTCGTCGCCGAACTGCGGCTGACAGGGCCGAGCGAAGAGGGCCGACCATGATCCCCAACACCACTCATATGCGGCGCGAGATCGACGAAATCCCGCAAGCCGTCGCGCGCCTGCTCGACGGTTCGGCGGCGGTGCTGACCGAGGCGGGACGCGGCATTCGCGAGCGCGACCCGAGCTTCATCGTTACCGTCGCGCGCGGCTCGTCCGACCATGCCGCCACCTTCATGAAATATGCCGTCGAGCTGACCGCTGGTCTGGCCGTCGCTTCGGTCGGCCCGTCGATCGCCTCGATCTATGGCGCCAAGCTCAAGCTCGCCGGCTCGGCCTGCCTGGCGATCTCGCAGTCGGGCAAGAGCCCGGACATCGTCGCCATGGCCGAGACGGCCAGGGCCGGCGGATCGCTCACCGTCGCCATCACCAACACCGCCGATTCGCCGCTGGCACGGGCCTCGGATTTTGCCATCGACATCCTGGCTGGGCCGGAGCGTAGCGTCGCGGCGACGAAAACCTTCGTCAATTCGGCGGTTGCCGGACTGGCGCTGATGGCGCATTGCACCGGGGACGACAAGCTGCTGGCCGCCCTCGCCCGCCTGCCCGAACATTTCAGCAAGGCGATCGCCTGCGACTGGATGGCGCTGGCCGGCGCATTGGAGACGCCGCAATCGCTGTTCATTCTCGGCCGCGGTCCGTCCGCGGCGATGGCCAACGAGGCGGCGCTGAAGTTCAAGGAGACCTGCGGCATGCATGCCGAGGCCTATAGTGCGGCCGAAGTCATGCACGGCCCACTGGCATTGGTCGGGCCGGGCTTCCCGGTGCTGGCGCTGGCCGCCCGCGATGCCTCCGAGCCGTCCGTGGCCGAAGCCGCCGACAACCTTGCCGGCAAGGGTGCCGCCGTTTTTGTAACCTCGGATAAAGCCAAGAGCGCCGCACGGCTGCCGCATGTCGCCACCGGCCATCCGCTGACCGACCCGCTGACGCTGATCGTGTCCTTCTACGGCTTCGTCGAGGCCTTCGCCCGCCATCGCGGCCTCGATCCGGATGTGCCGCGCAATCTGCGCAAGGTGACGGAAACCGTATGAGCGACCGTTTTGCCCTGACTGGCGCCCGCATTTTCGACGGCGACGACTGGCACGACAATGCCGCCCTTGTCGTGCAGGGTGATGCGGTCGAAGGCATTCATCCTGTCGGCGCAATTCCTTCCGGCGTTGCCCGGATCGACACCGGTGGTGGCATGCTTGCGCCGGGCTTCGTCGACCTGCAGGTCAATGGCGGCGGCGGCGTGATGCTCAACGACCATCCCGATGTCGCCTCGCTGGCAACCATATGCCGGGCGCACGCGCCGTTCGGCACTACGGCGCTGCTGCCAACCCTGATCACCGATACGCCTGAGATCACCGCCGCGGCCATTGCCGCCGGCGCTGAAGCGGCACGGCAGAAGCTGCCGGGCTTTTTGGGCCTGCACCTCGAAGGCCCGCATCTCTCCGTCGCCCGCAAGGGTGCGCATGACCCGGCGCTGATCCGGCCGATGACGGATGCCGACCAGGCGGGCCTGATCGCGGCGCGGAAAAATCTGCCGGTGCTGCTGACAACGATTGCTCCGGAATCCGTCGAGGCCATCCGCGTCGCCGCCCTCGCCAAGGCCGGCATCGTCGTCAGCCTCGGCCATTCCGACACCGGCTACGCCACGGCCAAAGCCTTTGCCGAAGCCGGCGCCAGCGCGGTCACCCATCTGTTCAACGCCATGAGCCAGATCGGCAACCGCGAGCCGGGGCTGGCCGGTGCTGCCATCGACATAGGCGGCCTGTCGGCCGGCATCATCGCCGACGGCATCCATGTCGATCCCGCCACCATGGGAATCGCGCTGCGCGCCAAACAGGGGCCGGGCAGGATCGTGCTGGTCACCGACGCCATGGCGACGATCGGCACCGAGATGACCTCGTTCACCCTCAACGGCCGCATCATCTATCGCAAGGACGGCAGTCTGCGATTGGCCGACGGCACGCTGGCCGGGGCCGATCTCGATATGATCTCGGCCGTCCGTTATGTGCACAGGATTGTCGGGCTGGACCTGTCGGAGGCATTACGCATGGCCTCGCTCTATCCGGCGCAAGCCGTCGGCCAGGCGCACCGGCTCGGCCGCTTCGCCAACGGCACCGCGGCGGATATCGTCGCGCTGTCGAACGATCTCAACGTTGAGGGCGTGTGGATCGGCGGCGACAGGGTTTTTGCAGGCGCGGACAGTCGGCGCTAAAGTCCATCCATGCATGATGTCGATTGCGTTGTTGCCGGGGCGGGTGTTGTCGGCCTCGCCATTGCCCGTGCGCTGGCGCTGGCGGGCCGCGAGGTGCTGGTGGTCGAGAAGGCCAATGCCATCGGCACAGGCACCAGTTCGCGCAATTCGGAAGTCATCCATGCCGGGCTCCACTATGCGCCGGGCAGCCTGAAGGCCCGGCTCTGTGTCGCGGGTCGCGAGCGCCTCTATGCCTATTGCCGCGAACACGGCGTCGCTCACCGGCGCACCGGCAAGCTGATCGTTGCTGTCGAACCCGACCAGTTGGACAGGCTGCAAGCGATCCAGATCAACGCGGCGCAATGCGGAGTAGGTGACCTCACGCTGTTGACGCGCACAGAGGCCGAAAAGCTCGAACCCGCGCTGACCTGCGCTGGTGCGTTGCTGTCGCCGTCGACCGGCATCGTCGACAGCCAGGCGCTGATGCTGTCGCTGCGTGGCCACGCGGAAGCCGCTGGCGTATCCTTCGCGCTGCTCACGACTGTTACCGGCGCGGCCATCGAAGCCGACGGGATCCGGATCGACACGCGTGACGCCGATGGTGAGGGGTTCCGTCTCAAGGCCGGCGCCTTCATCAACGCCGCCGGCCTCGACGCCCAGGCATTGGCCAGACGCATCGAAGGCTTCCCGCAAGACCTCGTTCCGCCGCTATGGCTGGCGCGCGGCAACTATTTCGCGCTGTCCGGCCGCTCGCCCTTTTCGCGGCTGATCTATCCGGTGCCAGTCCATGGCGGTCTTGGCGTTCACCTGACCCTCGACCTCGGCGGCAGCGCGCGCTTTGGCCCTGATGTCGAATGGATCGATCGCGTCGACTATACCGTCGATCCCGGCCGAAGCGCCGCCTTCTACGAGGAGATCCGGCGCTACTGGCCCAACCTTGCCGATGGCGCATTGCAGCCCGCCTATGCCGGCGTCAGGCCAAAACTTTCCGGTCCAGGCCAGCCGGCGGCAGATTTCATCATCCAGGGCCCGGCCGAGCACGGCGCTGGGCCGATCGTCAATCTGTTCGGCATCGAGAGCCCCGGCCTGACGGCGAGCCTGGCAGTCGCCGACCATGTTGTGGAGCTGCTCAGCCTGAAATGACAGGGCTGCGGCTGTTGTCGTCTCAAGCTATGAAACCTTTTGATTTCGAGGCCGTTGTCGGGGCGTATGTCCGAGGCGAAACCCAAATCGAAACCGACCGACGGCATCAGACCGAGCGATGCCCCGAAGTCGCGCCGGGAAAAGCCATCACGACAAAAGCCGCGCGACCCACGAACGGGCGAGGAGAAGCCGCGCGAAAAGAAGCCAACGCCCGCCGACGCAGCGCCGGAGGTCGACGGCCAGGCGGGGCCGCCGCCGGAAGCTATCGAACCCGATCCGCAGCTGACGCCCGAAGAGGCCGAGCAGGCGCGCAAGAAATACCTGCTGCGGCGTTTCTGGATCAGCGCGCGCGGCTACTGGAGCCGGCGCGGCGACCGGCTCGCCTGGCCATTCACGATCGGAGTGCTGCTGCTGATTTGCATCAACATCGGTTTCCAGTATGGCATCAATGTCTGGAACCGCTCGATGTTCGATGCCCTCGAGCAGCGCAACGCCCGCACAGTCTATTTCCTCAGCGCCGTATTCGTGCCGCTGGTGATCTGCAGCGGCTGCCTTGTCGTCGCGCAGGTCTACCTGCGCATGACGATCCAGCGCCGCTGGCGTTCCTGGCTGACCACCGGGATCGTCGCGCGCTGGCTGGCAAACGGCCGCTACTACCAGCTGAACCTCGTGGGCGGCGACCACCAGAACCCCGAGGCCCGCATGACCGATGATCTGCGCATCGCCACCGAGTCGCCGGTCGATTTCATCGCCGGCGTCCTCAACGCGTTCCTGTCGGCCTCGACCTTCATTGTCGTGCTGTGGACGATCGGCGGCGCGCTCACCCTGCCGATCGGCGGCGAGAGCATCACCATTCCCGGCTTCCTGGTCATCACCGCGATCATCTATGCCGCCATCACCTCGACCTCGATGGTGGTCATCGGCCGCAATTTCGTCCAGCTCTCCGAGCGGAAGAACCAGGCGGAGGCCGAGCTGCGCTACACGCTGACGCGCGTGCGCGAAAACGGCGAGAGCATCGCCTTGCTGGGCGGCGAGGAGGAGGAGCGCGGCGGCATCGACAGGAATTTCGGCCATGTGCTGAGGCAATGGGCGCTGCTGACCGGACAGCACATGCGCACGGCGGCGGTGTCGCAGGGATCGAGCCTGTTTGCGCCGGTCGTGCCGATCCTGCTGTGCGCGCCAAAATTCCTCGAAGGCTCGATGACGCTTGGCGAGGTGATGCAGGCGGCGTCGGCCTTTGGCATCGTGCAAGGCGCGTTCGGCTGGCTGGTCGACAACTATCCGCGTCTCGCCGATTGGAACGCCTCCGCGCGGCGCATTGCCTCGCTGACGATGTCGCTCGACGGGCTCGAGCGCGCCGAGCAGAGCGATGCGCTCGGACGCATCAACCGGGGCAAAACCGAAGACGGCGCCATCCTCAGCCTCGAGAATCTTTCCGTGACACTCGACGACGGCACCTCCGTGGTCAAGGAAACCGAGGTCGTGATCGAGCCGGGCGAGCGGGTGCTGGTGGCTGGCGAATCTGGTTCAGGCAAGTCGACGCTAGTGCGGGCAGTCGCGGGCCTGTGGCCATGGGGCGGCGGCAGCGTCAATTTCCACGCCGACAGGCGCCTGTTCATGCTGCCGCAACGCCCCTACATCCCCACCGGCACGCTTCGCCGCGCGGTCGCCTATCCCGCGGCGGCGGACAAGTGGACGATCAAGCAGATCAAGGCCGCCCTCGACAAGGTGGGGCTTGGCTATCTCACCGACAGGATCAGGGAAGACGCGCCATGGGACCAGACGCTGTCGGGTGGCGAAAAGCAACGCCTCGCCTTCGCGCGCCTGCTGCTGCATCGCCCCGATATCGTGGTGCTGGATGAAGCGACTTCGGCGCTCGACGAGAAGAGCCAGGACACGATGATGAAGACGGTGATCCGCGAACTGCCTGATGTCACCATCATCAGCGTGGCGCACCGCGCGGAGCTCGAAGCCTTCCACAGCCGCAAGATCACCCTGGAAAGGCGTGAGGGCGGCGCCAAGCTCGTCAGCGATGTCGACCTCATCCCACGCAAGCGCAAACGCAGCCTGCTGAACCGCGCCCTGTGGGGTTCCGGCACCCCAAAGCCGCGCAGGTAGGGACGGCATAACCGCGAACAGGTGACAGTGGAGTGCCTGAAGCGAAGTGATTAGCCGGCTTCTTAACGACCGTAGAGGCCCTTGTAGGTTTCGCGCAGCAGGTTCTTTTGCACCTTGCCCATCGTGTTGCGCGGCAATTCATCGACGAAGATGACCTGCTTCGGGTGCTTGTATTTCGCCAGCTGGCCGGCAATGGCGCCAACGATCTCCGCGCCGGTAATCTGCGAGGCAGGCGCCCGCACCACGACAGCGGTGACGCCTTCGCCGAAATCGGGATGGGCAAGACCGATGACCGCACTCTCCACGACGCCGGCCAGCGCGTCGATCTCGCTCTCGATTTCCTTCGGGTAAATGTTGTAGCCGCCGGAAATGATCAGGTCCTTGCCGCGCCCGACAATGTGGACGTAGCCATCGGCATCGATGATGCCGAGGTCGCCGGTGATGAAAAAGCCGTCGGCGCGGAATTCCGCCTTGGTTTTCTCCGGCATGTGCCAATAGCCGGAAAAGACATTCGGCCCCTTCACCTCGATCATGCCGACTTCACCCTGGGCTAGCGCAGCACCACTGTCGGGATCGGCGATGCGCAGCGAAACGCCGGGGAGCGGGAAGCCGACCGTGCCAGCGCGGCGCTCGCCCTCGTACGGGTTCGAGGTGTTCATGTTGGTCTCGGTCATGCCGTAGCGCTCGAGGATCGCGTGGCCGGTGCGCTCGCGCCAGGCCTTGTGCGTTTCTGAGAGCAGCGGCGCCGAGCCGGAAACGAACAGGCGGATATTCTTCGCCGCCTGCGCGTCGAGTCCCTGTTGCTGCAAGAGCCTGGTATAGAAGGTCGGCACGCCCATCAACACCGTGGCGCGCGGCAGAAGCGAGACGATGCGGCTGGCGTCGAATTTCTGCTCGAACAGCATCGAGGCGCCGGCCATCAGGGCGACGTTGGTGGCGACGAACAGGCCATGCGTGTGGAAGATCGGCAGCGCGTGGATCAGCACGTCATCCCTCGTGAAGCGCCATTGCTCGACCAGCACGCGCGCGTTGGAGGCCAGATTTTCGTGGCTGAGCATGGCGCCCTTCGAGCGGCCGGTCGTGCCCGATGTGTAGAGGATCGCCGCGAGGTCGTCCGGCTCGCGCGCCATATCGTCAAAATCCGCGGGCTGTTGCGCGGCCAGTTCGATCAGCGAGCCTTCACCGTTGCTGCCGAGTGTGGCGGTAACTGCGCCCGAAGTCTTTGCCAGCGGCGCGATATCGCCGGCCCGCGCTGGGTCGCAGACGACCAGCCGCGGCTCGGCATCGCCGAAGAAATAGCCGAGCTCCGTCAACGTGTAGGCGGTGTTGAGCGGCAGGAAGACCGCACCGGCGCGCAGGCAGGCCAGATAAAGGAAGATGCATTCGGGGCTTTTTTCGACTTGCACCGCGACACGGTCGCCCGGCCTGACGCCGAAATGCTTCAGCGCCTGCGCCAATTGCGCCGACCCCGATAGCATATCGCCGTAGCGGATCGAACGCCCGTTATCGGTCTCCATCAAGGTGTGCTCGGGCGCGGGCATGGAGTCGCGAAAGGCGTGGAACAGATGATTGCTCATGCGTCTTCCCTAGCGCATGGCCTCGAAAATAAACAACCGCTTTTCGGAACACCGCTGCAAGCAGATTTCGGATCGAAAAACCGCAAGTGTTGCTATCTGCGGCCGCGCAACGCCTTGCTTGCCCGGAGATCGCCGCTCTCGTTGAAGCGCTCCATGCACATGGCTGCCGTCAAACGATAGTGGTTGAGCAGCGCTTCGACGGCGCCATCGGCATCGCCATCCACGGTGCGCTCGGCGATCAGGCGATGTTCGCCGATATCGTCGCGCTCGGCCCCGTCCTGGGAGATCAGCCGGTAGCGGGAGGCCTGATCGGAAAGCTGGTCGCAAAAGCCGGTCAGCCAGTGCGACCGGCAGCCTGCGATAAGTGCCCGATGGAAGGCGCGATGCAGCTTTTCCCATTCCGGATTGTTCGAGGACGGATCCTCCGGCAAACGGCGCTGCGCGCGCGCCAGCCGATGCAAGGCCAGCACCAACTGCTCTTCCCATTCGCCGGTGCGGTTGGCAATGGATTCACGCAGCGCCCGCTCTTCCAGCCAGCAGCGGGTGCGTGTCAATTCCTCGAGTTCCGGTGCACTGACCGGCATGATGAAGAAACCGCGCTGGTCGTGCCGGCCAAGCAGGCCTTCCGAAGCAAGCCGGTTGAGAGCCTCGCGAACCGGCGAGGCGCCGGCGCCGTAACGGGAAACCACCCATTCGACACGAAGCTTGCTTTCACTTTCAAACACGCCGCGCAGGAGATCGTCGCGAAGCTGTTGATAGACCGTACTGGCGAGGGTGCTCTTGGCCCCCGCGCCTTCAATCATATCGGAAGATCCGTAGGTCAATATGGCTCCTGTCGCTCTCCCATGCTCCGCCAGCCCGGCCTCGAAGCAAACGATTCGCCCGTACTTGTACTATATGCCTTGAGGCATCCATGGCTCAAGGGGAAGATCACGATATTCGACTTAAAGAGGAAGGTTGTACGCATCTTACTCCGAGGAAGTAACGAATATCGTGAAAAACTTGTTCTTATGAAGAAACTTTGTCCAACGGTGTGGCCCGCGTCTTCGTGACATGGTTGTGAGATCAGGAATACGGGTAATTTTTCCTTAACGCGCGTCAGATTGGCGAGATGCGCCCTCCCGTAACAGGGGCGCCTTGGAGGATCGGACCAATTGATCAGAACCGCCGAGAATTTGTCTTGAAGCTGATGTCAGCCGGCAGCCCGGTCGGCCGCGGTTCGGATGGCTTCGATATTGGCCCTATAGGCTTCAACGCTGCCGCCTTTGAAGACGGCGGCGCCCGCCACCAGCACGTCGGCGCCGGCCGATGTAACCAGAGGAGCCGTCTCCGGCGACACGCCGCCGTCGATCTCGATGCGGATCGGCCGGTTGCCGATCAGCGCCTTGACCCGCTTGACCTTGTCGATCATGGCCGGGATGAAGGCCTGGCCGCCAAAGCCCGGATTGACGGTCATGATCAGGATCAGGTCGAGCCGGTCGAGCACATATTCGATCGCGCTTTCCGGAGTCGCCGGATTGAGCGACACGCCAGCCTTCTTGCCGAGACCCTTGATAGTCTGCAACGAACGGTCGAGATGCGGTCCAGCCTCGGCATGCACGGTCATGCCGTCGCAGCCGGCATCGGCAAAGGCGGCCAGATAGGGATCGGCAGGCGCAATCATCAGATGGCAGTCGAAGAAGGCCTTGGTGCGGTTGCGGATGGCCTTGATCACCGGCGGGCCGAAAGTGATGTTGGGCACGAAATGCCCGTCCATGACGTCGAGATGGATCCAGTCGGCGCCGGCCGCGACCACCGCCTCGACCTCGTCGCCGAGCTTGGAAAAGTCCGACGCCAGCACCGATGGCGCAATCAGGGTCTTCCTGGCCATGTCAGCTTCCCGTTGTTGAGCTTGCTTCCGCCCTAATCGTCTCGGCGCCGCTTGTCGACAGGAATCCGGTGTGGGCGACTGATCCACACAATGCAGAGAGGCGGCAGTGGGCCGCCTCTCCAGGTCTGTAGCGTCAAATTTCAGTTCACGTGACGCCTCGGCTTGGCCAATCCCGGCGCAAACAGCTTGCCGCTGCCTTGCTTCAATCTCTGCAGATTGAACGTCTTGACGGGTTGCTTCGGCACGCAATATCCACGCACAAGCTTTTCGGTCGTCTGGCAGCCAGTGGTGATGATGGCGTCCTTCACGCATGCCTTGCCGACCGGGTGGTAACCGCGTTTGCAGTCGATGATGACGGGAGGCTTGCGCACGCATTTGCCGTTGATGCGCAATTCGTCGCGCCTGCACTGGTCGGCGACTACAGGGTTCCTCACGCATTTCAAGCCGACCTGACGATAGCCTGGCAGACAGTGAATGCTGACGCCGATGCACCTGCCGCTGACAAGCTTTTCGGTGCTCTTGCACGCGGCAACGATCGGCTTGTCGATGCATTTGCCGCGCCGCAATGTCTGGCTGGGCAGGCATTTGCGGCCGGGATCGACGACGACCGGCGGCAGTCTCGGCTTGCCGAAGTCCGGACGCGTGCTGGAGACGAGATCGTCAGCCTCCGGTTCGGAGGTGCGCTTGATGCAGGTGAAATCCTCCTTGTCCGTATCGACGGTGGCGATGGAGCCGTTCTGCTTGATCTCCTGCAGCGTGCACTGGATCGAGCGGGTTCTGACGATGCTGAGATCATGTGCCGCGCTGGCCTTGAAGACGCCGCCATCGTTGAAGGCGACCGTGGTGCCGGTGAAGAAGGCGCCGTTCGAACAGCCGATCCGGTAGTGAAACGCGCCGGGCTCGTCGCGGCTCACCTCGAATGCGACCTGGCCCTTGCGAGGGCAGAGTTTTCTCGCTCCTGCGCTGTCGGAAACGGTCACTTCACCTTGCCAGTCGGCCTTTGCCGGCGGGTTGTCGGGATCGGCCTGCGGTGCGTCGGTGAAGCCACCGCCGCCGGCGCCGGTACAATGCACCGTGATGTCCTTCCAGCCGTCGAAGGGTTCGAACGGTCCATTGCCGACGACCTCGGTCTTGTACTGGAAATAGGCCGTGGCGCCGACATTCTCCCACTTCTCATAGTTGGCGTAATAACCATTCTTGCTTGCGTCATACGATGCCCACGCCTGCTTGAACTCGGAGGTGATCGGTCCGCCGTCCTTCTGTCGCCAGATGCGCATCGAGACCGGTCCGGCCTGGTTGGCCTGCGCCCGGCTGGTAACCTTGAGCGAGGGACAGACAGTGCCAGGAGTCGAGCCCGGTTGGTTCGACTGGTAGGTGGTCAAGAACAGCTTGACGTTCTCGACCTCGAACTTGCCGAAATCGGCAGCGATGTCCTGGACATTGGGCTTGATCACCGGGTCGCAGACAACCTGCACCTGGAAGGTGCCATGCGCGGCGTAGTTCGAATCGAAAAGCGGGTAGGGCCAGCTGCCCTGCTGGGTCTCGGCGACGGCATTGCCCATGTCGAGCGCTTTGTCGGTAAGTGCCGTGAAGCTGGCGTCGAATGTGTGGCTGAACGAATAGGATTTCGTCGGACCGTCGGCCTGCAGGTGCTGGTTGCACTTGGCGATGATCTGGTCGCCATAGGGCACGACGGCAATGCCGGTGTCCGACGACAGGGGTATGTTGGCCGGATCAAAGGCGAAGTTTTCCTGGTGGTCGTAGTCACGGCTGACTGTGGCCGCGCTCCAGATCGGCGGAAACGGGCCGCATTGGCCGGGTCCGCAGACGCCGAGTGCGACACCGACATCCTGAACGTAGCCGGGCCACCGTGTATCGATCTTCATGTGGCCCCAGAACTGGACGGTGCCGCTCTTCAGCCTGTCCCATTTCTGCTTGTCGCTCGAAACGACGTGAAGCGTGGTGTTGGCGCTCTGCGTGTCGAAGGACATCGACTTGATGTTGGCCTGTTCGGCGAAGGCCGACGTGCTGGCGAGCGCGGCTGCGATTAAGGCAACAGCGGTCGCCGTGTTGCGAAAGATATAACGGGGTGAAGACATTTTCTCTCTCCTGAAAGTGTTTCCTTCAGGAGTGGGTCATCCCGGCCGGCGCGAAGGTTCACAGCGACAGAACATAATTGCTGGTCCGAGTGTTGGCCTTCCCGGGTGATCCACCTCAGTCCGTTCGCTCTTTGAAATCTGATTGCAAATCGCAATCAGATATATAGCCTATAGGTATCGAACGGAGGTACACGTGGGAAAGATCGTCTACTCCATGCTGACGTCGCTGGACGGCTTTATCGAGGGACCGTCGGGCGACATCGGCTTGCCGGTGCCCGGGGAAGAACTGCACCGGCATTTCAACGGCGAGATGCGGCGGACCGCGATCGCGCTCTGCGGACGCCGGATGTATAAGGCGATGCGCTTCTGGGACAGTCCGGAGCGCGAGACCGGGGACGAGGTAGAGCGGGATTTTGCCGATGCCTGGCAAAGGACCCCGAAGATTGTGTTTTCGACCACGCTTAGCGACGTCGGACCCAATGCCCGGCTGGTGAGTGGGGATGTCGAAACCGTTGCAAGTCGGTTCAAATCGCAAACGGAGGGCGAAATCTCCGTCAGCGGCGCCGATCTTGCCGCACAATTCGCGCGCGCGGGCCTGATCGACGAATACCGGCTCTACATGCAGCCGGTCGTGCTGGGCGGCGGCAAGCCGTACTTCCAGTCCGGCCTGGCGCTGACCTTGCAGCCGCTCGGCACGCAAAGCCTTGCCCAGGGCGTGACGCTGCTGCGCTACGCGCCCGCCAGCTGAGATTCGGCCTGGAACAGTGTGAGGATCGACAACTCTGCCGCCTGAAATAAAAGCCCCGCCGGATCGCTCCGGCGGGGGTTCTATTTCTGGCTCGTATCCAGAACCTACGGCTTGAAGTTGGCCGTCGGATCTCTCTGCGGCTGTACCTGCGGCTGCTGCGTGCGCTTCGGCACCAACTGCTGGAGGATCCCCGGATTGAGCAACAGGCTCGGATCGAGCGATGGCTGTGGGCGAATGGGCCGGCAGTTCGGATACCGTCCAACGGTGCCTTCCGGGCAGCGCCGCCTGATCGGTTGGCACTGGCCGTTGATCATCACCGAGCCCGGGGCACATTCTTCCGGCCTCGGCTTGCGGCATGCGCCGTCGATCACCTGGGTGCCGCGCGGGCAAACGCATTCGCCGCGCTTGTTGTGGACCTGGCCGCGTATGTCGCACTGTTCCAGCACAGGCCGCTTCTGCCGGCAGGCACCGTCCCGCACCTCGGTGCCCCGTGGGCAGACGCAATTGCCATTGGCGTCATGAACCTGGCCGCGGATGGTGCACTGCTCTGGCTTCGGCCGGATCGGCCGGCAGGCTCCATTGCGCACCTCAGTCCCACGCGGGCAGATACAATCGCCATCGGCGTCATGAACCTGGCCGCGGATGGTGCACTGCTCTGGCTTCGGCCGGATCGGCCGGCAGGCTCCATTGCGCACCTCGGTCCCACGCGGGCAGACACAATCACCGTCGGCGTCATGAACCTGGCCGCGTATCGTGCACTGCTCGGGCCTCTGCTTGTCGCGCACGCAGGCATTTGCCTGTCGGTCGAGATGCGTGCCGTCCGGGCAGTAGCAGCCATTGCCGTCCGACGTCGGGACCGAGCCGGGGATGGTGCAGCCCGGCTTGTCGATCTTGACGCAGGCGCCGTTCTCGAGCTCGGTTCCGCGTGGGCAGACACAGCGTCCGTCCTCGGTGCGGATCTGGCCCTTGAGCAGCACGCATGGCCTTGGCTTCGGCTCGATGATGACGCCACCGTCGGGCGAGCACTGGCCGTTGCGGAAGGTGGTGCCTTCCGGACACACGCACCGGCCGGCGTCGTTCATCACAAAGCCCGGCGAGCATTCCTTCTTCACCTCGTGCTTGATGGTGAAGGGATGGCAGGCATAGGCCTTGCCGCGATCGCCCTGGATATTGGTCTGATCGCCGGACAGCATGTCGCCGCCTTGCACCCTGGTATCAGGAGACAAGACACCGACGCAGTTCTGGCCGCTGACATTGCCCTGCAGGTTGGCCAGGCGGCCGTCGTCAGGAAGGACCACGGTGACAGTGTGCACGTGGCTTTCCCCCGCGCCGAGCGTCAGGTTGGCGATGCAGGACAGAGGCAGCGTCGTCGGTTCTGGCGAGCAGCCGAAGGGTGGTTCGATCGAGGTGATCGCAACGCCTTCCAGCCGGCCGAGCCCGTCCACGCCGATCGCATCGCCGATGCGGACCGGACCCGAGAATGGGGTCTGGCCGTCATTAGTGATGGTGATCTCGAACGAGCAGGGCTGTCCCGGCTGGCACTCGGCGTCGCCGGTCTTCTTGACGCTGATGGTGGAGGTGCCACCGCCCTTGGCGCAGGCCTGGCCGAACGGGTAGACAACGTCGTCTCCCGGAGCCGGGCCATACGAGCCGCGTGCGCAGTTCTCGAACGCGCCATTGGCGGAGACCGTCACGTCGAAGTGCCTGGATGTTCCGGGCGTCATCACGGCGCCGGGAATCTGGCACGACAGCGCGTTGGCCGGAACCGCTCCGCAGGTCCACTCCGCGCCGTCGGGTGTGACGGTCTGGATCTGGACCGGCGCGCCGCCCGAGATCAGCGTGGCAGCATCGTTGACCCGCACCGGACCGGTGGGGGCAGAGGTGCCAAGGCTGATGACGGTGATGCGGCAGGAAACCACCGCCGCGCCGGCCAGCGAGCCGTTGCACACCTTGGTAATGCGCAAGGTTGGCTTGCCTCCATTGGGATGCCGGAAGCGTTCCTTGGCGCAGGCCTTGTTGTTGGTGAGGTCGACCTCACCGGGGACAGGCTTCAGCGCCGCGCAGTTTTCCACCGAGTCCGACTGGTAGCCGGCCGGCATCACCGCCTTGACGACGATCGGCGTCGAGGCGCCCGGCATCAGCACGATGCCGGCATTGTCGCAGCGGAACTGGCCGGGGCCGTTCGGTCCGCATGTCCAGGGCGGAGACGGGCCGAAGGTCGAAGAAGCCGGCGCGCCGCCCGGGTAATTGTCGATGACCGTCAGCGGCCCATTGTAGGGGACGCTGCCATTGTTGATGATGTCGATCACGAAGTAGCAGATGCCGTCGGGCGTACAGACCGGAATGCGGGCACGCTTCTTCAGGATCAGGTCGACCTTCTTGTCGACCGGCGGCCGGCAATCGCGGTCGCGGTCGCCACGCCGGCAGATCGGGATCGAGGCGCAGCCACGATCGTTCTGCTGGCTGCCGAACAGCGGCTTGCCGCTGGCGCCGTAATTGTAGGTGGCGCAGTTGCGCAGCGTGCTGCCTTGCCAGCCACCGGCCGGCTTGAAGCCGAGCTTGAGGTCGACGGAGGCGCCCGGATTGAGCGTGGTCACCGGATAGGCGCACGTCATCGGGGTCGCGCCGGGCACGCAGACCCAGGGCGGGTTGGGCCCTGAATCCAGCGTCGAGCCGGCCGGCAGCGTCACCTCGTCGAGCACGATCTTGCCGTGATACGGCCCGTCGCCGACATTGGTGACCCGAATGGTGAAGTCGCAGCCGCCACCCATCGTGCAACGCGTCACGTCGGCGCGTTTCTCGACCTTGAGGTCCGGTTCCTTGTCCTTGGGCGGACATCTCAGGTCACGCGGGATGACGATGTCGATGGTTTGCGTGCAGCACAGCCCCCAACCCTCCTTCGGGCCGGCATAGGTCTCGATGCCGGTGACGATGAGGTGGATGACATCGCCGGGCGATGCGCCGACGATCTTCCAGTTGAGCACACCGCCGCCCGCCGGCACCAGTTGGGTGTCGGGGATGATGGTGATACCGGGGGTGGTCGTCGACACCTGCACCCACTTGCCGCCCATCTCCGGGCCGACAGGCATGTGGTAGATGAAAGCGCCGCCGCCGGGCACGCAATCGACCGTGCCGCGCTCCACCTTGAAGCATTCCCGGTCGGGAGGCGGAGGCCGCTTGTCACAGTTGGTGAGGTCGATCTTGATCGAGGTCTTCACGCCGGTCTTGAAGTCGCCATCGTCGGGCTTGCCCGGATCCTGCGACGGGATGATGGTCCCGGTGCCAGCTCCATTTGTCACCTTGATCAGACCCTGGTTGTCGACGATGGTCGGCGAGGGAAACGCCGCATGGTCGATCTTGGCGGTGATCTGGAAGTTGACGACGCGTTCATTGGCAGCGCCCGCGCCGTCGAGATCGGCGGCGGAGAGCCGGAAATCAGACACGGTTGCCGTATCGTTCGGATCGGCCGAGGTGCTGATCGAAACGCCGGGCAGCGGGCCGCCCGCAGCGTCCGTGCCGTCGCCCGACACATGAGCGCTGACGATCGACAGGCCGTGCGGAAGCTGGTCCTTGAACTCGATCTTGAGCTTCTTCAACAGGGCAATCATGCCCGGGTCGGCAAAGCTTTGCGCATCGCCGCGCAGGCCGAAGCTCAGGGAGTAGACGACGTAGTCGCAACCTCGCTGGGTGCCTTTCTTGGTGAAGAACGGCACGACCCGTTCCGGCCTCGGAGTGATGATTTTCGAATTGTCGAGGTCGAGCCGCAGTTTCGGGGTGATCGGGACGGCGTCTTCGGCGTGACTTGCCACAGGGGCGTACATGGCGACCGCGATACCGGCCGCCATCAGCCAGCGCGCGCCGCGCCTGGCGTATGACAGGGGTCTCATGATGGTCTCCATGACGGTTTTCTGGTTGCGCGTCGCGGTGGGGGAAAGTGCAGAAATGTTCATCTCTCCCTCCTCAACGTTCGCAGCTGACGGCTGGGATTCTGAGCGGCAAAGTCATCTTGCAGCAAGGGTAGTAGCCACCCTTGTCCTTGTCGGATTGCCTGTAGAAGCAAAGCCCGACATCGACTGTGTCGCCCGGATAGTGGCCGGTGATGTCGATCGTGTAAGGCTTGCCGGGCGCGTGCGACTGGGGTGATGTCACCCCGACGCCTGGCGTCCTGGACTGGGCCTTGATCGAATCGCCGCCGAAGCCGGCATGGTCATGGAGATAGAGGTCGGCCTGGAGGCCGCGAGGCGTGCAGTAGAACTGGACATCCTCGACATCGATGCACGGCGGCAGATCGCCGGGCGGTGGGAAGTCAGGCGGATAGAAGGGCGGCAGGTAACCGCCGGGGATTTCTTCATAGTAGCCGGCACGGCCTTCACAGGGGTGCCAGACCTCGACGTCGCCGACATGGCCTTCCACCTCGGGGTCTTCGAAATAGCCGTCGAAATCGACGAACCACGAGCCGAAGGGCGGCACGTTGGCCGGCTTGACCAGCGGCGTCGGCGTGATCTGCACGCCGTGCACGGCAAGCGGCCCGCCGGCGGCGAGCTGGTCGGCCAGTGTCGGGGTGTCACGCAGTTTGTCGCCGGTGTTGACCAGCGTATCAGTGCAGACGCCGGTGTTGAGATTGCCTTCGGCGTCGTAGCCATATTGCAGGTCGAGGCCGCCGGCCGACTGCCGGTTGCCTTGCGGGAAGCCGACCGCATATTCCTGCGGCTCTTCCACCCATTCCGATTCCGTCGCC
This sequence comes from Mesorhizobium sp. CNPSo 4688, assembly GCF_057784295.1. Classification (NCBI taxonomy): domain Bacteria; kingdom Pseudomonadati; phylum Pseudomonadota; class Alphaproteobacteria; order Hyphomicrobiales; family Phyllobacteriaceae; genus Mesorhizobium; species Mesorhizobium sp. CNPSo 4688. Next base: position 411,408 of record NZ_JBWLUY010000004.1, read on the forward strand.
GGATCGTGGGGGTTTTCGCGCCAGTAGCGGATGACCTCGCCTTTGCCGGAATCGGCGAACTGGCTGTAATCATAGCGGTTTTCCACCGGACCGCGCTGCGCCAGGTACATGAAGCCCTTATTGTCGAAAGCGATGTCGGTGACGGCGTAGTCCTTGTCGGCCTTGACCGTCAGCTCCCAGCGCGGATCCCCGGCGAATGTGCCGTCGCGGGCAATGCCCACCGACCAGATTTCAGACTTTTCGCCGACCGAATAGTAAACCCGGCCGCCGCGATAGGCGACCGCCCAGACGCGGCGTTCGTCCTGCGTGTAGCCCCAGGTGTCGGGGTCTTCGCTATCGAAGGCGGCGCCCTGAATGTCCATCACAGCACCGTCGTCGGCGACGGGCGCGAGCCCATGCGCCGGTCGGCCGGCAACGCCGTGGTCGAACGTGTCGATTAGCGTACCGTCGTCCGCGAGGCGGTGGATGAGGCCGGTGTCGAGGTCGCTGGCGAAGAATTCGCGGTGATTGCTGTCGAAAGTGACGTCGCCGATGCCGGGACCGCTGTTGGTGTCGATGTCGGCGAATTTGGAGACGGCGCCGGTGATGCCGTCGATCTTCCAGATCGTGCCGGGACCGCCACCATTTTCGGTGCCGAACTGGCCGTCCATGAAGACCGCGCCGGCCGTGCCGCGGCGCTGCCGCTCGGGCCTTCCGTCGGCGTCTTCGTCAGGGGTGACGATGCGGATGCCGTGCAGCGAGCTGGCGCCGGCATAGAGGTTGGGGATGCCTGATGGGACGCCGTCGCGCACGCCGTCATCATAGGTGACGGCGAACACCTGGCCGATCTGTTCGGCCGTTACTTCGAAAGGCGGCGGCGTGTAGACGAGCTGGCCGGAGGCAGGTCCGCCCAGCGCAGAAACGTCGAAAACGCGCAGGGTGGCGCGCGTCGTGTCGATGAAGGTTTCGTCGACCGGGTCTACGCCGGGCGGCAGCCCTTCTTCGAAATTGGGAATGACGGTGCCGGAAAATCCGGTCACGGCCATCGAGCCGGGATAGATGATCTGAGTTTCCTGCGCCCGGGCAGCTGTGCCCAACCAGAGCGTGGCGCTCAGCGCCAGGGCAAGCAAACCCCCGGCCAGATGGAGCGAACGACGCAAACCGCCGCGTGGAGATGGCATGGACGTGCCGCGATCGCAGGACATAAAACTCCCCCCGAAGTTTTCGGGAGGAACGTCCGGTCCGGCCGTGCGAATCAGGGCAAGGCGCGTCGTTCCGGCACGTTCGTCCCTGATCGAATTGTCTGCTTTCCTCATCCTCACGATACGCCTGCTCCTGCGCAGGGTCAACGGAATCAGCCGGAAGCCCAGCGCATCGACCCCATCCCGAAGGCGATGGTCGCGCTGAGCTCCCGTTGTTCCCGGAGACCTGCGAGTCTCTGGGGTCCTGGTCATTGGGGGCATCCTTTCCGGCCCCGCACCATGCGGCGCCTGAGCGTCAGTCGCAGGCGGAAGTGGAAAGGTTCATGCAAAACGGCGGCTGGGACTGTTCGCCATTTCACAGAAGCGGCGACTAATTCTTGTGTCAGTCAACTCAGGATGGAAGACAGGTTGGTGCTTGCTCCTCCTGGGAGGGTTGCTCAGGCAGATTGTCGGCGAATGATCACCAAGCCCAGTCGCCCTTGCCCAGCACCGAGACCGCCTCAACGATACGGCTGAAGCTGGCGCGCGCCCGGCCGACCGTGTGCCTGGCCCGGAGATAGCTATGCACCAGCCCGGGCTCCTCGAACCAGGTGGCGCGGCCGCCTGCGGCGAGGACGCGGTCGCGATAGGCTTCGCCGTCGGACGACAGCGGGTCGCATTGCGCGGTGATGAGCACCGTCGGCGGCAGTTTGGTGAAGTCGGTGTCGGCGAGCGGCGACAAAGTGATATCGCCGGTGGCGTCAGCGCCGCCGGTGCGGATGTGCTTGTAGAAGTCGAGATCGCGCACCGTCAGCATCGGAGCTTCCGCATGCCTCACGTAGGAACCCCTCGAGCGGTCGCCGCCCAGGCCGGGATAGATCAGCACCTGGCCGATTGGCCGCTTTGCATGACCGCGCGTTGCGTGGGCAACGGCCGCGCAGAGATTGCCGCCGGCGCTGTCGCCGCAGAGCAGGACGGAACGGTCGTAGGTTTTGGCAGCCCATTCGAAGGCATGCCGCGCATCGTCGAAGGCGGCCGGGTGCAGATGCTCAGGGGCCAGGCGGTAGTCGACGGAGACCACCTCGAAGCCCGTGCGGGCGCACAATTCGGCGCAGACATCGTCATGGCTGTCGAGCCCGCCGAGGATAAAGCCGCCACCATGGATGTAGAGCACCATCGCCGCCTTGTTCGGGGTAGCGCTGCGATAGATGCGGATCGGGATATCGTGCGCGGCAATGATGGTCGTTTCCGCCGTCACGCCATCGGGATAGCCGGCAAAGAATTCGCGACACATCCGGTCATAAATCGCGCGCTGCTGGGCAATGGTGTAGTCGATCGTGTCGGGCGGGTAGAAGGAATTGGTCCGCTCGATGAAGACCCAGGTCTCGGCGTCGATGAGGGTTTTGTAATCGGTCATGCGGGAAGACCAACTTTGGATGATGGCGCCCAGGCACCCCCCTCTGGCCTGCCGGCCATCTCCCCCTCAAGGGGGGAGATCGGATGTCGCGAATGGTTTCGCCAATCGTCAACGTTGGTGGGTGGGCGTCGAGGTCCGAGCAGCCAATCTCCCCCCTTGAGGGGGAGATGCCCGGTAGGGCAGAGGGGGGTGTGGAGGAACGCCATCGTCCGCTAGGCTACTTCCCCTTCCACACCGGATCGCGCTTCTCGGCGAATGCGCGAAACCCTTCCATATTGTCTTCCGAGCCATACAGCGCATCGACGGTCGCCAGTTGCCGCCGCGTCACGCGGTTCATCGCATCTTGGAAGGTCAGGGCTTCGGCAACCCGCGCCGTCTCCTTGATCGCGGCAAAGACCAGCGGCGGCCCGCTGGCCAGCAGCCTTGCAATCTCCCAGACACGGTCTTCGAGCTTTTCCTTGGGCAGCACTTCGTTGACCAGACCCCAGCGATGCGCTTCGGCGACATCCATCCAGCGGCCGGTGAGCAAAAGGTCCATGGCGACATGGTAGGGAATGCGCTTCGGAAGCTTGATCGTCGCCGCGTCGGCCAGCGTGCCGGCGCGGATTTCGGGCAGTGCGAAGGAGGAATGGTCGGAAGCGTAGATGAGGTCGCAGGACAGCGCCAGTTCGAAGCCGCCGCCGACCGCCATGCCGTTGACGCAGGCGACGACCGGCTTGTTCATGTCGCGCAGCTCCTGCAGGCCGGCAAAGCCGCCGACGCCATAGTCGCCATCGACCGCGTCGCCGCCGGCAGCGGCCTTCAAATCCCAGCCGGCGCAGAAGAACTTATCGCCGGCGGTCTTGACGATGGCGACGCGAAGCTCCGGATCGTCGCGGAACGCCTTGAACGTCTCGCCCATCAGCCGCGACGTCTTGAGGTCAATGGCATTGGCCTTCGGCCGGTCAAGCGTGACCTCGAGGATATTGCCCTCGCGGCGGGTCGAAATGACGTCAGACATTCTTCTTGTCTCCCAGCACCAGCAGCGCGTCGGCGATCCAGGCGCCCTTGCCCTCGGCGCAGACGATGAGCGGGTTGATGTCGAGTTCCTCGATCTCGCCGGCATTCTTCTGCACGAAGTCGGCAATGCCCGCGACGGCCTCGATGGCGGCGGCGACATCGGCTTTCGGCCGCCCACGATAGCCCTCGAGCAGGGGGAACAACTTCAGCCGGCGCAGGGCCGCCTCGATATCGTCGCGCGTCGCCGGCAGCATCAGGGTGACGCTGTCGCGCAACAGTTCGACCAGCACGCCGCCGGTGCCCAGCGTCATCACGGCGCCGAACATCGGGTCGCGGGTGAAGCCGACGATCAGTTCGGCGACGCCGTCGCGCACCATGCGCTCGACATAGAGCCCGGTGCCGAGCGGCAGCAGATCATGCGCCGCCGTGCTGACGGATTCGGCATCCCTCAGGTTCAGCCTGACAGCGCCGACTTCCGACTTGTGGGTGACACCGAGCGCCTTCAGCGCCACCGGGAAGCCGAGCGCCATCGACGAGATGACGGCGTCGACTGCATTGGCGGCGCGTTCGCCCTTCGGCACCGGCAGGCCTGCCTTGATCAGTCGCTCCTTGGCTTCGGCCTCATCAGGCGTCACATGGCCGCCTTCGGCAGCGCCCGCGGCTGACGTGTCGATCGGCTGCGCCTGCGGCTCGGCCCAGGCCCAGCCGATGAAGGCTGCTGCGCCTGCGGCGTCCATGGCTTCGGAGATGCCGAACAACGGCACCATGCCGCGCGCCATCAGCTCGGCGGTGTATTCCTCCGGCAGATTCTCCGGCAGCGACGAGACGATCGCGCCATGCGCCTTGTTGGTCTTCAGCGCCGATTCGAAGGCGCGCAGCGTCGCCCACCAGTCGGTGACCGAGCAACGATCGGGGCGCGGAAAGTCGAGCACCAGCATGTTGAGGTCGAAACCGCCCGAGACCATGGCGGTGAAGGTGGCGGTCATCGCCGGCTCGTTGTTCCAGATGAAGGTGTGGTAGTCCAACGGGTTGGCGACAGCGACCAGCGGCCCGAGCGTCGATTTGACATGGGCGCGGTGCTTGCTGGTGAGCTCTGGGAAGTTGACCCAGCGGCCCTCGGCACTGTCGGCCATCACCGAGGCCTCGCCGCCCGAACAGCTCATCGACGACAGGCGATAGCCGGGCAGCGGACCGGTGACGTGCAGCAGCTTCAGCGCCTCGATGAAGGCGGGGATGGAATCGACGCGCGCAATGCCGAGCCGCCTGAGGAAAGCGCCGGAAGCGGCGTCCGAGCCGGCGAGCGAGGCGGTGTGCGAGACTGTCGCTTGCCGCGCCTGTTCGGAGCGGCCGACCTTCATGGCGATGATCGGCTTCTTCAGCTCGCGAGCTCGTGCGGCCAGCCGCTCGAAGCCGGCTACCGAATCGAAAGCTTCGATGTGCAAACCGAGCGACGTCACGCGCTCGTCCTCTATCAGGCCGAGCGCCATTTCAGACAGGCCGGTCTGCGCCTGGTTGCCGGCGGTCATCAGGAAAGCGATCGGCAGGCCGCGCTTCTGCATCGTCATGTTGATGGCGATGTTGGACGACTGGGTGATGATGGCGACGCCCTTGGCGCCTTCGGGCAGCCTGATGCCGCCATGCTGGTCGGGCCACAGCAACGCGCCGTCGGCATAGTTGATCAGGCCATAGCAATTCGGGCCGATGATCGGCATCTGGCCGGCAGCAGCCACCAGTTCGGCCTGCAGCCGCTCACCGTCATCATCGTAGGCCTCGGTCTCGAGAAAGCCGGCGGCAAAACAGACGGCGCCGCCGGCGCCACGTTCGGCCAGCGCCTTGACCACCTCGATGGTCAAGTGCCGGTTGACGCCGACAAAGGCAGCGTCGGGCGCACCGGGAAGGTCTGCAACAGAACGATAGGCCTTGCGGCCGGCGACCTCGTCCTTGGTCGGATGCACCGGCCAGATTTCGCCGGCAAAGCCCATCTTGATCGATTGGGCAACGACGGCAGCGGCCTGCGCCCCGCCGAACACAGCAATCGACTTCGGGCGCAGGAGACGTTCGAGTTTATGCATGGCCATCTTTTCGTTTGAGCATGATCTTCTCCCCAAAACCGGACCCCGGTTTTGGGTACATCATGCTCTATGCTCCGAACGGACGCAGCAGCGCCCGCGAAATAATATGTCGCTGAATCTCCGAAGTGCCTTCCCAGATGCGCTCGACGCGCGCATCGCGCCAGATGCGCTCCAGCGGCAGGTCGTCCATCAGCCCCATGCCGCCATGGATCTGGATGGCTTCGTCGGCAACGTAAGCCAGCATTTCGGTCGCCTTCAGCTTGGCCATCGCCATGTCCTGATCGGTGACAGTGCCCTGATCGTACTTCCACCCGGCTTCGAACACCATGAGGTCCGCAGCTTTCAGTTCCGTCGCCATGTCGGCAAGCTTGAATGACACGCCCTGGAACTTGCCGATCTGCTGGCCGAACTGATGGCGCTGCGCGGAATATTCGATGGCGTGGCCGAGCGCTCGCTCGGCGCGGCCGAGGCAGGTGGCGCCGACCTGCAGCCGGGTGGCGCCGAGCCAGGAATTGGCGACCTCAAAACCTTTGTGCACCTCGCCGAGCACCTGGCTCGCCGGCAAACGGCAATCGTCGAATTCAAGGATGGCGTTGGTGTAGCCGCGATGCGAGACGTTGCGGTAGCCGTCGCGTACGGTGAAACCCTTGGTGCCCTTGTCGACGAAGAAGGCGGTGATCTTCTTGCGCTTGCCGCGCGCGGTTTCTTCCTCGCCCGAAGCCATGAAGACGATGGCAAAGTCGGCCAGATCGGCATGGCTGATAAAATGCTTGGTGCCGTTGAGCACCCAGTCGTCCCCGTCCTGCACGGCGGTCGCTTTCATGCCGCGCAGGTCGGAGCCGGCGCCGGGCTCGGTCATCGCCAGGCAGTCCCACTTTTCGCCACGGATGCAAGGGAACAGGTATTTTTCGCGCTGTTCCGGCGTGCCGGCCAGAAGGATGTTGGAGGGGCGCGCGACGCAGGTCCAGTGCAGCGCATAGTTGGCACGGCCGAGTTCTTTTTCGTAGAGCAGCCAGGTCACCGTATCGAGGCCGGCGCCACCGACATCGGCTGGCATGTTGGCGGCGTAGAGGCCGGCCTCGATCGCCTTGACCTTGATCTCCTCGATCAGCTCGCGGCGCAGCACGCCGGTGCGCTCGACCTCGCGTTCATGCGGGTAAAGCTCATTCTCGACGAAGGCGCGCGTCGTCTCGACAATGAGCTTCTGTTCCTCCGACAGCCCGAAATCCATGGTCTTCAGCCCTTCTTCTTTTTCTTCGGCTTTTCCACCTTCTTCACCGGCTTCGACGCCTTGGCCTTTTCGGCAGCCTTGGAAGCCGTGGGCTTCTTCGCCGCCAGCTTGGCCAACTGCCTGGTATAGTCCTTGTGCAGCGCGCCGGCGCCCCAGCCCTTGCCTTTGTTCTGCTTCGACAGAGCGTCCATGATGGCGACCAGATTGTCGTCGCGGATCTTTTCCAGCTCGCGGATCGACAGGCCATGCGCCTGGTCGTCCGACTGGGTGGCGATCAGGTCGACCAGTTCGTCGTTGAACTCCGGCACGTCCATAAGCTTGGTCCACGGCCATTTCAGGCACGGCCCGAACTGCGCCATGAAGTGGCGCATGCCGGCCTCGCCGCCGGCGACGCGATAGACCTGGAACATGCCCATCTGCGCCCAGCGCAGGCCAAAGCCATAGCGCATGATGTCGTCGAGCTCCTCGACGGTGCAGATGCCGTCCTTGATCAGCCACAGCGCCTCGCGCCAGGCGGCTTCCAGCAAGCGGTCGCCGACAAAGGCCTCGATCTCCTTGCGGATGACGACAGGCTTCATGCCGATCGAGGCATAGATTTCTTTCGCGACCTCGATCGCTTCGGGGAACGTCTGCTCGCCGCCGACGATCTCGACCAGCGGCAGGAGATAGACCGGGTTGAAGGGATGTCCGACAACCAGCCGCTCCGGATGCTTCTTCATCGCCACCTGCATGTCGGTCGGCTTGATGCCGGAGGTGGACGAGCCGACAATGGCGTTGGCCGGCGCATAAAGGTCGATCTCGGCCAGCACCCGGTGCTTCAGGTCGAGCCGCTCCGGCACGCTCTCCTGGATGAAATCGGCATCGGCCACCGCTTCGGCGATGGTCTTGGCGAAGGTCAGCTTGCCCTCCTTGGGCAGGCCGCCGGGAACCATCTGCTTGTAGGCGCGGCGGGCGCCCTTCATCACTTCGGAGACCTTGCGCGACGCTTCCGGATCGGGGTCGAAGATCGACACGTCGATACCGTTGAGCAAAAGCCGCGCCACCCAGCCGGCGCCGATGACACCGCCGCCGATGGCGGCCGCCTTGTTGATGATGCTCATGGTCAGGCTCCGGTTCTTGTCTTGGCTGTTTGAGGGTCGATGAGAGGGATGCGCTCGCCGGCGCGGACCACGGAGGCGTCGTAGGCCTTGCGGGCAAAGACTTCGAGCACGAAGGGCCGGAAGAATTCAATCTGCAGCGTCTCGTAGTCGGGGTCGAAGCTCGACTGGTCCCAGCGTTCGCAAAACTGATCGCAATCGTCGAAATAGGCATGGCCGGCGAAGCGGTCGCGGGCGTGACGGTTGCCGCCGAGATGGTGCGCGTAATAGAGGCGCTGGAAGTCGCCGTGCTTTTCCACCACCCAGGTGCATTGCTCGCGCACGAAAGGTTTCAGGATCGAAGCGGCGTATTCGTCGTGATTGTAGGGCGCGTAGATGTCGCCAATGTCGTGCAGCAGGGCGCAGGCGATCCAGTCGGTGTCGGCGCCGTCGCGCCAGGCGCGCGTCGCCGCCTGCAGCGAATGGCCGAGCCGGGTGATCTTGTAGCCGGACAGGCCTTCGTCGAGCTGGACCAGCGCGTCGAGCAGCCGCTCGCCGGTCTTGGCGGCATAGTCGATTTCATGGGCGGTCAGGAACTCGTAATCGTCCTTGTCGCCATCCTTCATCACGGTGAATTTGACGGTATCAGCCATCGCCAACTCCCGCCTTACGCAGCTGCTGCGATCGGCGCCCGCTTGGTCAGGTTGAGCTTCTTGCGCACTTCCTCCGGCCCGAGGATACGGGCGCCGAGATTGGTGACGATGCTGGCGGCGCGCTCGACCAGCTGTGCGTTGGTCGCCAGCACGCCCTTGTCGAGCCAGAGATTGTCTTCAAGCCCGACGCGGACATTGCCGCCGGCGAGCACCGCCGCTGCGGCATAGGCCATCTGGTTGCGGCCGATGGCGAAGGCGGACCAGTTCCAGGTCGACGGCACGTTGTTGACCATCGCCATGAAGGTGTTGAGGTCGTCCGGCGCTCCCCACGGCACGCCCATGCAGAGCTGCACCAGCGCGTCGGGGTTGAGCACTTTCTCCTCGACCAGCTGCTTGGCAAACCAGAGATGACCGGTGTCGAAGGCCTCGATCTCCGGCTTGACGCCGAGCGCCGTCATCATGCCGCCCATGGCGCGCAGCATGCCGGGCGTGTTGGTCATGACATAGTCGGCCTCTGCGAAGTTCATGGTGCCGCAATCCAGCGTGCAGATTTCCGGCAGGCACTGGCGCACATGTTCCATCCGGTTGGTGGCGCCGCCCATGTCGGTGCCTTTTTCATTGAGCGGCAGCGGCGCCTCGGGCGAACCGAACACCATGTCGCCGCCCATGCCGGCGGTGAGGTTGAGCACCACATCGACATTCGCATCGCGGATGCGCTCGGTCACTTCGCGGTAGAGATGGACGTCGCGACGCGGCTTGCCGGTTTCGGGGTCGCGGACATGGCAGTGGACGATGGCAGCACCTGCTTTGGCAGCATCAATGGCCGAATCGGCGATCTGCTTAGGCGAACGCGGCACATGCGGCGAGCGGTCCTGCGAGCCGCCGGAGCCGGTGACGGCACAGGTAATGAAGACCTCACGGTTCATCGCGAGCGGCATGGAACTCTCCTCCCAATCCATCAGCCATGCATGTCGCCCAAAAGTGGGAACCGGTTTTGGGATAACGACATGCACAAGAACAGCCCAACAATGGTCCGACTTGCGGCGAACTGTTTTGCGATTTACGAAGCTTCCATGATCAAAAGCGAAAAGCCGACCATCTTTCGCTCGGAACGCTCACCGCTCAAGGTGACGCTGCTGGTGTTTTCCGGCTCGTCCATCATGTGTGTGGCATCGGCCGTCGACCCGCTGCGCGCCGCCAACCGCATTTCCGGCGAGACCCTGTTCGATTTCAAACTGGTCTCGGTCACCGGCGAGGCGCCTGTCACCACCTGCGGCCTGCCGGTGGCGGTGAGCGGCCGTTTCGATGCCGCCGAGCCAACCGACGTTCTGGTGGTCGTTGCCGGCTTCGGCACCCAGAATTATGCGACATCGGCTTTGCTTTCGGGCTTGCGCCGCGCGGCTCGGGCCGCCCGCGCCTGCGGCGGCGTCGAGGCCGGCACCTGGCTGGTGGCGCGCGCCGGTCTGTTGGAAGGGCGCAGCGCCACCACCCACTGGGAGGACATGGAGGATTTCTCCTCGGCCTTTCCCGGCGTTGATGTCCGTCCCGACCGCTATGTCATCGACGGGCCTGTCTTCACCTCGGGCGGGGCGTCGCCGACCTTCGACCTGATGCTGCATCTGATCCGTACGCGCCTCGGCATGGCCGTGGCGCTCGATGTCGCCAGCGTCTTCATCTACGACCAGGCGCGCGCCGCCACCGATGCGCAGCCGCTGGTCTCGCTCGGCCGGCTCGACGGCTACGACCCGCGGCTGGCGCAGGCGATTAGGCTGATGGAATCGCATGTCGACCAGCCGCTGACCATCGACGCGGTGGCAAAACGCGCCGGGGTGACGGCACGGACATTGGAAAGCATTTTTCGCAAATCGATCGGCGAGACGCCCGGCGCCTACTATCTCAGGCTGCGGCTGGGCGCGGCGCGGCGGCTGGTGGTCGACACGCGGATCGCCATGGCGGATATTGCCGGGCGGACGGGATTTTCGTCCGCCGCGGCATTTTCCAGAGCGTTTTCAAGAGCGTTCGGCGAAGCGCCGGTGCGGCTCCGCCGAGGTTGATGCATGTCGCCCAAAAGTGTTTCGCGGTTTTGGGATAACGACATGCACAGACAAAGAGAGATCAGGCCGCGTTCTGTCGATCGCTGCCGGCGTCCATCTGCGAACGCATCTGCTTCGCCAGACGGACTTCAAATCGGTTGCTGACAGCGCGATCCCATTCGTTTTTCACATTGTCGGTCGGCCGCGGCAGCGCCATCAGCCGATCAATGATCGATCCGGTTTCGCCGGATGAGAGCAGGGCGTCGATTTCGCGTTCGTGCTGCATATCGGTTCGCCTCCTTCCTTTTCACCCGCCACAACGGCATCCTTATACGAGATACGTGACGGCAGTTTGAAGGCAAGAGCGAGGTCATTGAGGGGCGGCAAAGGGCAAAAGCATGTCGCCGGATGAGGGCTGCCGCACAAAGCATTCCAAGACGGCGGGATGTTCATCCCGCCGCTCCTTAAGCAGTGCGAATCGGCTTTCGTCCTCAGACGTAGCGATTGACGATGTTCTCCAGCAGTTCCTGGCGGCCGGAGCGCGGCTGCGGTTCGATCTTCTTCTTGACCACGCGCTCGGCGATATCCTCCAGCGTGCGCTTGCCCGACAGCATCGCCTTGGCTTCGGCGCTGTTCCAGCCGGCATAGCGTTCGGCCAGCGGACCCGACAGCGCCTTGTCCTCGATCATCTTCGCGGCTGCCTTGAGACCGCGCGCGCACGAATCCATGCCGCCAATATGGCCGATCAGCAGGTCCTGCGGATCGAGCGACTGGCGACGCAGCTTCGCGTCGAAATTGGTGCCGCCGGTCTTGAAGCCACCGGCCTGCAGGACCTGGTAATAGGCAAGCGCCATTTCCGGTACGTTGTTGGGGAACTGGTCGGTGTCCCAGCCCGACTGGTAGTCGTTGCGGTTCATGTCGATCGAACCGAAGACGCCGAGCGCATTGGCTAGCGCCAGCTCGTGCTCGAAGGAATGGCCGGCCAGGATGGCGTGGCCCTGCTCGATATTGAGTTTTACTTCCTTCTCGAGGCCGAAGCGCTTGAGGAAGCCATAGACCGTTGCGACGTCGTAGTCGTACTGGTGCTTGGTCGGCTCCTGCGGCTTCGGCTCGATCAGGATCGTGCCCTTGAAGCCGATCTTGTGCTTGTAGTCGACGACCAGGCTGAGGAAGCGCCCGGCCTGCTCCTGCTCGCGGGCAAGGTCGGTGTTGAGCAGCGTCTCATAACCTTCGCGGCCGCCCCACAGCACATAATTCTCGCCCTTCAGCCGCTTGGTGACGTCGATGCAACTCTTCACCGTCGCCGCCGCATAGGCAAACACATCCGGATCGGGATTGGTGGCGGCGCCCGACATGAAGCGGCGGTTGGAGAAGAGGTTCGCCGTGCCCCAGAGCAGCTTGACGCCGGTCTTCTTCATCTTGGCGGCGAAATAGTCGGCGATCTCGTCAAGCCGCGCGGCACTTTCGGAGAAATCCTTGCCTTCCGGGCGCACATCCGCGTCGTGGAAGCAGAAATAGGGCGCACCAAGCAGCGAGAACATCTCGAAGGCCACATCGGCCTTGAGCTTCGCCAGTTCCATCGTGTCGACGCCACCCGCCTTGGGGAACCAGGGACGGTCGAAGGTCTGGCCGCCGAACGGATCGCCGCCCGGCCAGGCAAAGGAATGCCAGTAGGCGACGGCGAAGCGCAGATGATCTTCCAGCCGCTTGCCGGCGACGACCTCGTCCGGGTTGTAGAACCGGTAGGCCAGCGGATTGGTCGAATCCGGCCCCTCATACTTGATTGCTTTGATGTCGCCGAAAAATCCGCTGCTCATGATTTCTGTCCTCTCTCGAATAGTTCGCCCTGATTACCTCAGGCGTAATTGGTTTCGCTCTCGCTCGGGGTGAAAAGGCTCGTGTCAAAGCCACTCAACGAAGGAGACAGACCATGACCGACCTCAACACGATCGCTCAAAACTACATCACCGCCTGGAACGAGGCCGATGCGAACCGCCGCGCCGAACTGCTCAAGGCTACCTTCACCGAAGACGTCAGCTACCGCGATCCGCTGATGCAGGGCGAAGGCCATGCGGGTGTGGCCGCTCTTATCGACGGCGTGCAGCAGCGTTTTGCCGGCTTCCGATTCTCGCTGAAGGGCAAGCCGGACGGGTTTGCCGACACGATCCGCTTCTCGTGGAATCTTGGGCCGGAGGGTGTTCCGTCCGTGATCGAAGGCACCGATATCGGTATCATCGAGAACGGGCGGCTGAAGAGTGTCACCGGGTTTTTGGACAAGGTGCCGGCTCAGTGAGGCTAACTGGGCAGGGGTGGTGCGAGGCACCCCCCTCTGGCCTGCCGGCCATCTCCCCCGCAAGGGAGGAGATTGGCTGGCATCCGCGCCTTCGCCAATCACCCAAATTGCAAGTCTGGCATAGCCGCCGAAGCTGCTAATCTCCCCCCTTGCGGGGGAGATGCCCGGCAGGGCAGAGGGGGGTGCCTCGCGCCGACTCACGCGGTTACGGCCTTGATCGCTGGGTACAGCGCCCGATACCGCTGGTACGCATCCGCATACGCCCCACCAAGCGCGGTATCCGGTTCGATCGTCGCATCCGTCTTCGGCGCCGTGCATACCGCCAGCGGATCCGCCCCCGTCGCCGCAATCAGCCCGAGCCGGGCCGCACCAAAAGCGGCGCCGAAATCGCCGTCGGCGGGAATATCCACCGGCACCTGCAGTGCGGTAGCAATCGCCTTCAGCCAGTAGTGCGAGCGCGAGCCGCCGCCGATCGCCGTCACCCTGGTCAAGATCGTGCCGGCTGTCTTCAGCGCTTCGAGGCTGTCGCGGAAAGCGAAGGCGACACCTTCAAGCACGGCCTGCGTCAGCACCGCACGGCTCGATTCATGCGCCAGCCCGGTGAAGGACCCGCGGATGGCGGAATCATTGTAAGGCGTGCGCTCACCCGAGAGGTAAGGCAGGAACGACACACCGCTCGGCGCCTTCAGCGCCTCGCCGAGTTCGGCGGTCAGTTCGCCGGCCTTCTTCCCCGATACCTCCGACAGCCAGTTCAGCGAATCCGTCGCCGACAGGATGACGCCCATCTGGTGCCAGGTGTTGGGCAGCGCGTGACAGAAAGTGTGGACCGCACTGGCCGGGTTCGGCAGGTAGGAGGCATTGGCAGCAAACAGCACGCCGGAAGTACCCAGCGAAACGAAGGCATGGCCGGCGCCGACCGTGCCCATGCCGCAGGCCGAAGCCGCATTGTCGCCGGCGCCACCGGCAATCGGGATGCCAGCCTGGACGCCCCATTCGGAGGCGAGATCGGCGCGCAAGGCGCCAGCCTTTTCAGTACCTTCGACCAGCGATGGCATCTGCTTCTCGTCGAGCGAGGTGGCTGCAAGCAGTTCCGGCGACCAGCGCCGCTTGCCGATATCGAGCCATGAGGTGCCGGCCGAGTCGGACATTTCCGACATATGCTCGCCGGTCAGCCAGAACCGCAGGAAATCCTTGGGCAGCAGCACCTTCGCCACCTTGGCGAAGACAGCCGGCTCGTTGTTCTTCACCCAGGCGAGTTTTGGCGCGGTGAAGCCGGGGAAGACGATGTTGCCGGTCAGCTTGCGGAAGCGTGGGTCGGCATCGAGCGTGGCCGCCTCGGCATGGCTGCGCGTATCGTTCCACAATATGCAGGGGCGCAGCACCTGGTCGCCGGCGTCGAGCAAGGTTGCGCCGTGCATGTGGCCGGAGAGGCCGATGCCTTTGACGGCGGCAAGCTCTTTCGGATGCGCTGATTTCAGCTCGGCAATAGCGGTCTCGCAGGCTCGGACCCAGTCGGCCGGATTCTGCTCGGACCAGCCGGGATGTGGCCGCGATACGTCAAGGGAAGCATGGCCGGAGCCGACGACGGTTTGCCCGGCATCGATCAACAGCGCCTTGACGCCCGACGTACCGAGATCGAGGCCGAGATACATGCATTCCTCCCACTGCCATTAATTTTTTCGGGCCTCGAAAAAATCTGGCTTGGCCAGTTTTTAAAACAAGATCCGCTGCGGGTCAATTCTCTGACAAATTGGCGGCCCGTCGAGAAAACAGCGCCGACAGCGGACTGTCCGGCCGAGCCAGCTGACGCTCAGCCGTCAGCGCCCGTGCCAATGCTGTGTCGCCGGCGCGCAAAGCCGCCTCGATCAGCGTCAGGTCGATCACGTCGCGCTGGGCATGGCTGCCGCCGAAGCGATGAGCAATCGAGCGAATCGGCCGGATCAGGCGGATCGTCTCGTTGTATTTCCCTTCGCCAAAGGCCCTGATCGCCAGCGTCAGCGGATGGCCGACGTCCCGAGTGAAGGCGGCGTTGTCGTCATGGCCGCCCATCGCTTTGCGCTGCGCCTCGAGCAAGGTCTTGGCTGGCGCCTCGAGCCCTGCGCCGACGAAGGCCATCATGGCATGGGCGTCGTTGAAAGCGTAATTGCCGGCACCGACCTTGGGCCAGTTGGCGGCGAGCGCTATCCAGCGGTCGCCGACATCGACGCCGCCGAGATAAAGCCGCCACAGGATCGCCGAGGCATCGACCATATTGAGCGCCATCGTCGACGGCGCGCCGTAGATCGGCCCGTCATACAGGGCCAACACCTCTTCGGTCTCGCCGAGATCGTAGTGGAACAGCGCCAGGTGCCACCAATTGTGCACCTGCAGGAAACTCTCTTTCGTCCACGCCTCGGGATTGGCGCGCATCCAGGCGATGCCGTCCCTTTGCCGGCTTTGCATTTCCATGACATGGGCGACAGCATGCTGCGCCCAGCCGTCGCGCGGCTCGATATCGACAGCCTGCCGGCCCAGTCTCTCGGCGCGCGCATAGTCGCCCATTTCCTCCAGCCCGAATGCCTGCATGCCAAGAATGGCATGATATCCAGGCATGTCCTTTTGCCAGGATGGCAGTGCGCGGCCGATACGGTCACGCAGCATGCGGGCGTTGCCGGTGAAGAAGTCGACCTGGTGCCCGGTCTGCAGCGCCACCGCGTCGAGCGGGAAATCGATGGCGATATCTTCGAGCAAGCGCGAGGCCTCGTGCCAGCGGCCGGCGGCGAGATGGCCAAGGGCAGCGACATGCGCCCGCTCGCGCGCGGTCGCGGCAAGCGGCAGCGCCGTTTCATGGCATGCCTTGGCCACCGCCGTTGCCTCGCGCTCGGTGGCGAGGCCGAACAGGTAGCCCTTGAACACATGTGCCATGACGAAGCCCGGGTTGGCCGCAATGGCGCGATCGACGGAAGCGACGGGGTCGCCGATAAAGCATTGCAATTCATGAACGGCCTGGCTGTAGGGCGAAAACCCGGCCTCGCTCGCGCCCGAAAATGTCAGGCCGAATGCGTCCCTGACTGCCATGCCCGGCCCCTCCGGTGATCATAAAATTCCAGCTGCGCGGCCGATCCTAGAGCATCGGCGGCGGGCGCGCCAAGCGAAGTCTGGACCAATCAATACCGGAGTCCAGTTCAACTAATTTCGCAGTTCGTCAACCATGCGGCACAGAATAGGCTTTGTAAAAGCTGGCGAATTGTGTCTTCATTGCGGCGTCGGGCGGGGAGCTTGAAATCGCGAATCGAGAGGGACGCGATGCGGCACCTGAAGAACAAGCCTGCGGACAGTTGTTCGCAGGCTGCGGAGGGAACAGTTGCTTTGCCGCCGCGAAAACGGCGTCAGCCGCATCCATGCTTAATTAGCATTCTCTCAACTATGGCGCTGACGTTGCTGCCCAATTCTATGGCCTTTGCCGCCTGCGCGCTGGTTCCACCGGCCGGAAATACCGCCTACATCTGCGACAGCGGCGATTCCGGCGGCAGCCTCACCGACACCAGCGGTGACAACACGCTGACCTTCCCCACCGCCGGCACCGGGCAGATCATCGGCAGCGTCACCTTCGGCACCGGCATCGACCGCATCGACATGCAGTCCGGCATCATTACCGGCGGCGTCGACCAGGACGGCGGCACGGATTTCTTCACCATCGGCGCCGGCACTGTCACCGGCAATGTCCAGCAAGGCGCCGGCATCGACGATTTCAATATGAGCGGCGGCCAGATCGGTTCGCTGAACCAGGGCGACGCACTCGACACCTTCTTCATGAGCGGCGGGCGCATTGTCGACTTCTTCGATGACGGCGACCGTGCGGTGATGACCGGAGGCCGCATCGGCCGCGTCAACATGAAGCTCGACGACAATTACTTCGACATGTCCGGCGGTACCATCGACCGCAACCTCGTCACCGGTTTCGGCAACGACACGATCATTCTCTCGGGCGGCACCATCGGCGGCAACATCAGCGTCAGCGGCGGTACCGACAGCGTAACGGTGACCGGTGGCACGGTCGGCGGCGACGTGCTGATGAGTTTCGGCACCGACAGTTTCGTCTGGGATGGTGGCGGCATCATCTATGGCATGGTCGATCTCGGCGGCGACAACGACACCGCCAGGCTCAGCAACCTCACCAACGCCAATCTCGGCGGCACCGATGCCATATCGGGCGGTCTCGGCACCGACACGCTCACCTTCGACAATGTCTCGCTGGACGGGATCTCCAGGGTCCAGAACTGGGAAACGATCAACGCCACCGACGACACCGAACTGACGCTGGACGGCAATCTGGTGCTAGGCGACAGCGGCACGGGCACCGGGACGCTCAATGTCGACCAGGCAAGCACGCTCTATGGCGGCGGCTTCAACGCGTCGATCCAGGCCTTCACGGCTGGCCAGCTGGCCAATGTCGTCAACGCCGGCCGTATTGATCTGACCAATGGCGGCACCGGCGTCACCGACCGGCTGACGATCAACGGCAACTATACCGGCCTCGGCGGCCTGCTGCTGATCCAGACCGAGCTGGGCGACGACTCTTCCGCGTCGGACAGGCTCGTCTTGTCGGGCGGCACAGCCTCCGGCTCGACCGGCATTGCGGTGGTCAATGTCGGCGGTGCGGGTGCCGAAACGAATGCCGATGGCATCATGGTCATCCAGGCAATCAATGGCGCGACAACGGCTGACGGCGCCTTCGCGCTCGATGCGCCGGTCGCGGCCGGCGCTTTCGAATATTACCTGTTCAAGGGCGGCGTCAGCGCCGGTAGCGAGGAGAACTGGTATCTGCGCTCATCGCTGATCACGCCGACATCACCGGCAGCCGCGCCGCCGGCACTCGAGCCAGCGCCACTGCCCGAGCCGGAACCGCCCGAGACCGAAGCGCCGCCACCCCCGTCCGACCTGCCGCCGGTGCCGGTGCCGACCGAAGGCGACATCAACGACCCGCCCGTCGATCCGACACCGCCGGTGCAGGCCAGCGACCCCGAGCCGGAACCGCCGCCGCCCCCGCCGCTGGCGCCGCCTGCCGACCCACCGCCGCCGCCACCACCGGTGCCGACCGATTCCCCTGCTCTGCCAACCCCGGCGCCGGGCGAGGAAATCCTGCTCTACCGCATCGAGGTGCCGGTCTATTCGGCCTTGCCTCCAGTGGCCGAGCACCTGGCAATGAGCATGCTCGGCACCTTCCATGAACGGCGCGGTGAACAGAGCCTGCTGTCGAACACCGAGATATCGCCGGTCTGGGGCCGCATTTTCGGCCAGGACACCGAAATGGCCTGGTCGGGAACGGTGTCCCCGTCGTTCGATGGCACGCTGTTCGGCTTGCAGGCCGGCTTCGATCTGTTCGGACGCGAGACCGCGTCAGGCAGCGTCGATCGCGCCGGCCTGTTCATCGGCTATGGCAGCATGAATGGCGATGTGCACGGCCAGGCGCTGGGTCAGGACGGCCTTTCCGTCGGCGGCATCGATCTTGGTGGCACCAGCGTCGGTGGCTACTGGACGCGCATCGGCCAAGGCGGCTGGTATCTCGACGGCGTACTCATGGCGACTTTCTTCAGCGGCTCGGCAACCTCGTCGCGCGACATCGGCATCGACATCGATGGGACCGGCATCACGGCTTCCCTGGAGGGCGGCTATCCCATAGCGCTGGCGCAAGGCTGGACATTGGAGCCGCAGGCGCAACTGGTCTGGCAGCATCTGTCGCTCGACGACGCCGCGGACCGTTTTTCGTCGGTCTCCTTCGATCTCGACGATCAAGTGAGCGGCAGGCTGGGGTTGCGGCTGCAGGGCGAGACGGTGCTGAACGGCATCGCGCTGCAGCCCTACCTCAAGGCCAATCTCTGGCACGACTTCGGCGGCACTGACGACGTCAATTTCGGCGCAACCGATATCTCGACGGAAGGCAAGTCGACGTCGCTGGAATTCGGCGGCGGCGTGGTCGCCAAGGTGACCGACAAGGTCAGCCTCTTCGCCACCGGCGACTACACCACCAATCTCGGCGGCGACAAACGGCGTGTGCTGGAAGGCAATCTCGGCTTCAGCGTCAAATGGTGAGGCCCGTAGGCCTCACCCGCATCGTCGAAGACCTCAATTCCCCGAACGCATCGCCACCGTGGCAATCCCCGCGCCGACCAGCAGCGTGCCGCCGGTGCGATTGAAGATGCGGATCGCCTTGGGGTTGCGCACGACATTGCGGGCACGTGCCGCGATCAGCGCGTAGCCGAAGGCATTGGCGAAGGCGAGCGCCAGGAAGGTCGTTTCAAAAATCAGCATCTGCGGCCAGAAATCGGCCTCGCGGTTGAGGAACTGCGGCAGGAAGGCGACGAAGAAGGTGATGCTTTTCGGGTTGAGCGCAGTGACCAGCCAGGCATGCGCCATCATCTTGGCCGCCGACACGGCGTCGGTGCGCGGTTCGGCTTTCAGCGCGCCGCCGGCGCGAAACAGTTTTATGCCGAGATAGATCAGATAGCAGGCACCGATCAGCTTCAGGATGGTGAACACAGTCGCCGATGCGGCCAGCAGGGCGCCGATGCCGAGCATCGACAATGTCATGGCGGTGAAGTCGCCCAGCGCCACGCCGACCGCCATTGGCAGAGCGGTACGCCAGCCCTGGCCCAGCGCATAGGACACGACCAGAAGAATGGTCGGGCCGGGAATGACGAGCAGAACGGTGGAGGCAGCGGCGAAGGCAGCCCAGTTTTCGAACGACATCTTTGTCTCCTTGAGCGCAAAGAAAAGGATAAATCCTCGGGTACGCGGGAATGTAAAGAGCCATCTCCAAAAATGCGCTGCGTGCCATTTCGCGCAGCGACGTTGGCATACAGGGTATAGGGTTAAGGCAAGCCTGAAGACCTTCACCCTTTTTCAACCATGTTTGGCGAAACTGCCTGCTATCCGGCCGGACCGTGTTTCCCGCCGACAGCGTAGGGTTTGGGTGCATGCGTGAGTTGCCGCAGAATCTGACGCCGCCGAATGGCGACGCAGTCGAAACCGAACATCTTTATTCCCGCCGCTTCGTCCTTTCGGGCGCCGGCGCCATGGCGCTGCTCGGCATGGCCGGCTGCAGCACCGCGACGCTCGAACTGCCGCAGCTGCAGCTGGACGACACGGTCACCGGCTCGGTGCGGCCGGTCCGCCCCGCAATCAGCGTCGACAAGAACATCACCGGCCCTGACGTCATGTATGCCGCGCTCACCGATGGCGATTTCGAAGTGCCGGCGGTGCCTTACCAGAAGGTCAAGCCGGAGTTCCGCCGCCAGATCGTCGTCAACGAGACCGGCGAGGCGCCAGGCACCATTGTCGTCCATCTGCAGGAGCGAAAGCTCTATCTCGTGCAGGAGGGCGGCGACGCCATCCGCTACGGCGTCGGCATCGGCAAGGACGGCTTCCGCTGGTCCGGCCGCGCCAACATCCAGTACGGCAAGGAATGGCCGACCTGGACGCCGCCGCCGGAAATGATCCAGCGCAAGCCGGAACTGGTGAAGTGGCAAAACGGCCAGCCCGGCGGCCTCACCAATCCGCTCGGCGCGCGTGCGCTTTACATCTACCAGGACGGCAAGGACACCGGCTATCGCATCCACGGTTCGCCCGAATGGGCGAGCATCGGCCAGGCGATGTCGTCGGGCTGCGTGCGCCTGATCAACCAGGACATCATCGACCTCTACAGCCGCGTTTCCAAGAAGAACCCGGTCGTCGTCGTCTGATCCTTCTGCGGCGGTTTGGCGCCACTCGAAACTCTCGTTGCGCGATGCGGCAAGCTAGGCCAAGGTGCCTGAAAACCATCGCGCCGGGAGACATCAAGCATGGCTGGAACGTTTGTCATCGCACAGGGCGGCGGCCCGACTGCCGTCATCAACCAGACGGTCGTCGGCGCCACGCTGGAAATCCGCAAGCGCCATCCCGGCGCCAAGGTGCTGGGCTCCATCCATGGCGTGCGCGGCATTCGTGACGGCAACTATGTCGACCTGTCGGCCATCCCCGAGGATCGGCTGCGGCTGATCGCCGGAACGCCGAGCGCCGCCCTCGGCTCGACGCGCGACAAGCCGGATGCCGCCTATTGCGACGTCATCCTCAATGGCCTGAAGAAGGCGGGCGCCGACGCCTTCATCTACATCGGTGGCAACGACACGTCGGGCACGCAGCAGATCCTGACCGACGCCGCCGGCGGCAGCATCGCATTCGTGCATGCGCCAAAAACCATCGACAACGATCTCGAGGAGAACGACCACACGCCGGGCTTCATCTCGGCGGCCGAGTTCGTTGCCGGCGCCTTCCTGTCCGTCGATCTCGATTTCCGCGCCCTGCCCGGCATCTATGTCGGCATCGTCATGGGCCGGCATGCCGGCTTCCTCACCGCCGCAGCCGCCGCCTGGCAGCTCGATCCCGACAGCGGCCCGCATCTCGTCTACGTGCCGGAGCGGCCATTCTCGGCCGCCGGCTTCATCGACGACGTGCGCGCCTCGCTCGACCGCCACAAGCGCTGCATCGTCGCCGTCTCCGAAGGCGTCAGCACCGCCGACGGCAAGGCGCTCGTCGAAAGCCTGGTGCCGCCGGACAAGTTGGAGCGCGACGCGCATGGCAACGTCAAGCTGTCGGGCAGCGACCTGCCGGCGGCGCTCGAACGGGCGCTCGCCGAAGGCCTGCCGGGCAAGCGTGCGCGGGTCGACGCATTGGGCTACATGCCGCGCGGCTATATCGGCGCGATCAGCGCTGTCGACGCGCAGGAGGCCTTCGATGCCGGCGCCTTCGCGGTTGCCGTTGCCGGGGAAGGCGGCGGCTCGGTGGCGCTGCAATATGACGGCAGCAAAACCGTGCTGAAGAAGGTGCCGCTGAAGAACGTCGCCGGCAAGACGCGCCATATGCCAGACGATTTCATGAAGCCCGACGTCAACCAGCTGTCGGAAGCCGGCATGGCCTATTTGAAGCGCCTGGTGCCGGAAAAATACAAGGTCGGGAAGCCCTTCGTCTGATGGGCGACCGTTTTGGCGGGGAACGGGTGATCGGCGACTGGTTTGGCAAGACCGTCATCGATGCCAGCACAACGATGCTGACCGAACCGTTCGTGCATGATTTCGTGCGCGCCAACATCTGGCATTTTAGGGGACTCGACGCCGACCTGCTCGTCGATACCGGCATGGGCATCTGTCCACTGGCACCTGAGATCGATACGCCGCAGGGCAAGCCGCTCATCGCTGTGGCCACCCACATCCATCTCGACCATGTCGGCTCGCTGCACGAGTTTCCGCTGCGCGCCGGGCCCCGGCACAGTGCCGAGCATTTCGAGACCATGAACGAGACAGTGACCTACGCCTACATGTTCACCAATCTCGACGGTGCGGTCTCGAAATTGCCGGGGCCAGGCTGGACTGCGGCCGATTACAAGATTCCGCCGGCGCCGTTGACGCGCACACTGGACGAAGGCGACATCGTCGACCTCGGCGACAGGCAATTCCGTGTCCTGCACCTGCCCGGACATTCTCCGGATTCGATCGCGCTGTTCGACGAGGCGGACGGCCTGTTCTTTGCCGGCGACGCCATCTACGATTCCATGCTGATCGACGATTTGCCGGATTCGTCCCGATCAGACTATCGCCGAACCATGCAAAGGCTGCTCGACCTGCCTGTTCGCCTCGGCCATGGCGGCCACGGGCCGAGCTTCGACGGCGATCGAATGCGCGAGATCGCTACCGCTTATCTCAGACGCACAGAAGGCCGTTGAAGGCTGGCTCCGCTGCCGTCTAACGAAAATGTGAGCGGAAATTAAATCTTCGTAAGGTGGCGCAAAAACCCTAAATCGGGCCGATCCGTACCCTAGATGCAGGGCTGTCGATCCGGCCGGCTGCCATGCCAGGCGAGACGGGCAACCGCGACCGCCGACACGCTGATGGCCGATTCTCTCCCGGAACGGCCACGGCGCCGGATCATCTCTCGCCCGGACAAACGACCATGTCAGACATACTTCGCAGACATCGCGTCGCGGCCTTGCTGGGCGCTGCGCTGATCGTCAGCCCCTTCATTGCGTCTTTCGCGCAAAGTGCTGGCTCCACAGTTGCCACGACCCAGACCCCTGTCGCCGGCATAACGGCCCCCAACGGCTCCTTCGCCCCAATCGTGGCCGTCGACAAGCCGGCGGTGGTGACCGTCACCACCGTCATGAAGGCACAGCCGCAAGACATGAGCGAGGAGCTCGGCGGCAATTCGCCCTTCGACGACTATTTCCGCCAGTTCTTCGGTGACCAGGGCATCCCGATGCCGAAGACGCCGCCACAGCAGGCGCAGCGCGCCGAGGCGCTGGGCTCCGGCTTCATTGTCGACGCCGACGGCACCATCGTCACCAACAACCACGTCATTGACGGCGCCACGTCGATCAAGGTCACCTTGGACGACGGCACCGAGCTTCCCGCCAAGCTGGTCGGCCACGACGCCAAGAACGACCTCGCGGTGCTCAAGATCAAGGCGGACAAGCCGCTGCCGACGGTCAAATGGGGCGATTCCGACAAGCTCATGCCGGGCGATCAGGTGCTCGCCATCGGCAATCCGTTCGGCATCGGCACCACGGTCACCGCAGGCATCGTTTCGGCGCGCGGCCGCGACCTCAACAGCGGTCCGTTCGACGATTTCATCCAGATCGACGCGCCGATCAACCACGGCAATTCCGGCGGCCCGCTGGTCGATGTCGCCGGCAATGTCGTCGGCATCAACACGGCGATCTATTCGCCCAATGGCGGCAGTGTCGGCGTCGGCTTCGCCATTCCGTCGGACCAGGCGCAAAAGGTCGTCGCCAAGCTGATGAAGGGCGGCAACATCCAGTACGGCTATCTCGGCGTGCAGATCCAGCCGGTGACGCCGGATGTGGCGGGTGCGGTCGGCCTCGATCATCCGGGCGGTGCGCTGGTTTCCGAGGTCACGGAAGGATCGCCGGCGGCAAAGGCCGGCATCAAGACCGGCGACGTCATCACCAGCTTTGCCGGCGAGCCGATCAAGGATCCCAAGGACCTGTCGCGCGCCGTCGCTGATGTCGCGCCCGGCGCGAAGGAAACGCTCGACGTCTGGCGCGGCGGCAAGACGGTGCAGATCTCCGCCGATGTTGGCCGCAACAGCGACGATGTGAAGTCGGCCTCGACCGAGGACGACAATCAAAAGCCTTCGGCCGGCCAGGCGCTTCGCGTTCCCTCGCTGGGCCTCGGCCTGACCGACCTTACGCCTGATATCCGCGAGGAGCTAAACTTGGCGTCCAACCAACGCGGCGCCGTGGTCGAGCGCGTCAATCCGGACAAGGCGGCCGCCAATGCCGGCCTGCAACCGGGCGATGTCATTGTCGCCGTCGACCAGTCTCCGGTGCGCAACGCAAGGCAGGCCAACCAGGCGATCGCCGAGGCGGGCAGGTCGGGCCGGAAGTCGGTGCTGCTTCTGGTCGACCGTGGCGACGCGCAGATCTTCGTCGCCGTGCCCTTCGCCGCCGGCTGAAGCACGATGCGGCAGGCCCCCCGAGGTGATCCTGGCGGGCCTGCCACGCCGCCCAAGATTCCTGTTGCCCGCTAGCACATCTTCGAGAACACTGCGGCAGGTCGGTAATGGCCTACTGCAAACGGATAGTCTGAGATGGTCACTCGCGGTTTTTCCTCCGGTCGAAAGCCTCCAACCGAGACCGACGCGCGCATCCCGCCCGGGCAATATCTCGAACAGGGTTTTCCGGTGCTGTCGGCCGGACCGACGCCGCGCGTGCGCACCGAGGACTGGTCGTTCACGCTCAAGCACGGGCCGCGCCCCATCAAGAAATGGAACTGGGCCGAGTTCAACGCGCTGCCCTTGACCAAGATGACGCGCGACATCCATTGCGTCACCGCCTGGACCAAGTTCGACACGGCCTGGCAAGGCGTTCTGGTCGACGACATTCTCGCCGATGCCGGCATCGAAGCGCCAACCAATTTCCTGCTGGCGCATGGATATGACGGCTACACCACCAACGTGCCGGCCAAGGATCTCACCACCGGCAAGGCGATGGTGGCGCTGCTTTATGAAGGCAAGCCGATCACACCCGACCATGGCGGTCCGGCGCGGCTTCTGGTGCCGCATCTCTATTTCTGGAAGTCGGCCAAATGGCTGAACGGGCTGCAATTTACAGAACGCGATGAGCCGGGTTTCTGGGAATTGCGCGGCTATCACATCTATGGCGATCCGTGGCGCGAGCAGCGCTATAGCGGCGATCCATGAGCGAAGCGCCGCAATCTCCCTGGCAGACGGCGAAAATCACCCGGATCGAAAAGCGCACTCCGCGCGTCACCAGTTTCTTCTTCGCGCTGTCGCGGCCTTTTGCATACCGCGCCGGACAGCATGTCGACGTCCGGCTGACGGCGCCTGATGGCTACCAGGCGCGCCGCTCCTATTCCATCGCCTCGGCACCGGAGAGCGGCGCCACGATCGAGCTGGCGATCGAAAAACTCGACGACGGCGAGGTTTCGCCATTTTTCCACGAGGTGGCGGCGGTCGGCGACGAGATCGAGCTGCGCGGACCGCTTGGCGGCCATTTTGTCTGGTCCGACAGCGATGGCGGGCCGCTGCTTCTGGTCGGCGGCGGCTCCGGCGTGGTGCCGCTGATGGCGATGGTGCGTCACCGGACCTTGCGCAAATCCGTGGCGCCGGTCGCGCTGATGTTTTCGGTGCGGATCTGGGACGAGGTGATCTTTCGCGACGAGCTGATCGGTCTCGACGATCGCCGTGACGGTTTCGACCTGGTGCTGACGCTGACTCGCGAGGCCGCACACCGCCCGTCCGACTATTCAAGGCGCATCGACACGGCAATGGTGATGCAGGCGCTCGCGCGGCTGCCGCTGCCGCCGGCGCTCGCTTTCGTCTGCGGCTCGAACGCCTTCGTCTCGGCGGCCGCCCAGGCGCTGATCGACGCCGGCATATCAGCGGACATCATCCGCACCGAGCGCTACGGTGTCTGAGCAGTTTCTGAGCAGTTACTGTTATCAGGCCGGTGAAAACCGTGCCGACATCAACTGGAACGGCAGCGCGCCATACGCGGCGACATCGGCCTCATTGTCCCAGGTTCGGAACTGGCGAGACGGCCGGGCTTCGAGCACCAGCGTCTGCCGAGCTTCCTCCAGGCTGACGCGGCCGCGAAAATGCAGTACTTTTTCGCCACCGGCGCGGCTGATCACCAGCGAGCGCAGGCGGGCGATATGGCTGCCGCCGACATTAATCTCCATCTCGATGCGGCGGCGGACTGGCGGAACGACGATCCTGACGGTCACGTCCAGCATCATGTCCCCGGCACTATCCGGGCGAGGAAGGGGCTGCGAAAGCGCGAACGGCGCCAGCGCCGGCTTTGCCTTGCGTGACATCGACCTGCCGCGCCAGACCACTTCGGGGGCCGTCTGCTGCAGGCGACCTTTCTTGCGTTTCAGGCGCAGCTGCTTGGCAACGCCCCGCGACAGCCAGACAAGGCCGCCGAAATCAGTGCGCGGCTTGGCTTGCAGAACCGACGACCAGCGCGACAGGCCGGCGCGATCAGCCAGCGCCACCGTCCGTGCGAATTCGGCCGGCGGCACCTCGATGCCGATTTCCAGACGAAGATAGGAGAGCGCCACCGCCGCAGCGACGGCGAGACGGCGCCTGGCGACGATGTTGGCGAACACCTCCCAGTCGACTTCGCCGCTCTGGATGGCAACCGCACAGTCGACCAGCCAGTCGCTGTGGGTGTGGGCATCGAGGCCACCATGCGCAATAGCGAGCGCCATGCGGTCGGCGGGCGAGGGCACAAGCAGGCTGACGCCGTTGAACTCGGCGGACTGCGCCCGTTGCCATATCGCCAAATCGTCTTCTGCGCTTTGTTGCGATCCGTCATAGGCCTGCTGATGCAAGTCGATGTCGCCGAAACTGCCCTTGAAGAAATTCATCGAACGCAAGGATGCCAGCCGGGTGCGCAGATATTGCGGGCTGACGCCGGTGGCGATCTGCCAGTCGCGGTCGCGCAGCACGTCGAATGCAGCAACCATATCTTGCGGGCGCACCAATATATCGATGTCGTGCGCCACCCGGCCGCGTTGCGCGGATGCGTTGACGGCGATGCGGCTGGCGCCCTTGATCAGCATGACCGCGCTGCCGGCATCGATCATGGCCTGCAGCGCCGGCTCGGCCTCGCGCATCGCCAGCCGCGACTTGGTCCACAGCATTTTTTGCAAGCCGACAAGGCGTGGATGCGCCGGGTGGCCGGCGAGCTTGCGGCCGAACCTGTCGGAAATCGCGGCCAGCAACCGGTGCTCGCGGAAGGCGACGTGGTCGATATCGTTCTCATCGAGCCAGCGCGCAGCATGGCGGCCGGCCGCCTCTTCATCGGGCAGCAGCGCTGCCTTCAAAAGCTGGTCGAGCCCGCCGGTCGGCCATGACCAGCCATAGTCGGGGAACCGGCGGCCGATGCTGCGAAGATCGCTGGCCATCATTCGGCGCCCGTCTTCTTTCCTGCTCGCCTTTGCATGGCCAGCCTTACAACTTCGAGATAGCCTCGATCACGCACTGGGTCGCGTCCGTAGGACATGCTGCCGGGCCGGATGCGGCGCAAGGCCAGGACCTCGTCGAGCATGGCCAGCACAAAGCCTGCCTCGCGCATTCGGGCAATCCAATCGATCATCTCGCCGCGGCCACCTTGCGGATCGATGATAGGGCCGACGGTGTCGGCCACCTCGTGGCGGATCATCATCGTCGTGCGTGACCAGCCGGGTCCAGCGGCGGCGTCCGGCATGTCCGGCCGGTCATTGCGGAAAGTGTCCATATGGGTAAAGACGCCTGCCGTCGCCGGAAACCGAGCAAAATGCGCCAGCTGCTTTTCAATCTTGGTCGGCAGCCACAGATCGTCGGCGTCGAGCGTCGCGACCAGCGGCGTCGACAGCGCGGTGATGCCCCTGGTGGTAGCGCTGCCGGGGCCTGCGTTTTCCTGGCGCAGCAGCGTGACCGGTATGTTTAGCGGAGCGATAACCGCTGCAATATCGTCGGTCGAGCCGTCATCGACGACGACAATGGCGTCGGGCTTGACCGTCTGTGCCGCAACCGAGCGCAGCGTCTCGGCGATGGTGCCGACCGCGTTGAAGGCCGGAATCACGACGCCGTAGCTGGCCATCACATGAACCGCCAATCCGCGAGTGGCCTGAGATCGAAGATGCCTTCGATCGGCCGCAGCGAGGGGTCGGCCTCGCGGCGCTTCATCGATTTGAAGACGGCGCGCATAAATTCACGAGACTGGACATCGGCTTCCCTGGTCATGTTACCGGGATGGCGCCGGTAGTAAAGCGCCACTGTATCAGGCATGACGTAGTTCGGTCCGCTTTCGAAGATGCGCAACAGGTAGTCGGTGTCCTCGGCCTGGTTGAAATCCGTATCGAAGCCGCCGATCCGTTCGACAAGTCGACGCGTGAAGACTCCTGCCGACAGATGAATGCCGCGAACCGTGATGCTATGGCTGTCGGCGGCTGGCTCCAGCGTCGCGTCGTCGAGATGATCGACCAGTGTCATGCACGAATAGGTCAGGTCAAGGCTGGGGTCGGTTTCGAAAAAGGCGAGATCGTTCCTGAAGCGGCCGGCCGGCGAAATGTCGTCCGAATCGAGGAAAGACACCAATTTCGTTTCCGGCAGAAGCAGGCCGAGACCGGTGTTGCGCGTGCGGGTCACGCCCATGTTGGACTGCCGGAACAGGCGGATGCACGAATTCTCGTCCATAATCGAGCGCACCACTTCTGCAGAGCCATCGGTCGAGCCGTCATCGATGACAATGATGTCGAGATCGGCGGCGTCGCGCTGCCTGAGCAGCGAGCGCAGCGCAGAGCCGACATAGCGTTCGCGGTTATACACCGGCATGATCACGCTCAGCTTCATGCACGCATCCCGGACTGTGACCTATTCATCCTATCACCAATCTGCCGTGCGCCGGATCTCGAAAAGCCCCTCGACCGGGCGCAGCGATGGATCGGCCTTTCGCCGGCGCATGGATTTCAGGATCACACGCAGATATTCGCGCACCGCGACGTCATTCTGCTTGGTCAGATTGCCGGGATGCCGCCTGTAGTAGACGGCAATGGTATCGAGCAGAACATGCCTTGGGCCGGTTTCGAAGATGCGCAACAGATAGTCGGTGTCTTCGCTTTGCGTGAAATCCTCGTCGAAAGTGCCAATTCGGTCGATGAGCGCTTTGCGGAATATGGCCGCGCTCAGGCTGATACCGCGCATGGTGACGCTGTCGGCGCCCGGCGCCGGCTGAAGCGCCTCGTCGTCCATGACAATGACTTTGGTCATCAGCGAGTAGGTTAGCTCGAGAGCCGGATCGAACTCGAACAGGGCAAGGTCGGCCTTGAACCGCCCGGCTGGCGAGATGTCGTCGGAGTCCAGGAACGACACGAACTCGGTCTGCGGCAGCAACTGCCTCAGGCCCGCATTGCGGGCCTTGGCTACACCCTGATTGGCCTGCTGGAAGAGCCGGATACACGGTGCTTCCCTCATCAGGGTACGGACGGCGTCAGCGGAGCCATCGGTTGAGCCGTCGTCGACGACGATAATGTCGAGATCGGCGGCCTCGTGTTGCCTGAGCAGCGAACGCAGGGCCGGAACGACATGGAGTTCGCGGTTGCAGACAGGCATGATGATGCTCAGTCTCATACACTGCTTCGCCCTATAAAATCGGCGATCCTGCCGGCGATCTCCCGCGGCTCAGCCCCCAGCGATAGCCGGTAGCATGGCAGATCGCGGGTGAGCTCGCTGAAAAAACGAAAGCCTGACTCTCGCTCGCCCGGCATCTGCACGATGCCGGAAGGCGCCAGGGCGATCATGGCATCCTTGCGCGATATGGGCATGATCGAACTTCTCTCTCCTCCGCTGATATGGGGCACCATCAACGCAACAATGTCCACACTTGCAGGGATCGGCCGGGGGGCAATCTCGTTAATGTGAAAGGCATGTTTGCCCTGCCAGTTCAGCGGTTGGTAGGATTTCAGCCGGTCTTTCAGCGTCAGCCGCCTAAACCCTTCCGGGTCCTGCTTGAGCGTGGCAAAGAGCGGCCGCGCCGTCACGCGATCGGTCCTGTCGATCAGCACATAGTCGTCTCCGACGCTGTCGAGGCCGTTGATGAGGCCGGCAACGACGGTTCCCGATTTGCCGGCCCCACCGGAGCCGGCCAGCAGCACGCCCTTGCCGCCAGTGCCCAGCGTGCCGGCATGGGTCAGCCGCATGCCGCGCGCCGCATATTCCCAATGCAGGAACGCGCGCAGCGGCGCCGCCTGCTCCCACGGCGGAAAGGCGTCGGCCGACACCATCAGCTGCGCCCCGACATGGCGTTGCGGATCGTAGAACTGCCAGAAATCCAGGTCATGATAGTAGCTGCCGCGCAGCCCAGCTTCGGCCAGCCTGTTGGCAAAGGCATGATGGTTGTACTCGCCACGGCCCCAGCTCGCCGGAGCGGCGACGCCACCGATACCCGGATGGACGACGAAAATGCCGCAGTCGCCAGATGCAGACGGATCATCCGGAGCCGGTATGAAGGCATGGCCCATGGCCTCCGCCAACGAGCCATGGTCGAGATGCACGCTCAGGTAAAGCCCTGGCAGCCGAACCTTGGCGGTGACCGGATAGTCCGTCGCAGCGCTTTCCGCGGCAGCCAGCACATGGCGAGCATAATCCGGCAGGGTTTGCAGCGTGATCGAGGGCATGGCCTGGCTATTTCGGCCTCCGGTGTGGCGAATGCTCCGGTTCACCTTGGAGAAACGTCTACGCCTGTTTGACCGCCGGCCAGCCGAGGGGTTCCTCGACCTCGTGGATCGGGTCGACGATGATGAGATCGGCAAGGTCGTCATGGACATCGACCTTGAGCGGCTCGCTGGTGGCGGCCAATTCAGCCTTGAGATCGTCTGGAAGCGGTTGCGCCGGCGTCTCGGCCGGAACGATGAGCCCGAAGTCGAGCAGTCGTGCGATGAAGCGTTCGAGGTCGGCCAGCGCTATGGTTGTACCGCCACCAGCCGTCGCCCTGGCCACTGCCTGGGCATCAACACCCGACGCCAGCGCCTGCCAGACCCGGCTGCCGGAATCGGAAAAGCCGAAATATTTGCCATTCGAAAGGTCGAGAACGACGGCCTCGCCATCGAAAGACTCGAAAACGATGTCTTTGCTTGCTATAGCGTAGACCCGTTGCTGCATCGCTCCATTCCCCTTTCAGACCCCTGGAAGAAATCGCGCCGGTTCGCGGTCTGCCAAGCTCCGCTGAAAAGGCCTCTAACCAGTTGGCCTTTCTTTGGCAAGACAAAGTCCGCGGGCATCGTGTCCGGGCGGGGCGGTCGGTTGCGGTGACGCAGGCCGGCTCAGGCCTCGATTTCGAGCGCCGACAGCGGTTTCGAGCAGCAGGCAAGGATGAAACCGTCATCGATCTCATGGTCGAGGATGCCGCCATTGTGGCTCATCTCGACATCGCCGGAGACCTTCTTCACCTTGCAGGTGCCGCACAGGCCGAACTCGCAGGCGGCTGGTATCCGCACGCCCGAGCTGCGCGCCGTCTGCAGCACGGTCTGGCCGGCGACGCAGTCGGCGTCGACCGCCGAAAGCGAGAAGCGGATCGGCGTGACGGCTTCGACAGGGACAGCAGTGCCGTCTTCAGCGGGTGAGGCAAACGGCGCCGGGACTTCCTCCACCGCGGGCGCGGCAAAGCTCTCCTGATGATACTTCGTCATGTCAAAGCCCGCGGCATCGAGCATGCCGCGCACGGCGCGCATGAATGGATCGGGGCCGCAGCAGAAGATTTCGCGCTCGCGGAAATCGGGCGCCAGCAAGGGCAGCCGGATCGCGTCGATGCGGCCCATATGGCCGTACCAGCCTTCACGGCTCGAGCGCTCCTCGATCATGAAGCCGAGCGACAGGCCGGGCATATGACCGCCGAGCAGTTCAAGTTCCTTGCGGAAGATGATCTCTTCCGCACGCCGCGCGCAATTGACGAAGCCGACATCTGTCCATGGCGCGCAGTCGTTCAGCCAGCGCAGCATCGACATCATCGGCGTCACGCCGGAGCCGGCCGAGATGAACAGATATTTGGCCGCGGGGTGGCTGTGCAACGAGAAGTCGCCGGCCGGTCCGTAGGCCTTGACGTGCGAGCCGGGCGTCAGATGGTCGAACATCCATCGCGTGCCTATGCTGCCGGCCTGCGCCTTCACGGTCACCGCGATCGAGAACGGCCGCGACGGCGACGACGACAGCGTGTAGGTGCGCATCAGCGGCCCGTCCGGTGTCGGCAGCTCCAGCGTCACGAACTGGCCCGGCTTGTAGCGGAACCAGGTCTGGTTGTCGGAGCGGAAGGTGAAGGTCTTGACGTCAGGCGCCTCGTCGCTGACGCCGATCACTTCCAGCACCTGCAGCCTGTCGTTCCACGGCGCCATCTGGTCGAGATGGCGATAGAGCCCAAGATCCGTCATCGCATTCATCCCTCTGTCCTTTTTGCTCTGCTCATGTCGTGATCCCAAAACCGCGATACACTTTTGGGCGACATGAGCTCACGCGACGCTGCGCAGCGCCGGCCGGCCGCCTTCGGCGAGGCGCGGACCGATGAAGGCTGCATACCATTCGACGAACTGGATCACGCCGCCCTCATGCAGCTCCGAATAGGGGCCAGGCTCATAGGCCGGCGACAGGATGCCGAAGGCGTTTTCCTCAACGATGCGGCGGTCCTGGTCGTTGGTTTCGGTCCAGACATGGGTGAGCTCTTCAAGATTGTAGTCGACGCCCTCGACCGCATCCTTGTGCACCAGCCACTTGGTCGTCACTGCGGTTTCGGTGGCGCTGATCGGCAGCACCCGGAAGGTCACTGCATGGTCGATCAGGATGTGATTCCAGGTCGTCGGATAGTGGTAGTGCATCAAGGTGCCGATGCGGTCGGCGGCAACAGTGTCTGAGAGGTTCTTCGTCACCGCGCGCTTTCCCGTCATCGTGTAGCTGACGGCATCGCGCAGCAGCGGCGCGCGGGTGGCGCGGTATTGTCCGGCCGGATCGATGCGGAATTTGCTCGGCAGGCCCGCCGCTTCGCATTTCGCCCAATGCGCCAGCATCTCCGGATCGCTGTCGGCGCCCTGCACGCCGGTTACCGTCGGCGCTTCCGGGAAGGTCTTGCAGAGTTCCGGATGGTTGCCGGCGCAGTGGTAGCACTCGCGGTTGTTTTCCCAGACCAGCTTCCAGTTGCCCTTCTCGACGATGGTCGATTCGAAAGCGATCTTGGCTTCGCTCAGCCGGTGCGGCTTGAGGTAGGGCTCGATCATGGCCCGCATCGGCGCGAAGTCTGCGGGTTCTTTCGCCAGGCAGATGAAGACGTACCCGGCCACGCTTTCGCAGGCGACCGGCTTCAGGCCGAACTGGCTCTTGTCGAAACCCTCGGCCATCTGGCGGGCGAAGAGCAGGCGGCCATCGAGCTCGTAGGTCCACTGGTGATAGGGGCAGACGAGCTTTGCCGCCGTGCCTTTGTCGGTGTTGCAGACGCGACTGCCGCGATGGCGGCAGGAATTGTGAAAGGCGTTGATGTTGCCCTTCTGGTCGCGGACGAGCACCACCGGATAGTCGCCGATCTGCACAGTGATATAACTGCCGGGCTTCGGCAGTTCGCAATCATGGCCGACGAACAGCCAGTCGCGATACCAGATCAGCTCCATGTCGAGCTTGAAATAGTCCGGGTCGGTGTAGAAGGGTTGCTCGAGCGAAAAGCCTTGCTTGCGGCCGTTCAAGAGCCTCAGCATATCGTTGCGCGCATCCATAGTTCTGTCCTCGTGGTTTAAGGACTGAACTTGGTGGTGATGGAGGAAGGATCGGCCGCAGGCCGGCAACACGCCGGGCATGCGCTATCCACCTCTTGACCGCCCACCGCGATCAGTCGAGTTCAAGCATCTCGGGCTGGTTTCCGGGCTCTGGAGTTGTCCTTGCGGACCATCGCGACACCTTCCCAGGCTTCTCGCCCAGTGGTCTCCCGTTGCGACTTGAACTCCACCACCGTTGCGGGGGCAGCGCCGGATTCTGACCGGCTTCCCAATTCTCCGCTCCGTCGTCACGAAGCGGCACCTGAGATGCGATCATCTAATCACGGCAGCGATCGCGACATCGGCATGAAAGCGACATCGTCTCCATGCGGCGCGACACGCACGACAAACGCGGCGGCAGACGATCGTGGGGCTGACGGTGTTGTTTTCGGGGCGGATCGCGGCCCTCGCAACTCACCTCGAATCAGACTGCCGACTAAGGAAAAACACGTCAACGGTATCGAAAAGTGACTATTAGCAGTTTCTAAAATCGAACCGAACGGTTCGTTTCTGTTGACAATGCGTGCAGGACAGTGTGAACGCTGACGCCCGGACACACTCGGTGAGCCGGATGGCATGGCCACATAAGCCTTTGTATTATTTACATAAAGTAAGATGGTAGGCATGCTTATGAAAATTACAAGAGGTGAAATCATGGCCCAGCCGGAACAACTTCGTGATTGGAAACCAGCCTATGGCTTTCCCACATCGGGGCTGTCCGAACGACGCGAATTGCTCCCACCACACGCCGCTAGACGGACAGCAAAACTGGAGTACTAAAAATGAAAAAGATCATCCTTACTGCCGCGGCCGTTTTGGCCATCACCGGCAGCGCCTTCGCTGGTAGCGACAATTATGGTTCCAATGGTGCGAACCAGCCCGCTGCCGCGGTTGACAGCTCGTATACGGCTTCCATTCAGAAGTCGGCGCCCGCTGACAAGCAGCCCGTCGTTCAGGGCAGCGACCGCAACCTCTTCGGCCGTTAACAGCTGATCCCGATCCAAACAAAAGCGTAGCGGCCTGTCCGCCGGTCTTGGGATCTCGAAGAAATTCAGGAGTATTTAAAATGAAAAAGATCATCGTTGCTGCCGCCGCCGTTCTGGCCGTTTCCGGCAGCGCTTTCGCCGCCAGTGACAACTATGGTTCGAACGGCGCCAACCAGCCTGCGGTTACGTCGACCGATAGTGGCCACACGGCTTCGGTTGCGAAGTCGGATTCGGCTGCTCAGGCCCCCGCACAGGGCGCCGACCGTAACCTCTTCGGTCGCTAACAGACGATCGGGATCTGACCTCAGAGTTTTTCGGACAACGATCCCAGTCGAACATCGAACAAGCTGCAGAGCGGCGTGATCACCAACCGCTCTGCCACATGATGAAAATTCAGGAGACTTGACATGAAGAAGATCGCTCTTGCTGCCGCTGCGCTTTTGGTTGCCGCCGGCAGTGCTTATGCCCGCAACGACAATGTCGGCTCTAGCGCCGTCGACAACAAGGCGACCGTCAACGTCGACAACACCCGGACGTCGTCGGTGCCCAACACCGGTTCGCCGGTCTACAAGTTGTTGAACTCGTCGGGCGACGTACAGAAGTCCGCCCCGCAAGGCAGCGACCGGAACCTCTTCGGCAACCGCTAGAACGTTTCACCGTTTCACAGAAACGGCGAACCGCCCTATCTCTTTGTTTTTCGCAATTCCCGGACGGAAAACCGCTCACACTTTTCCTGGAATTGCTCTAACAGCCGAAATTTCCAAAAAGAGCGGCGGGCCTGGCCCGCCGCTCTTTTTTCATGCCAATACGACGCGCCGATCTCAGGCCGCCTTCACTTCCACCGGCTTGAGCGAGAAGGAATGCCCGTCGGCGTCGAAGATGTGCAGGTCGCCGGCATCCGCAGTCAGCCGCAGCTTCGCCCCGCGCTTGACCTCGACATTGCCGGGCAGCTTGGTCACCAGCGGCAGGTCGGCGCGGCCGATGTCGACATAGACCAGTTGGACCTCGCCGAGCTGCTCGACATAGTCCACCACGCCTTCGAAAAGATACTCCGTGCCGGTGGCAACCGACAGATCTTCCGGCCGCACGCCGAAGCTGACCGCCGCGCCCTTGGCGGACGCCGGCGTCGCAATCGGCACCGTGGCCTTGCGGCCACCGACATGGCTGACGATGGTCGGGTCGCCGGTCTTGTCGATTGTCGCCGGCAAGATATTCATGGCCGGCGAGCCGATGAACTGGGCGACGAACAGATTGCCGGGCTTCTTGTAGAGGTCCATCGGCGTGCCGACCTGCTCGATATGGCCGTCCTTCAGCACCACGATGCGGTCGGCCAGCGTCATCGCCTCGACCTGGTCGTGGGTGACGTAGATCATCGTCGTGTTGGGCATCGATTCCTTGAGCTTGGCGATCTCGATGCGGGTGGCGACGCGCAGTGCCGCGTCGAGGTTCGACAGCGGCTCGTCGAACAGGAACACTTTCGGGTTGCGCACGATGGCGCGGCCGATGGCGACGCGCTGGCGCTGGCCGCCCGACATCGCCTTGGGCAGACGGTCGAGATATTTGGTCAGCTGCAGGATCTCCGCTGCCTGCCGCACCCTTTTGTCGATCTCGGCCTTGCTTTCCTTGCCGATCTTCATCGAGAACGCCATGTTGTCGTAGACCGTCATGTGCGGATAAAGCGCATAGGACTGGAACACCATGGCAATGCCGCGCTTCGAAGGCGGCACATCGTTCACGACCTCGCCGGCGATCTTCAACTCGCCGGAGGTGATCTCCTCAAGTCCGGCGATCGAGCGCAGCAAGGTCGACTTGCCGCAGCCCGACGGGCCGACAAAGACGATGAACTCGCCCGACTTAATGTCGAGGTCGATGCCGTGGAGAATGTGCAGATTGCCGTATGATTTCTTCACCTGTCTCAGCGTGACATCGGCCATGATTTCCTCCCAGTGATTTCCCTAGAGAACCCAGATTTCCTCAAGAAATTCCGTTTCGTCAAAACTCAGTCGATGCGCCCGAACCAGGCGCCGTAGCCGCCGAGGCGGATGGAGCCTGTGCCGGATTGTCCCGAGAAACCGTGCCCGGCCAAGGGCTGCAGCGCCTGGCCGAGATCGACCTCGGCCGGCCTGCTGCCTAGATTGAAGACGCAGACGATCTGCTCATTACCCTCGCGGCGGGTGAAGGCGACGGTGTCGCCCTCGCTTTCAATGAACTCGATGTCGCCTTTGGCCAGCGCCGGATGCTGGCGGCGGAAGCCGAGGAAGCGCCGGTAGTGCTCGAGCAGCGAGGCGGCATCGCCCTGCTGCACGTTGACCGCTTGCGACAAATGCTTGCCCGGCACCGGCAGCCACGGCTTGGCCGTCGAAAAGCCGGCATTGCTGGCGGTTGCATCCCATACCATCGGCGTGCGGCAGCCGTCGCGACCCTTGAATTCGGGCCAGAAGCGGATGCCATAGGGGTCCTGCAGGTCCTCGAACTTGAGCTCGGCTTCGCCCAGCCCAAGCTCCTCGCCCTGATAGAGGCAGACCGAGCCGCGCAGCGACATCAGCAGCGCCGAGATCACCTTGAGATAGGCGGCCGGATCGGCCTCATCGGCAGCCCAGCGCGAAGCCGGACGCATCACGTCATGGTTGGAGAAAGCCCAGCATGACCAGCCGTCGCTGGCGACCTTGCCGAAGGCTTCCAGCACCTGACGCACCTTGGCGGCGCTGATCTTTTCCGGCGCCAGGAAGTCGAAGGAATAGCACATATGGACGCGCTTGCCGCCGGCCGTGTAGGCGGCCACCACTTCCAGCCCACGCTGCGAATCGCCGACTTCGCCGACGGCGGCGGTCGCCGGATATTCGTCGAGCAGCGCCCGGAACCGTTCGAGGAAGGCGAGGTTCTCCGGCCGGCTCTTGTCGTAGATATGGTCCTGGTAGTTGTACGGATTGACGGCGGGTGCGGTCTGGTCGTTGCGCTCTTCCGGCGGCAGCGGCGGGTTGTTCTCCAGCCCCTGGCTGTGGAAGTAGAAATTGATGGTGTCGAGGCGAAAGCCGTCGACGCCGCGCTCCAGCCAGAAGCGGGTGACGTCGAGTAGCGCGTCCTGGACTTCCAGATTGTGGAAGTTGAGGTCCGGCTGCTCGGACAGGAAATTGTGCAGGTAATATTGCTGGCGGCTGGTGTCCCACTGCCAGGCCGAGCCGCCGAAGATCGACAGCCAGTTGTTGGGCGGCGTGCCGTCCGGCCGGGCGTCGGCCCAGACATACCAGTCGGCCTTCGGGTTAGCCCGATTGGCGCGGCTTTCCTTGAACCATGGATGGATGTCGGCGGTGTGCGACAACACTTCGTCGATCATCACCCTGAGACCGAGGTGATGGGCTTCCGCCACCAGCGCGTCGAAATCGGCGAGCGTGCCGAACATCGGATCGACGTCGCAATAGTCCGAGACGTCGTAGCCGAAATCCTTCATCGGCGACTTGAAGAAGGGCGAAATCCAGATGGCATCGACACCCAGCGAGGCGATGTAGGGCAGCCTGCGGATGATGCCCTTGAGGTCGCCTATGCCGTCGCCATCGGAGTCCTGGTAGGAGCGCGGATAGATCTGGTAGATCACCGCGCCCCGCCACCAGTCGCGATCGACGGCGAGATCGGGTTTCGAAGTCGCCTTCAAAGCGGATTGCATCAGTCTCAACCTCCTTTGACCGAGCCGGCCAGCAGCCCGCGGACGAAATAGCGCTGCAGCGAGAAGAACACGATCAGCGGCACGATGATGGTGACGAAGGCCGATGTCGTCAGGATCTCCCAGTCGCCGCCGCGCGAACCGAGCAGCGCATTGAGCTTGGCGGTCAGCACGATCTGATCGCCCTCGGTGCCGAGGAAAACCATCGCCACCAACAAGTCGTTCCACACCCACAGGAACTGGAAGATGGCGAAGGAGGCCAGCACCGGGAACGACAGCGGCAGCACGATCTTGACGAAGATCTCGAAATCGCTGGCGCCGTCGATACGCGCCGATTCCATGATCTCTCGCGGCAGGCCGGCGATATAGCTGCGCAAGAGATAGATGGCGAAGGGCAGGCCGAAGCCTGTATGCGCCAGCCAGATGCCGAGATAGGTTTTCGACGGCACGCCGAAGAAAGTGCCGACGCCGTTGTACAGCTTGAGCAACGGGATCAGCGACATCTGCAGCGGCACGACCAGCAGGCCGATGATGACGGCGATCAGCAGCGCGCGGCCGGGAAAGCGCATCCAGGCCAGCGCATAGGCGGCGAAGGCCGCGATCAGGATCGGGATGACGGTCGCCGGAATGGTGACGGTCAGCGAGTTCATGAACGAGCGGCCGATGCCTTCCGAAAACAGCACCGTGTTGTAATTGTCGGTGGTGAATTTCGGCGGCGCCGACGAGGCATAGTAGACGCGTTGGCCACGGTCGCCCTCAAAGGCTTTCGGCGACGACATGACGAACGTGCCGTCAGCATTGAGCTGCAAGGTGACGCCGTCGCCGAGATCGGCAGTCGTGCCGGCCGGATATTGCGTCGGCGCCGCCGACTTGACGCCGAAAGCGCTGATGTTGCGGGCGGCAGCATCGCCGAAAATGTTGCCGGCAAGCACGAACTTGCCGTCCTTCTCGACCTGCGCCGAGGCAGCCGGCAACCGGCCGGCTTCGGTCTGGGTGGAGCTGGAGAACGAGTTCCACCAGCCAGAGGCGATGATCTGGTCCTTGTCGCGCAGCGAGGAGACCAGGATGCCGAGCGTCGGCACGGTCCAGATGGCGACGAAGATGAGCACGGCGATGTGGACGCCGAAACGGCTGCCAAAGGATTTTCCGGTCGCGACGGCCATCTCAATGTCCTCCCGTCTCTTTGTTCGCCTGGCGGATGTTCCAGACCATGATCGGGATGACCGCGATCATGATGATGATGGCGATGGTGGCGCCGCGGCCGAAATCACCGCCGCCGCGGAACATCCAGTCGAACATCAGATTGGCCAGCACCTGGCTGTTCCATTGGCCGTTGGTCATGGTCAGCACGATGTCGAACACTTTCAGCACCAGGATGGTGATCGTCGTCCAGACCACGGCAATGGTGCCCCAGATCTGCGGCACCATGATCTTCCAGAAGATCTGGAACGGATTGGCGCCGTCGATGACCGCGGCTTCGAGCGTCTCCTCGGGGATGCCGCGCAGCGCCGAAGACAGGATGACCATGGCAAAGCCGGTCTGGATCCAGATCAGGATGATCATCAGGAAGAAATTGTTCCAGAACGGCAGAGATATCCAGACCTGCGGCTGGCCGCCGAAATACTGGATGATGGCGTTGAGCAGGCCGATCTGCGTCTGGCCCTCGCCGCGATACTCGTAGATGAATTTCCAGATCACGCTTGCGCCGACGAAGGAGATCGCCAGCGGCAGGAAGATCAGGCTCTTGGCGATCGTGCCCCACCAGATCTTGTCGGTGAGCACGGCGATGATCAGCCCGAGGAAGGTACACGCCGCCGGCACCACCGCCAGCCAGATGATGTTGTTGAGGATCGAGTTGCGGAACTCGCGGTCGCCGAACGCCCATTGATAATTGGCGAAGCCAACGAAACTGGTGCCGCCGCGGTCGAAGAAGGAAAGCCACAGCGTCGCCACCACAGGATAGATCAGATAGACGGTGAGGATGATCATCGCCGGGCCGACGAACAGCCACGGACGGACCAGCCCTTGCCGGCGCAGATTGTCGATGGCCGCTGCCCCGGCGACGCCGCGCGACGGGAAAATCAGGTCGACCAGCTTGTTGGCGCCCCAGAAATAGGCGACGCAGCCGCCGACGCCGATGATGATGACAAAAATGGCCGATAAGATCTGAGCAGCCATGGGTCCCTCTCCCTGCGCATGATCGGCCGGGCCTTGAACAGCCCTGGCGATGTGGCAATGCGCCGATTTAAGTTATTCGGAACGAACGAACGCAAATCGGTCCGGCGTACGGCGCCGGTTGGATCCGGACCAACAAGGCCCGGATCCAGTCTGTGGAGGACGGCCTAGAACTGCAGCCTGAGCGGCTGCTGACTAGCCGCTGATTGCTTGGCCGCTGATTACTTGATCGCGTCCCAGCTCTTCTGGATGTCGGTTGCGACATCCTGGGCCGACTTGCCGCCGACTAGATCGATCATGCCGGTCCAGAAGGCGCCGGCACCGATCTTGCCCGGCATCAGGTCCGAACCGTCGAAGCGGAAGGTCGAGGCATTGGCGAGGATTTCGCCCTGCTTCTTCAGCGCGTCGCTGGCATAGGCATCCTTGTTGACCGACTTGAGCGGCGTCACGAAGCCGCCCTGGGCCATCCAGATTTCATG
Organism: Mesorhizobium sp. CNPSo 4688; assembly: GCF_057784295.1. Taxonomy (NCBI): domain Bacteria; kingdom Pseudomonadati; phylum Pseudomonadota; class Alphaproteobacteria; order Hyphomicrobiales; family Phyllobacteriaceae; genus Mesorhizobium; species Mesorhizobium sp. CNPSo 4688. The sequence goes on from NZ_JBWLUY010000004.1 coordinate 452,465, forward strand.
CGCCAGCGGCATCTTCAGGAATTCGATGAAGGCGCGTGCACCCTTCGAATCCTTGGTGATCATGGCGAGCGTACCGGCGCCGAGCACGGGCGTGCCCAGTTCAGGCTTGGACGCATAGGGCGGGAAGTAGAAGAAGTCGGCATCCTGGCCCACCTTGGTGCCTTCCGGGAAGAAGGTCGGGATGAACGAGGCCTGATGGTGCAGGTAGCATTTCGGCGGAACCGAGAAGAGGCCCTTGGGGCTGTCGCGGAAGTCGGTCGCGGCAACCGCCTTGGCGCCGCCATCGACCATCTTGTCGTCGGTGGCGATCTTGCCGAAGATGTCGATGGCGTTGACCACCGCCGGGTCGTTGAACGGAATCTCGTTCTTCACCCACTTGTCGTAGACGTCAGGCGCCTGGGTGCGCAGCATGATATCTTCGACCCAGTCGGTCGCCGGCCAGCCGGTGGCGCCGCCCGAGCCGAGGCCGATGCACCACGGCGTGCCGCCGTCGGCGATGATCTTCTTCTCGAGGTCGGCAAGCTCTTCCTGGGTCTTGGGAACCTTGTAGCCGGCTTCCTCGAAATTGTCCGGCGAGTACCAGACCAGCGATTTCACGTCGGCCTTGTAGGGGAAGGCGAAGAAGCCCGGCTTGCCGTCCTTGTCCTTGAAGGTGCCGAGGTCGACCCATGACTGGCCGGCGCCGTAATTGTCCTTGACCCATTTGGCGGTGTCGTCGCCGAGCGGCGTCAGCAGGCCCTTGGAGGCCAGATCCTGGATCAGGCCCGGCTGCGGCAGCACGGCGATGTTGGGCGGGCTGCCGGCCTGAGTGTCGATGACAATCTGTTGTTCGTAATTCTCCGACGAGGAGTATTTGATCTCGGCGCCGGTGGCTTCCTGGAAATACTCGAGAACCGTGCGGATGAGACCTTCGTCCTCGCCGCGCCAGGGTCCGAAGATGGTCAGCGTCTCGCCCTTGAGATCGACCTTTTTCAGCTCTTCGTAGTTGGCCCAGTTGAAGCGCTTGTCTTCACCCGGCTTGAATTTCAGTTCGGCTTGCGCCGGCAGGCTCAGGGCGAGCGTTGCAAACGCGGCGCCAAGCAGAAGCATCTTCTTCATCGGTATTCCTCCCAGTGGTCACATACACCCGGACGGAACCTCCATTCCGTCCGCCGACGCCGCAGGACTGTGACTCACTCGGAAAGGAACCGCAACCTTTCGAAAGAGTCTTCCAAAGCGCTTTGGTCCTTTTGATCTCGCCATTGAATCCGACGGAAGTCAAGAGGGTAGCGGGCTAACCGATTTAATTTCGGGCTGCAACACTTGATAAAGTGCACTGCAGCATAGTTTTTTGGCGATGCAGCAGCGTATTATGCTTCAAACTGGCCGGACCAGTGCGTATGGTCCCATGGTTCGGCAGCGCCCGTCATGGCGTCCGTGCGGATCCAAAATTAAAAGCGCTTTGAGGCTTGGAGGCCTCCCAGTGAACCTGAAACAGCTCTCCCATATGCTGGCTCTGTCGCAGACAACGGTCAGCCGTGCGCTGAACGGCTATCCGGAGGTCAACGAGGAAACCCGCCGGCGCGTGGTGGATGCCGCCAAGCGCCACGGCTACCGGCCCAACCCGAGCGCGCGCCGGCTGGCGACCGGCAAGACCGGCATGATCGGCTATGTTCTGCCGACCGGCGCCTCGGTCGATATCGATCCGCATTTTGTCGAGTTCCTCTCCGGCCTGGGCGACTATGCCCGCTCGCACGAACTCGACCTCGTTCTGTCGCCGGCAGACGCCGACGACCAGGAGACCACCTATCGCCGCATCGTCGCCAATCGCCAGGTCGACGCCGTCTACATCTCCTCGCCGCGGCCGGCCGACCGGCGGGTGGCGCTGGTCAACACGCTGGGCATTCCCTTCATCGTCCATGGCCGCAGCGACGGCTTCGATTTCGACTATCCGTTCACCGACATCGACAATGAGGGCGCCTTCCACGAGGCGGCCCGGCTGCTGGTCCAGCTCGGTCATCGGCGGCTCGCGCTCATCAATGGCGACGACCGCGAGACCTTCGCCATCCACCGCGAGCGCGGCATGCGCCGCGCGCTGGCCGCCAGCGGCCTGACACTCGGCGAGCGCCATGTCTGCTCGGTGACGATGACCGAGGAGAACGGCTATCGCGCCGCGCGGCGCCTGCTCGAACAGAGCGAACCGCCAACCGCGATCGCCTGCTCCAGCCTGATCATGTCGCTCGGCGTCGTGCGCGCGGTGCGCGACCTTGGCCTGACCATTCCCGGCGACCTGTCGTTGATTGCCCATGACGACGTTTTTCCATGGCTGAAGCCGGAAAATTTTTCCGTTCCGCTGTCGACGACACGCTCGTCGATCCGCCTTGCCGGCGCCCGCGTCGCCGAGCGGTTGGCGGCCCGCATTTCCGGCCTGGAGGAAGGCGCCCGCGGTGAGGTCTGGCCGGTCGACCTGGTGGTCAGGGGCTCGGTGGCGGGCGCGCCGGGTTAGGGTTAAAGATCCAACAGTCTCAACGGCCGCTGACGCCTTCATGGACCGCTTCTTCTGTGCGATTATCGAAGGACGCGATAGGCCGTCGAAAGGATTGCGGATCATGTACGACGAGATCATTGCGTGGCGCCGTGATCTGCACGCACATCCCGAACTCCGATATGAGCTACCGCGCACCTCGTCGTTCGTAGCCGACAAGCTGAGGGCGTTTGGCTGCGACAGCGTCACCGAGGGTGTCGGCATCAGCGGTGTCGTCGGGGTCATTGCGGGAAAAAGCCGGCCCTCCGGCAAAGTGATCGGTTTGCGCGCCGACATGGACGCGCTGCCGATCGAGGAAACGACCGGCCTTTCCTACGCATCGCAGATCCCTGGCAGGATGCATGCGTGCGGCCATGACGGACACACGGCGATGCTGCTGGGCGCCGCGAGGGCGCTCGCGGATACGCGCAATTTCGATGGCACGGCGGTGTTGATCTTTCAGCCTGCGGAAGAGGGCGGCGCCGGCGCGAAAGCCATGTGCGATGACGGGTTGATGAGCCGCTGGGGCATCGAGAAAGTGTTCGCCCTTCACAACGAGCCCGGGCTGCCGATCGGCCATTTCGCCACCCGCACCGGGCCGTTCGGCGCTGCCGTGGCCAGCTTTCGCATCACCATCGAAGGCAAGAGCGCTCACGCGGCCAGTCCGCAGGCGGGCGCCGACACGCTACTCCCCGCTGCCAACATTTTGATAGCTCTGCAAACCATCATCGCGCGCAACGTCCATCCGCTGAAGAGCGGGGTCATAAACATCGGCTTATTGAATGGCGGCGGTTCAGGAGCGGTGATCCCGCAATCAACGCTGATGCGCGGCACCGCGCGCTGGTTCGATCCCGAGGTCAGGGACATGATGCAGCAGCGCATCACCGAAATCTCGGAAGGCATTGCCGCGTCCTACGGGGCGGCCGCGACGGTCAAGTTCAGGAGCCTCTATCCAGTGGTCTGTCGCGCACGACATCATGGAAGCCGTTGATGCCGAGCATCCTCAGCTCATGGGGTCCGAGGATTTCGCGTTCATGCTTGAAGAGCGGCCCGGCAACATCGCGCTCATCGGCAATGGCGACACTGCCAGCTTGCATGACGCGTCATACGATTTCAACGACGCGACAATTCCCTATGGGGTCTCGTACTGGACGCGTCTGGTCGAGACGGCAATGTCGATAAACTCCGCATAGAAGGCCTGTGAAAGTTCGGAGCTGTGGGCCGTGGGACAACGGTCTGCCTGGCCCTGTCCTTGATTTGGCTTCTAGGGGGTGGCAACGAGTAAGCCAGAGCCATCGACCAGCCTACAGGTGCGCCACTTGCCCACATTCCCGTTCTCCGAAACGGATCCAATCCAGCATCCAGGTCCACCGCCGAAGAGTTCGGAGGTGGTGGTCATTGGTGGCGGTGTTATCGGCGTAACGACAGCGCTTTTCCTTGCGGCGCGGAACATCCCGGTGACGCTGCTGGAAAAGGGACGCATTGCGGCAGAGCAATCGTCCCGCAACTGGGGCTGGATCAGGAAGCAGGGACGAGATGCCGACGAGCTACCCATCGTCATCGAGGCTATTCGCCTGTGGCGGCAACTGGCTGAGGAGTGCGGCGAAGACATCGGGTTGACCCGGACAGGCGTGACCTATCTGGCGAACACCGACAAGGACATGGCCGGCTTTGAAGCGTTCATGAGGATCGCCGCGATCCATGCGCTCGACACGCGCCTCCTGGACGGTGGCGAAACTGCGAAGCTCATCAAAGGCATGTCGCGCACATTCAAGGGCGCGATGACGACGCCGTCCGACATGCGTGCTGAGCCCTGGCTGGCGGTGCCGGCGCTTGCCCGGCTTGCCGTCCGAAAGGGTGTCAAAATCGTAGAGAATTGCGCAGCGCGAACCCTCGAGATCTCGGCCGGCAGGGTCAAAGGGTTGTGGACCGAGGCGGGGTATATCGAGGCCTCAACCGTACTGGTCGCCGGAGGCGCCTGGTCGTCCCTATTCCTAAGAAGACACGGCGTCTCCATCCCCCAGCTCAGCGTCAGGGTAACCGTAGCCGCAACGGATCCCTTGCCCGAGATCTATGCAGGTGCGGCGACTGACGAACACATCGCTTTCAGGCGCCGGCAGGATGGCGGCTACACGCTCGCCGCGGGCGGCAGCCATTTGCACTACGTGGGGCCGGACGCATTCCGTCACGCCACCAAATACCTTCCGGCCCTCAGGGACAATCCGCTGGGAACACGCTACTTTCCGTTCGCGCCGTCAGGTTACCCCGATGCCTGGTCGACGCCGCGCGATTGGGCGCCGGATACGCGCAGCCCTTTCGAGAGAATGCGTGTGCTCAGCCCGGCCCCTGAACGGGCCCGTCTGCGTTCGATAGAACGCAAGTTCAAGCACCTCTTTCCGCAGTTCGAGACGGTTCGCCTGAAGGCAGGCTGGGGCGGCATGATCGACGCCATGCCCGACGTCGTCCCTGTCGTGGATCGAGTAGAGGCAGTCGGCGGCCTTTTCGTCGCGACGGGAATGAGCGGCCACGGCTTCGGTATCGGGCCTGGGATCGGCCGCGTCGTTGCCGACATGATCGCGGGAAACGAGACCGGGCACGACCTCAGCCGCTTTCGGCTGTCGCGCTTCTATGATGGAAGCCCCGTCCGGTTGGGTCCGGCCCTCTGAGTTGGTGGCGCGTATCCGCCTCTTCGTCGCCGCCTTCGTGTCCAGCCACCCGTAGCCAAAATCCCTCGCGTAGTTCATCTGCGATTTTGTTACCGAACGTCGGTTTCGGTGCAACCTTGCAGATACAGATGTGGAGCATTTAACAGACTGTTGAGTGGCTGCGTTGGCATAGCCTGAGACACCGAAAGCTCTACAGGAGAAGAACATGTCCATGTTTGAAACGGTCGCGCGTTACGGGGCGGCCATCAAAAACGCCCGTGAAGCACGAAAATCCGAACGCGTTCTGAACAGCCTGCCATTGGAAATTCAAAAGGATATTGGCTGGCCGGTTACGCCGCGCCAGAAAAGGCTCTCATCCAACAGCTGGGGCCGGATTCTCTGAGCGAAGCCAGGCGATCCCACGCCCACTCCCATGCTGCGTACAATACGTCCGTGGGAAGACAATGCGTCCGCTGAAAAGTCGGACCCTCATTTATCAACAGGAGTACGACATATGACCAAACACACGGAAACCGTTACCAATGGTGTCAACGTAGCCGCCCTGCTTGGCGCCCGCGAGGCACTGAAGGATGCCCCCGAGGCCGCAGGGTTCAAGTGGCGCGCGACGAGTGAGTGGGTCAAGGGAACCCACAACCGAGCTACCGTGGACGGATTCTTCGGCCTGGGCGCAGAACAGAAGCATCGCCAGACCTACAAGTTCGAGTCCGATCATCCGGAAATCTTTGCGTCCGAGGACAAGGGGGCGACACCCGTCGAGTTTGTGCTGGTCGGCCTGGCAGGCTGCCTGACCGCGGGCATCGCGGCTGTTGCGCAAAATCGCAACATCCAGCTCCACTCGGTCAAGGCCACGCTCGAAGCGGGCATGAATATCCAGGGCATCCTCGGCATCGATCCGGACGTGCGCAACGGCTTCGACGGCATCAAAGTGCACTACGATATTGACGCGGACGCCAGCGCGGAAGACATCGCCGCTCTCGTCGCGCAGTCGCAGAAGCGCTCAGCCGTCTTTGACGTGATCACCAACCCGACCGATGTAACGGTCACCTCGAGCAAGTCCTGATGAGCAAAAGCGCATCGCGCGGGATCGCCGGCACCGTTGACGTCGTCGTCATCGGTGCCGGTCACTCAGGCCTGGCGATAAGCTATCTGCTGGGGCAGCACTCGCTCAGACATGTGGTTCTCGAGCGAGGCGAGGTCGCGAATAGCTGGCGCACGGAACGCTGGGATTCGCTGCGCTTGCTCACGCCCAACTGGATGGCGCGGCTCCCCGACTACCCATACCAGGGCGACGACCCGGACGGCTACATGAGCGCCGGGCAGGTCGCCGAT